>JAYUAU010000149.1:0-13901 GCA_043741135.1 Sphingomonadales bacterium | reverse complement strand
CGACGCGGCAATCCAGAAAGTCTCACATTTCCGCAACCTTCTGGATTGCTTCGCTACGCTCGCAATGACGAAGTGGAGGTTGATGGAGGTTCCCAGCTTGTCGAAGGGTTGCCCTTGACTCCCAAGAGAAGGGCAGCCCTTCGACGAGCTCAGGGTAGACGTAGTTTGAATCAACCTAATGTCATCACGCTCCAAAACACGGTGAGGGCGATCACCCCCGCGTCACTGATACCGTTTGGTTAAACAACATCGCGGTGCCGAAAACGGTCATAAACGCAATGTCCGTCGCATCACGTCCCACCACGATGCGCACTATTTCGTCTTGGGTTGCCATTGCGGTGGCATCAAGCAAATGCCAATCGCCATCAAGCCACACTTCAACAACCGCATGAAAATCAGGCGGATCAACGCCGGGGGCATAAGCGCCGACAAGTCGCGCGGGGATATTGGCGGCGCGCGCGAACGTGGCGAGCAACTGCGCAAAATCGCGGCAAACGCCCTCGCGGCGGATGAACGTTGCCCCCGCTGTCGTTGATCCAATCGATGATCCGATGACATAATTGACGTTGCGATTGATCCAATCGCGCATCGCGATAACCTTCTTGCCGCCCCACAAATCACCAAATTCGCGCGCAACGAAGCTGCTAAATTCATCGCTTTCGCAAAATCGGCTTGGCATGAGATAGGGGGTAACGTGCGCTGGCATCCCGCGCGGGGCATCTTCGCCGAGGCTGTCAAAATCGATGACGGGGCGGGTGATGTCAACCGTTGCGCGGTATTCGACACGGAACTGGCCGTCGCCATTGGCCCATGTTCGCTGCCCAATATAATCGTCGCCAGGCACCGCGCGCAGTGGATCGGGCGATGTAACGCTGAGGCTGCTCGCAATAATCGCCTGATCGACCATCGCGGCGGCCTCAATTTGGAGCAGCACGTCATGTGGTTCGGGGATATTGTAATCAAGCAGAACATCGATTTCGATCCGCATGGTGTCTCCTTAGACCCTGGTGACTTTAAGTTGACCTACTTTCGTCTCCCACGAGGAGTGAAACGACGCGGCAATCCATGCGCCGCACGATCGTATGGATTGCTTCGCTTCGCTCGCAAAGACGGATCAGTCAAATGTCATCAGGCTATAGGGGCGATCGACTGATCCTACCACCATTTCGTGCGTCACCCTATCGGAGATATGCGCGGCGTTAACCCGTCTTCGCCGCGAGTTCAGCAATCGCCGCGCGATATTCTGCTTCAAGCCGATCAACACGGTCAGCCACGCTTTCAACCGCGGTGACCGCGCCAATCCCTTGGCCCGAGCCCCAAATATCTTTCCACGCTTTGACCTTGGTATTGCCGCCTGAACCAAAATTCATTGTCTTCAAATCGCCCTCAGGCAAATTATCGGGATCAAGCCCTGAGGCTTCGATTGATCCGCGCAGATAATTGCCGTGAACGCCGGTAAACAAGCTTGAATAGACGATGTCAGACGCATGGCCATCAACAATGCCCTGCTTATAAGCTTGATCAGCATTGGCTTCTTCGGTCGCGATGAAGGCCGAACCCATGTAGGCAAAATCAGCACCCATTGCGAGCGAGCCCAAAATGGCCTTCCCGTTGGCAAGCGCGCCTGACAGAGCAATGGGCCCATCAAACCACGCGCGGACTTCTTGCACGAAGGCGAACGGAGAAAGCGTTCCCGCATGGCCGCCTGCGCCCGCCGCCACGAGAATAAGGCCGTCAGCACCCTTTTCAACCGCTTTACGTGCGAAACGATCATCGATCACGTCATGCAGCGTAATCCCACCCCACGAATGCACCGCTTCGTTAAGTTCAACGCGCGCGCCAAGCGATGTAATCGTGATCGGCACTTGCCATTTCGCGCAGGTCGCAATGTCTGCCTCAAGCCGGTCATTTGATTTATGGACGATCTGATTGACCGCATAGGGCGCGGCCGGCCGATCAGGATTGTCGCGGTTCCACGCCGCCAATTCCTCAGTAATTTGGTGAAGCCATTCGTCAAGCACACCTTGTGGTCGCGCATTGAGCGCGGGAAATGATCCGACGATCCCTGCCTTGCACTGCGCAATCACCAGCTCTGGGCCTGAAATGATGAAAAGCGGGGAGCCGATGACAGGAAGCCTAAGGCGGTCGAATAGGGGTGAGGGCAAAGACATGTGAGTTTCCTAGTGAAACTCATTTGGGTGTCAAGCTCACCAATCAGTGAGGCTTAAAACGCGCGTTCGATTTGCTTTTGGAGCGATTGCACTTTGTTCGCGGGGTGGATGTCTGCGCCAAGATTTGCGTCGAGACGTTTGATGCGCGAATAAAGTTCAGTGCTGGCTTCGATCAGTGCCCGCGCATCGGCTGGCAATGCGGCCAGTGTCTTCTCATCGGAAACCGCCGCCTCGCCGAGCCGTAGCGTCGGGCTAAGTGTGCCCCGCTGTTCAAACTCGCCTACCGCAATCGCACGCTTCGACAAGAGCCACGCGATGATGTGCATCAGCCGCGTCGTTACTTTCAACGATTCGCATGAGAATGAAACACGTTGGAGCGGCGTTAAATGATCACGATCCAATTGCCCAAAGCTATCAAAATAAGAACGTGCCTCATCAGCGAGCACCATGGCTTCGACATATAACGCATCAATAACGCGCGCTTGGAGCTGACGGTGCGAATCGCGATCGGACATTGCCAGCCTATGCCACACCCAGCATCAGCCGAAAATCGTCATTCGAAGTAAATGCAGTAGGTTAAGCGATGATATCGGGAAGCAAGCGGCTTTCGATGATCTGGATTTCGTCGCGCAGCCTCAATTTCCGTTTTTTAAGCCGCATCATCATGATCTGATCGATTGTGCCAACATTGATGAGCGCATCGATGCTAGCATCAAGATCGCTATGTTCGGTTCGCAGTGCCGCCAAACGTAAATTGTGTTCGCGCTGTTCAAGTTCATCCACCGCGGCAATCCCAAAAATCAGTTCGTCGATTTCTCACGCTGTTTGTCGCATTTGTGGGTGGCGAAAGGGAGACAGGCAAGCTGTTTAGTGGTCTACTCATTATCTCATCACTCAAGGAGATACGCGAATGAACCACGCTCACACTCTCGCCCTTGAAACCAAACATGCCGGCCTTGATCGCCGCATAAGCGATGAGATACATCGACCGCTCCCTGATACGAAATTGCTCGCCGAGCTTAAGAAGCAAAAGCTCAAGATCAAGGAATCGCTCACGTTAAACTAACACGCTTTCGAGAAGTCCTGCGAAAAGGCGTTTGCCATCGGTGCCGCCGTGCGCGGCGCTGATGACGCGCTCAGGATGCGGCATCAGCCCGAGAACATTGCCGCGAGCGCTTACGATTCCGGCAATGTCTCGTGCTGAACCATTGACGGGTTCGGCGTAACGAAACGCAATATGGCCTTCGCCTTCCAATCGGTTGAGCGTTTCCTCATCAGCGGCATAATTGCCGTCATGATGCGCGACGGGAAGTGCGATATGTTCATCGCGCTCATAAAGATGGGTAAATCGCGTGCGATTATTCGCTACACTCAGCGCGACCGTGCGGCAGACGAATGAAATGCCAGCGTTACGGATCAGCGCGCCGGGAAGCAGCCCCGCCTCAGTTAAGACTTGAAAACCGTTACAGATGCCGAGCACTGAAACACCGCGCGCCGCTGCTTCGATCACCGCGCTCATTATGGGTGAGCGCGCCGCCATCGCGCCTGATCGCAAATAATCGCCGTAAGAAAATCCGCCGGGTAACGCGATCAGGTCGATGCCGTCTGGCAGGATCGTTTCGCGGTGCCAGACCATTTGGGGCGCTGAGCCGCAAATATCGCGGACGGCAACCGCAAGATCGCGATCACAATTTGATCCGGGGAAGACAATCACTGCGGCTTTCATGGCGATCAGCCTCGCTCAATCCGGTAATTTTCGACAACCACATTCGCAAGCAGCTTGCGGCACATCTCATCGAGACTGGCCTCGCTCACATCGTCACTATGTTCGATTTCGATGAATTTGCCAGCGCGCACATCGGTCACGCCTGCAAAGCCAAGGCCTTCAAGCGCGTGATGGATTGCCTTGCCTTGGGGATCAAGGACACCCGATTTCAAGGTGATATAGATGCGAGACTTCATGGGGGCATCTGCTTTCATTCGCGGTGACTTTAAGCACCGCGCTATGCCGTGAGACGCGCGTGAGGGCAAGGTTGATCATTGGGAGGCGTGCAAATGAATGGGCGAGAGTTTGCCCTAGACTCAAAAACGATCACATTTGCACATTCGTCTTTGCGAGCGAAGCGCGGCAATCCAGACTGTGTGCCGCAGACTCTGGATTGCCGCGTCGCTGCGCTCCTCGCAAAGACGATTTAATCTAATCGATTCTGTGCTAAAAATAACGCGCCAAGGCAAAGCGCACGCGGTGTCTCTCACTCTTATACAGCGTCAGTGACGACGCGTTCTTTGCATAAGTATAGGTAATCGATGGCGAAAAACCCAACACGCGAATTGACCTCAGCCCGACATTGACGCGCGCATTCAAGCGCCAATCTTTACGCGGAAGATCTGAAAATAGCCGCACCGGCGCATCAAACACCGCGCGTGAAGCCCCCGCTGAAACCCCAGCCGTAATTCCGTGTGGCAGCTCTCCGCCGATGCCGAAATTGGCACCCACTTCATATGACGAAGAAGACGCGTCATTAAGCGAATCACGCCGCGCAAACACGCTCGCCGAGGCAATCATCGATTTCGAAACGACGCGCTCATATGTGGCATAAGTGCCCAATTGCCACCCGCTATAAAGGCGACTGAAACCTGAATCGGTGCGGCGGCCATCAAATTGAAGCCCGATGCGTTCTTTGTTGCTTATATTATGTTCAATGCCCGCTTTGATGCCACCCGCAAGCGTTGCGCGTTTCCCGCCAAACCAGCGGTGCGCGCCTATCGCTTGCACTGAGATAGACGTTTTGTCCGAAAGGCGCAGTTCGGGGCCAATTGAAACCTGCGCCGCTATATCGTCAAACGCGGTGCCTGCATAATTGATCACTTGCCCGTCCGCATCGATCAGCAACGATAGTTTATCAGCAAGTGTCAAGCGAACCCCGCCTGAAACGCCCGCAGTTTGCCCCGTGCCCGAACGCTGACGCGCTGAAGGATCGAGCGTTAGCGGCACCGTCTGCGTGCCAAACGCGACGTCGATTGACTGAGCCGCAGTGCCGTTGCTGATATTGCTATCGGGCGCGATGCCGAAATCGAGATTGAAATTCCACTTACGCTGATTGCGCAGCACGCCGCGCGCGGTGCGAATGGTGGCGACGATATCGGCGGGTAGGTTGTCATCCTGTGCGGCAAGGCGAAAGTGATAATCAGCGCTGCCATTCTTGCCTTTGAGCATCAATGCCCGGGCGAGTTCAAGCCGCACGCGCGTTTGGTGCGGATCAGAGGCGAGGATGGCCCTGAAATCCCTAATCGCAGTGTTCAAATCACCCTTCTCAACCGCAACAAAGCCCGACAGAAAATGCCGTTCGAGATTATATTGCGGGGCGTTGACAAGCGCTGCGATCAGCGGCGCAGCATCATCATAACGTTTTTGTGCGACAAGATATTCAGCCTTCGCGAGCAATTGCGCCGCGGTCAGCCTGATTGTGCACACCCCTTCGGCACAATTTGGCGCTGATGCCTCGTCTACCGGGGTAACCGTCTCAGCAAAGCTAGGCGATGCGACAAAGAGTGCGCCAGCAACACCAATGATAAGGGGCGCTTGGCGCGACACTTTCAGGGCTTCCTAGCGTTGGCCGATGAAGGCACCGAGAATATCAATACGTTGATCAGGAACCCCGCCCACGATGCGGAAACCCCCGCCGACTTCTTGCGCGGTTGGCCCAAAGAAGGCACCGTCAATGCTTGATCCAGCAATGTTCAGGTTCAACCGTGTTCCGTTGTTTTGGACGAATGAAGCGCTATTGACCGCGCCTAGGAAGCCGCCTGCATTGATCAAATCAATGCGGCCCGCGCCAGAGGCTGCAAATGTTGCGCCCGTATCAAGCGAAACGCGGCGTGTTGTGAACACGTCAAACAATGGCGCGCCAACGGTGCCAGCTAAATCCAGCGTGAAAGTGTTGGTTGCGAAATTCACGGTCGTTTTCGCCGTCCCGTTCAGCCATTGGAAAAATGTCGAGGCATCGGCGAAATCATCAAACTGCGGGTTGTAAACCAATGTGGCAATCATCGCGCCGTTGTAAGTGCCCGTTCCGATCTTTGGCACAGCACTGTTACCCGTGCGTTCTCCATAAGCAAAAGCTGCGCGACTGAGTTTATAATCCTGACGCAAATATTTGGGTCGACCGTCAGGCTCAACCAACGAAACGGTAGAATTGTTGCGCACAAAGCCAGCGAGCGTCACATATTTTGTTGTGGTGCCGGGCTTTTGATAAAAGAAGGTTGCGAGATCAACGCTAGCTTTATCTTCGCCAACGGGGAATACACTCGATTGCGTTAGATCGAAAACTGTGTTCGCTGCCTGACCGCCCGCTTCGAGATAAAGAAAGCCGCCGCTCGTCAGATCAGGAACACCACCTTGCGGCTCTTCGCGGCCACCAAATGCCGTTCTGTGAACGGGATCTTGAAATCGGTAACTTGCATCGACGCCGCCCGGCACTGTCCGGATAGCAATATTGAAGATAGCATCACGCGGATCGTATGTGACGCTGATGCCGCTGTTGCGCGCGGTTGAGGCATCACCCGCATACAGCTGATCATATTGCAGACCGCGACCGACCGTAGCACGATCATCAGTTGAATATTCAAAACTGTGCGCGCCGCCGATCCCGGCGTAAGTCTTTGCTTCGGTCGGCGCTACGAACGTATGGCCCGATGAAACCGTTGTACCGACGCTGGAGGATGTAACCGCCGATCCACCAACCGTTGTCGGGCCGCCGCCGCTACAAGCCGCTAAACCGCTTGAAGCCAATAAACAAAGTGTGAAGCGCATGATATCTATCCTCAGTGAAGGTGAGGGTGAGATAAGGCTACAATGGTTAAAGCTCGGTAAACCTTAACTGCGAAAATAAGTGTTTTCGCGCGCCGCTGCCTTTCACTTTCACATCTGATTAACCATATGACGATAATGAGAAGTGTGGAGACAGATATGAATTCGCGAATGAACATGGCAAGTGGATCACTAGTAATTGCAGAGCTCAAAGAATTCGCGAGTTTTGACGAAGCCTCACAGCGTTATATTCGCCGATCGCTCGATATTGCCTTTGTTCGCAACGATGCGGGTAAATTGTGGTCACGCAATGCGCTTGAATCTTCAAGTATCAGGGTTCAGACGAAACTATACGCAAAACTGAGCGTTCTACGCTCGATCCTTCCGCCCGACTGTGGCCATGATCATCTTGAGCCCTTCTTTGGCCCATTGGTGCGCATCAGCGCATTTGATTTGGCGCAAGACCGCTTATCAACTTTTGCGGCTTACCGCTTTTTATACGAACGATTGTTGGGGGCTGATGTGCGGCCGTGGCTGCCAGCCGCATTTTGCGCGGCCGCGTCGCTACCAACGCTTCACCCTCATCAGCGCAAGGCATTGCTCAGCACGATTAGCGAGGCCGCGGCAACCGCGCAGGGCTGGTCTCAGCGTGAGCCCAATGTCTATCCCGAATGGATCGACATATCCTGATCACCGGCTTTGACTAATTGTCGCGATAGCCAAGCAGCGACGATGCAGCCAACCGCGATGATGAGCAGCGAGTCCGCCACCGTCACACCAACTTGAACAAGCCCGCCGACGACCAAGGTTGCAGCGACCATCGCGCCTGAATTGACTAAACTATTGGCTGCAACAGTTCGCGCGGTTTCAGACTTCGGCACCGTCGTCGTCAAAAATGCATAAAGCGGCACGACGAACATCCCCCCTGCAATCGAAATGCCGAGCAAATCAATCAGGACACGCCACGCTCCGGGAAGCCAGATAAATTCCCATATCGAATGAAGCCCGCTTGTGTGGTTTGCCCAATGCGAAACACTCCACCACAAATCGACGACAAAAACGCCCATGATCAGCACCGATACGGGCGAATAGCGCGCGGATACCGCGCCCATGAGGAGCCGGTTCACCGCTACCGACCCAATCGCGATACCAATCGAAAAAACTGACAAGAATAACGATGCGACTTCTTTATCAGCGCCGAGTGCGTTTTTGACGAGCGGCGGGAATTGAGCGGCTAATACAGCACCAATCCCCCAGAAAAAACTGATCGAAACAATCGCCAAAAATAATTTGCGAATATGCATCGTTTGATTGACCAATTGAACTGACGCACGAAGGATATTCCAATCGATCTTAAGCTGCGCATTATCAGCTTCTGGCGGCGCGTCGGGGACAAATTGAGCAACAATCCTGCCGATAATCGCAATCCCCAAGATGCAGTAAACGACAATCGTCGAAGGAATGATGCCCCCCGCAATCGTGCCGCCAAGCACCGCCAAGTAAGTGCCCGCTTCAACTAAGCCCGTGCCGCCAAGGACATTCTGGCTATCGAGATGTTGTGGCAGAATTGCATATTTAATCGGGCCGAAAAAAGCCGAATGCGCGCCCATCGAAAAAAGCGCAACGAGCATCAGCGGCATGTTATGAAACCAGATGCCCGCTGCGCCGATGATCATGATCGGGATTTCAGCGGTTTTGATGAGCCGAATGATGAAAGCTTTGTCATAGCGATCAGCCAATTGCCCGCCGAGTGCTGAGAGCAGAAAAAACGGCAGAATGAACAGCGCGCTTGCGATGATGCTGAACGAGCTTTCCTGCGCGGGGTCATTCAAAATTTCGTAAATGACGAGCAAGATCATCGACGTGCGAAACAGATTGTCATTAAAGGCATTGAGAAACTGAGTGACAAAAAGCGGGCCAAATCGTTTTTGACCCAACAGCCTGATCGAAGTTTGCATGAAGAAACTGGGCTTTCCGACGATAGGGATGAAACGAAGGCTCGCTCTAGCTTAGCGAAGTGGGGGCGTCCAATTGCAATTTCAAGCGGGCAGCCAACGGTAATG
The DNA here is from genome assembly GCA_043741135.1 of Sphingomonadales bacterium. GTDB lineage: Bacteria > Pseudomonadota > Alphaproteobacteria > Sphingomonadales > Sphingomonadaceae > Aquisediminimonas. Next base: position 4,857 of record JAYUAU010000149.1, on the reverse strand, counting down.
GCCCGCGATCTGATGCGCAAAAAGTGCATCTTCCTCGCGCGTGCCGCGTCCGATATGCGGCAGTGATTTGCCGGTTTCGCACTATGCGGCTCCGATTGTTTCAATCAGCACGCCTGCTTCATTTCCAGCAAATCGATTCACGCGGTGATCAAACGTGACAAATCGGTCTGCACTTTGTGCGCCAGCAACATGAATCATATCGGCAAAATCCCCACCTTCGCCGTGGCGCGATAATGCCCAACGCAAGAGCTCTTCGTTGGCGGTCACAATATTAGGCAGGCTGATGAGTGCGCATAGCACCTCATTGATCCTGTTGCGTTCCCACTTGTAATAACTGCGCAATACCCACTCGGTCTCGATAAGGACCGTCGCGCTTATAAAAATGTCGTCGTTGTTGAAGAGTCTGTCAGCAATTTCTGCCTGCAGTTCATCATCGCGTGTCAAGCGTCGCAAAATGACATTGGTATCTACGGCACTCAGCACCCCTTCACTTTCCATTGTTTTGCAAGTTCTTCATCAATCGCAGCCCGCCAGCTTTCTTCGTTGCCAACCGGCCCGTCATGCGGCTTAATCAGCCGATCAAATTCTTCCCATGTAATCCGCGGAAATTGTTGCCGCGCCGGACGCAATGTTACACCGTCGCCGCGCTGGATCACTTCAAGTTCAAGACCGGTCTCCCATTTGAGCAGATCGCGCACATCTTTTGGGATGACAACCTGACCCTTGACCGATAATTTTACATGTGCGTTCATAGCGGTAAGCCTAGGCTTACTGTGATGTGATCGCAATCACTAAAGCAACCCCATCGCACGCATGCTTGAATGGCCTGCTGCTCCAATAATCACATGATCATGCACCGCTATCCCCAGCTTTTTGCCCGCTTCGGCGATGTCGCGGGTGAGTGTGATATCCGCGCGGCTTGGCTGTGGATCGCCTGACGGGTGATTGTGAACCATGATGATCGCCACTGATCCCAAATCAATCGCGCGGCGGATCACTTCGCGGATATACACCGGCGCTTGGTCAACTGAACCCTCAGCCATCACCTCGTCGCGGATCAGCATATTCTTACTGTTAAGGTGGAGCACCCGAACACGCTCGATGGTGAGATAGGCCATATCAGCCCGCAGATAATCGAGCAAAGCCTGCCAACTCGCGAGTATTGGTTGCTGGATCACGGCATCACGGAGCATCCTGAGCGCTGCTGCTTGAACGATTTTGAGCGCGGCAACCGACGTTTCGCCCATGCCGCTAATTCGCGCAATTGCCGCGCCGTCCGCGGTTAGCAATCCGCCAATCCCGCCAAAGCTGTGGAGCAATTGCTTTGCGAGCGGTTTGGTATCACGGCGCGGAATGGCAAGTGCGAGCAAATACTCAATGAGTTCATGATCAAGCAGCGCATCGCCCCCGCCTTCGATCAATCGCTGGCGCAACCTTGCGCGGTGGCCAGTGCCGCTCGTATCAGTGCCGCTCGTATCGACGTCGCTCATAGCCCCACGCTAACGGGATGCCGCACTGAGCGCAATTGCGCTTGCTCAATCGTGCGAAAGCGCCTTTTGTGGTTGTGTGAAGGTTTTCCGCAAACTTTGGGTACGCGTAACGGCAGCATTGGTGCTTCTGATCATCGTTCTCGCAGGTGTGATCTGGCTTGAGCGTACCGCAATCGCCAAAAGATTTGCTGACGGTGAAATTACCGCGCGCAAAGTTGATGCCACTTATGACATTGTCAAAGTCAGTCTCACCACGCAGCGCATCGAAAATCTTGTTATCGGTGATCCAGCCAACCCAGATTTGACCGCAAAATGGGCAGAGGTTGACGTTAATCTTGCGCTTTCGGGAACGGCGGTCACCGCCATTCGCGCGCGCGGGGTGCGGATTAAGGGGCGGGTTCTGGACGGCAAAATCAGTTTTGGCGCAGTCGATAAGCTCCTTCCTACGCCAACGGGAAAAGCTTTTTCATTGCCCGATATGGTGATTGATGTGAGCGATACGCAGTTATCGCTGGCGACCCCCTATGGCCAAGCAGGTGCTGCGATTCGAGGGAAAGGCAATCTAGCGAACGGGTTTGCCGGCAAAGTCGCGCTTGTGATGCCCACAGCCGCAACTGCTGATTGTGCGGTTGATCAAGTCATTGGCGCAGGCGATATCACCACAAAATCACGCATGATTGGATTCAGCGGCCCCGTTCGCGCAAATAAAATCCAATGCGGCACAACAATTGTCAGCACAGCGATGCTAATGCCTGACTTTGAGATCAGCGAAGCCTTTGATCGCTGGAAGGGTAAGCTATTTGCTCAAGCTGGCGCGGTGGACGCTGCTTCTTTTAAGGCACGAGCGGCGCAGATTGGCAATAAATCGCTAGCTTATGCCGTTTCGGGTAGCGGAACATTTGATGGCGATGCTGCGCAGACGCTTGGGTCGTTTACATTGACGAGCAACAATATCAGTGCCCCGCAATACGGCAATGCCGCGTTCGCAATGCGCGGTGGCTATATTGGCTCGATAAAGAATCAAACGATATCAATCGCTGATGGATTGGTTCAAGTTTCACGCGCATCGCTCGTACAGTCTGCGCTTTCACCCGTTCAGCGGCTTTTGCAGCAAGCGAAGGCAACCCCTGCCTCGCCGATCACCAATAGCCTTTACACAGCACTAAGCGCCGCAGCCAAGCAAGCAAGTGCATCGGCAAGATTTGGCGCCTTCATTGATCGCAGTGGCGCAGCAATCACCGCGCGCAATTTTGGCGCGCAAGGCGGCGGCGGAGCGTCGCTTATGTCGGCACCAAGTGATACGATCATTTTTCAATTACCAAGTGGGCGAGTAAGCGTTGACGCGAGGCTATTTATCACGGGTGGCGCGCAGTTCCCGCGCGGCATGATAAGGTTGATCGGTAATGATCGAGGCATGAAGGGCCGGATGACCTTTCAGCCTTATCGCGCTGGGGAGACGAAACTCGCTCTCTCGCCGACTGATTTTAGCTTTGGTGCGCGTGGCTGGTCAGTTCAAAGCGCTGCGCTTTTTGACGGTGTGTTAGACGGTGGCCGCATATCAGGACTGCGCTTCCCCATTGCGCTGCGTAACGGCCAATTGGCCGCGAAATGTGTGCCCGTCTCGTTCGAACGGTTAGCACTTTCAAGGATCGTTCTTGCGCCGACGAGTCTGGGTGTCTGCCTGAGCGGATCCACCGCCACGCTCGGCGCAACCAAAACCACTGGTAATGTGGGGGGTACGCCAATCGCGTTTTCGGCGAGCAACATATATGTCGGCCTGAACAACATCGATTTTCGCGTGAACAATATGATCGCGCGATTGGGTTCGGGCACGTCAATCAGCGAGCTGCATGTGGCTTCGCTCTCGGGGTCGCCAACGACTGGCGGTCTCAAGGGTGGCTTTGAGGCGGCAGCGGGGCACATCGGAGCAGTTCCCTTACTGCTCAGTGAAGCGCGCGGGACATGGCAGTTGGATCGCGGCGCATTGTCACTTGGCGGGAGCGTTCGCGTTGCAGACCGCGATCAAAGCCCACGCTTCTTCCCACTAATTTCTAAAGATTTCGTGCTTCTATTTGAAAACAACGTCATCACTGCGAAGGGGACTTTGCTGGCACCAAAGACCGAAACAAAAGTTGCGACAGTCAATCTCTCTCATGACTTGAAAGGCGAAACAGGGCATGCTGATTTGCTTGTCGACGCGCTCCGCTTTGGCAATGCATTACAACCTGAGACGCTTACGCCGATCACGCTGGGTGTAATTGCCAACGTCTTTGGCAGCGTAGGCGGGGCAGGGCGGATCAACTGGACTAAAGACGACGTCACCAGCACTGGCGGCTTTTCAACCGAGGATATGAACTTTGCGGCGGCCTTTGGCCCCGTGTCAGGGCTTCGCGGCCAGATTGCGCTTTCCGATTTACTTGGGCTTGAAACGCCAGCCGGACAAAGTGTCAGTATCGCCTCAATCAATCCGGGGATTGCCGTGTTGAACGGTGATATAAAATATCAGTTGTTGGCCGATTTGAAAGTGCGAATAGAAGGCGGGCGTTGGCCGTTTTCGGGCGGGAGCCTCATTCTTGAACCAACGACGCTTGATCTGAGCGAAGCCGCGGTGCGACGATTGACATTTCGTATTGAGGGCATGGATGCCGCGAAATTCATCAATCAGCTTGAATTTGATAATATTGCGGCGACGGGCATTTTTGATGGCACATTGCCAATGATTTTCGACAAAAGTGGTGGCCGGATCGTCGGTGGGCGCTTGGTTGCGCGGAGCGGGGGAACGCTCTCTTATGTCGGGGAAATTTCGAATGAAAATCTCGGCACGATGGGGCAATTTGCCTTCGATGCGCTCAAATCAATCAAATATGATCGGCTTGCGATTGACTTAGGCGGCGCAATTGACGGCGATATCGTCACAAAAGTGAGTTTTGCGGGGGTTAATCAAGCCCCCGTAACCGCCAAACGCATCAAATTGCCGATCCGTGTCATTGGGATCAGCAACATTCCCTTCATCTTCAATGTGACAATAACCGCGCCTTTCCGTCAATTATTTGAAACAACCAAGTCTCTCCAAGACCCCAGTATCCTCATCGAACGCATGGTGCCGCAGTTGCAAAGCCCTAAGCCCCCCGTTCAGACTAAAGCCAATTCTTCCGTTCAGACTAAAGAAAGCGAACCCGTGCGATGAAGCCATTGTTGTTGACGAAAGCACGATCTGATGCGAATCAGGGCCTTATGAAGAAGCCCGCAGCCTTAGCCATCTTGTTTACCGTGGCGGGGTGCGTGACGATCCGGGCCCCTGATAAGCCGATTGAGATCAACCTGAATGTCAACATCAAGCAAGAGGTCATCCTCAGCCTGAAAAAGG
>JAYUAU010000148.1:0-14027 GCA_043741135.1 Sphingomonadales bacterium | reverse complement strand
GATAAGTCTGCCTCATTCGTCTTTGCGAGCGAAGCGCGGCAATCCATACTTCGGTGCCGCGAGTGGATTGCCGCGTCGCTGCGCTCCTCGCAAAGACGTCTTATACATTGCTCAAGTTTCAGGAGATCATCATGACCAAACCGCGTATCCTCATCTCGGATCAAATGGATCCCAAAGCCGAAGCCATCTTCCGCGAACGCGGCTGTGATGTTGACGTCATCACGGGCAAAACCCCCGCAGAGCTCGGCGAGATCATCGGGCAATATGATGGCCTTGCGATCCGCTCAACGACCAAGCTGACCAAGGAATTGATCGAGAAAGCGACGAACCTCAAAGTCGTTGGCCGTGCTGGCATTGGCGTCGATAATATCGATATCCCTGCCGCTTCGGTCAAAGGGATTGTCGTGATGAACACGCCGTTTGGCAATTCGATTACAACCGCTGAGCACGCTATTGCGTTGATGTTCGCGCTCGCCCGTCAGTTGCCCGAAGCTGATGCCTCAACGCAAGCCGGCAAGTGGGAAAAGAACCGCTTCATGGGTGTCGAAGTGACGGGCAAGACTTTGGGCCTGATTGGTGCGGGCAATATCGGATCAATCGTCGCGAGCCGTGCGCTTGGTCTGCGGATGAAGGTTGTCGCTTATGATCCCTTTTTAACTCCCGAACGCGCGATTGAAATCGGTGTGGAGAAAGCTGATCTTGATACAATGCTCGCCAAGGCAGATTTCATTACGCTGCATACGCCGCTGACTGATCAAACGCGCAATATCCTCTCGGCTGACAATATCGCCAAGTGCAAACCCGGCGTGCGGATTATCAATTGCGCGCGCGGCGGCCTCATCGATGAAGTCGCACTCAAAGCTGCACTTGATAGTGGCCATGTCGGCGGCGCGGCGCTTGATGTGTTTGCGGTTGAGCCAGCGAAGGAGTCGCCGCTGTTCGGTACGCCCAATTTTATTTCAACCCCGCATCTCGGCGCGTCAACCGATGAAGCGCAAGTCAATGTAGCGATCCAGGTTGCTGAACAGCTTTCAGATTACCTTGTGAACGGCGGCGTCACCAATGCGCTTAACATGCCTTCGCTGAGTGCCGAAGAAGCGCCAAAGCTTAAGCCTTATATGGGCCTCGCTGAAAACCTCGGCTCGCTGATTGGCCAATTAGCGCATGACAATTTAACGCAGATATCGATTGAGGTTGAAGGCGCGGCGGCTGAACTCAACATCAAACCAATCACTGGCGCGGTGCTTGCGGGGTTGATGCGGCGCTACACCGATACCGTCAACATGGTGAATGCGCCCTTCCTCGCGAAGGAACGCGGGCTTGATGTGCGCGAAATCCGCCATGACCGTGAGGGCACCTATCACACGCTCATCCGCGTATCAGTGCAAACCGAAGCGGGCGAGAAATCGGTGGCGGGCACGCTCTTTGGTGATGCTGCCCCTCGGCTTGTTGAAATGTTCGGGATTAAAGTTGAGGCTGATCTGGCGGGCGATATGCTCTATATTGTCAACGAAGATGCGCCGGGCTTCATCGGGCGGCTGGGGTCAACACTCGGCGAAGCGGGGCTTAATATCGGCACATTCCACCTCGGGCGACGGCAAGCGGGGGGCGAAGCTGTGCTTCTGCTCTCAATCGATGCGCCGATTCCTGAACCTGTCCTGTGGCAATTATGCAAATTGCCGGGTGTGAAGACCGTCAAGGCGTTGAAATTTTGATCAATATGGGGGAGAGGGGCAGATGATGACCAACGGCCTCCTCCCCGAAGGATTGCGTGACCGGCTCCCGCCGCAGGCCGAAGCCGCGTCTGCGATCCTGCGCGCGGTGCTCGATTGCGTTTCAGCGCACGGCTTTGACCGCGTGTCGCCGCCGCTTGCTGAGTTTGAGGAGGAATTGGTCGGCCGATTGAAGTCAGCGCGGTCGCGCGATCTGTTGCGCTTTGTTGATCCCGTATCGCAGCGCACATTGGCGCTTCGCCCCGATATCACCACCCAAATTGGCCGAATTGTGTCGACGCGACTGGCAAGTGCGGCGCGCCCGCTTCGGCTTAGCTACGGCGGGCCCGTGCTCAAGCTGCGCGCGACGCAATTGCGCCCCGAACGCGAACTTATTCAAGCGGGCGCTGAACTGATCGGATCGGACAGTGTGGCAGCGGTGATTGAGATTATCGGTGTTGCGGTTGAAGCACTTACGGCAGCAGGTGTGAGCGGGATCACGCTTGATCTGACGCTCCCCGATTTGGTTGACGCGCTCGCCAATGGGCCGTGGCCGGTTGATGCGGGGCGGATTGACGCGCTTAAGGTGGCGCTTGATGCCAAGGATGCCGGCGCTCTGACTGATGCTGATACTAAACGCTTTTTGCCGCTGATCGTCGCGACGGGCGCGCTCGAAACTGCGCTGCCAGCACTCCGCGTGTTGGGAATTGATGACGTGATGCGAGGCCGGTTGACCGCGATTGAGGCGATTGCGGCGGCTTTCCCTAATGTACGGATCACGCTTGATCCCACCGAACGCCACGGGTTTGAATATCAAAGCTGGATTGGTTTTTCTTTGTTCGGCGCAGGCCTGATGGGCGAAGCAGGGCGCGGGGGCAGTTACACAATCATTCATTCGGGTGGCCGTGAAGAACCAGCGGTTGGATTCTCACTTTACCTCGATCCGCTTGTTGATGCCGGTCTGATGCAGCGCGAAGTGAGGCGTGTTTTCATTCCCACCGGCAGTGATCAGGGCATCGCCGCCACGTTACGGAGCGAAGGCTGGGTGACGATTTCGCAAATTTCTGCGGCGTGCGATGCAAGGGCGCTCGGCTGCGCTTATGTGCTCGAAGGGCTGGGTGTCGTTGCCTTATAACGGGTGCGATTGACCTTCTCAAATTCATCCCTATGTCACAAGCACGCTATAACAAGGATTTACCACATGATGTCGTCAGAACACCCCCTTCCGATTTGGCGCAGTGATGATGAAGAGGATGAGGGCACTCGCCCCGCGACGAGCAATGTGCCAATGGCAAAATTCCTTGATACGCGCACCGTTTTGATTTTTGGTGGAATTGATCAAAAACTCGCGCAAGCGGTGACCGCGCAATTGCTCTATCTTGATCATGTCAGCCATGATCCGATCAAGATCATCGTCAATTCTCCGGGCGGCCATGTCGAATCGGGTGATACGATCCATGATATGATTGAATATATTGCCTCACCCGTCGCGGTTATCGGCACGGGTTGGGTGGCAAGCGCGGGCACACATATCTTCCTAGGAGCTGCGAAAGAACGCCGCTTTTGCTTACCCAATACGCGCTTTTTGATCCATCAGCCCGCAGGCGGCGCGCAAGGTAAAGCGGTTGATATCGAAATTGCTGCGAATGAAATCATCCGCATGCGTGCGCGTTTAGCTCAGGTGATTGCGGATAAAACCGGCCAACCGCTTGAGCGCGTCGCAAAGGACATCGAACGCGATTATTGGATGACGACATCCGAAGCGATTGAATACGGCATTTTGGGTAAGGTCATTCGGTCAGTGTCTGAGGTTACGTTTTAACAACATTCTGGGCTAATCGCATCCTCCCACCGCTTACCCTGAGCTCGTCGAAGGGCTGCCCTTCTCTTCGGAGTCAAGGGCAACCCTTCGACGAGCTCAGGGATACGGATGGGGTGAGCGCAACACAAACATGAGACCAACCCCCTACTTCCCGCGCATTGTATCCATCGCCTCACGGCCAAAACGTGCAATCAGTTCACCAACCTCTTTGGCTTGCTCAAGCGAGCGTTTGCCTTGTTCCTTGACAAAATCGCTTTGAATTTTGACAAGGTTCTGAACTGACCCTGCACTCGCCGCCGCGCGCATGGCCGCGAACGCCTCACGCGCATTGCTTTCAGCATGATCGATCACTTTGACATTGATCTGCGTTGAATTTTTGACAGCCGTTGCACTGGTTTCCTTGATTACCTTGCCCGCTTTTTTGATCGGCTCCTTAATGGAATCGAGAACTTTTGCCGCTTTCTTCGCGCTTTCTTTCTTGGCCATCATGCTTTCTCCTTGGTTTTGGGACGTTTAGGGGATGTCTTGGCTTTAGCAGCAGGAATCGTTACATCAAGGCTCGCCAGCGCAGCCGCCTTGAGAACATCAAACGATTGGCGCAGCGCCTGCGCATAGATATCAGGATCAGGGATCATCTTGCGATCCGACGTGAATGAAATGATGATCTCATCGCCGTAAGAATAGATAGTGTTGATCAGCCCCATCCCGTCAAACACCGGCCCAAGCCCCATCATTTTGACCATTTTTGCGCCGGTAAAATAAAGTGGAAGCCGAGAGCCGGGCACGTTCGTCGCGACGCAATTGAAGACGGGCGCATGTGCATTGGCAATGCCGAGCCGCGTGTAAAGCCGCGCGCCAAGCCCCGCGAGGCCTGCGGGGGTCAGCTGGCTAAAGTCAGTGAGCGTCCGCGCGCCGACCGCGTTGGTCATCGCCTTACTGTTTTTCGATTCGCTGTGAATATGGCGCAAGCGCTCAAGCGGATCGGCGATCGTGGTGCCAAGGCTCACCACCATTGCTGACACGAGATTACCCATCGCTTCTTTTTCGCCCTCGGCGCGCACCGAAATCGGGGCCATAGCGGTCATATTATCCTTAGGCAGTTCGTCCTTGCCCTCAAGATAGAGCCGCAGGCCACCGCCAATGATCGAGAGGATTACATCATTGACCGTGGCACCGGGCACAATATCCTTCACCGCGCGCACATCCTTCAGCGCAAATGTAGCGCCATCAAACACACGGTGTGCGGAGACTTTCTTGTTAAAGCGCGTGACCGGCGCGAGCTTTGCACCCGCAATCGTCACATCGCCAGAACGCACTTGCTTGGTGAGTTCGGCAACGCCGGGGATCGTCCGCCAGATTGTGCTCGCGAAGCGGAGCGGCTGGCGCAGCGAATTGACATAGGTGCGCAGCGCAAGTTCGCTAAATTTGGGGGCCGCCTCTGGCTTCCATTCGTCCTCAGGCAAATTGGCGCGCATATCGGCATTCAAATCATGAAGTGCTGCGCTCATTTCAACGCCCGACATGCCGTCAATCGCGGCATGATGAACTTTGCTGACCATCGCAAAACTACCCTTGGGGATGCCCGGGATATTGTTGAGGCCCTCAATGATCCAAAATTCCCACAGCGGCTTATTCATATCAAGCGGGCGCGCATGAAGCCGCGCGGTCTGGATGCACAGCTGACGCCAATCGCCGGGACGGGGCAGCGCGATGTGGCGAACATGATATTCAAGATCAAAATCACCATCCTCAATCCAATAAGGATGATCGAGATCAAAGGGCACGCGCACGAGCTTTTGCCGAAAGCTGCGCGCGCCCTGCAACCGCGATTCGATGAATTTCAATATGTCTTTGAAACGAACAAAGCCGCCGGGCGCGGTTGACGGATCGTATATGCCGACCGAGCCAATATGCATCGGCGTCGCGGGCGTTTCCATATAGACGAAACTGGCATCTTGGCCGCTCAATTGCTGCATCGTCGCTCTCCTTATGTATCAACGCAAAGGCTAGCATGTTGACGCGGAGTGTCGAGTCTCGCGGTTCACATAGACTCAAATTCAATCAGGTGGAATCGTCTTTGCGAGCGAAGCGCGGCAATCCACTCGCAGCACCATATTATGGATTGCCGCGCTTCGCTCGCAAAGACGAAATGGGTCAACTTGAAGTCATAACGCTAATTAACCGCGAAACGCGCCAATCGGCCTTTGATCAAAGCGTCGGCCTCTGCCATGATCCGGTCGATTAGCTCCTTACAGCTCGGCACATCGTTGATTAGCCCCGCAACCATCCCGCAGCTCCACGCGCCGGCCTCCATATCGCCCTCGGTCATCACCTTGGGATAAATGCCCGCGACTTGCTCGTAAATGTCAGAGATTTGCAAGTCTGCGCCCTTGCTGCGTTCAATTTCGAGGATCCGCGCGACGCCGCTATTGTTAAGCACGCGCTCAGTATTGCGCAGCGGGCGCATCACCAGCCGCGTATCAAGTTCAGACGCCGCGACAATCGCATCCTTCACATTCTGGTGCACCGGCGCTTCTTTGGTCGCGATGAAGCGCGTTCCCATATTCATGCCCTCGGCCCCCAAGGCGAGTGCGGCCACCAAGCTGCGCGCATCCGCCATCCCACCCGACGCGACGAAGGGGATTTTGAGTTCCTCAGCCGCGCGCGGCAACAAGATCATATTGGGAATATCATCTTCGCCTGGGTGGCCGCCGCATTCAAAACCGTCGACACTCACCGCATCGCAGCCAATCCGCTCAGCTTTGAGGCTATGTCGCACTGATGTGCATTTGTGGATGACCTTAATCCCCGCGGCTTTCATCGCGGGCATATGTTCCTCAGGGCTGCGACCAGCGGTTTCCACAACGCGGACGCCGCCTTCAATAATCGCCTGAATATAGTCAGGATAAGGCGGCGTTGCAAAGGTGGGTAGGAAGGTCAAGTTCACGCCGAACGGTTTATCGGTCATTTCATTGCACTTCGCGATTTCAGCCGCGAGCAATTCAGGCGTTTTCTGCGTCAGGCCCGTGATGATCCCAAGCCCGCCTGCGTTTGAAACCGCAGCCGCCAGTTCGGCCAAGCCTACATAGTGCATGCCGCCCTGAATGATCGGATGTTCGATACCGAAAAGCTCTGTGATTCTTGTTTTCACGCTGAAGGGTTCCTTACTTTTTTGGCTTAATGAATTTGAGCGTCATCCGGTCGCTCTCACCGATCGCCATATATTTAGCGCGGTCGACATCGCCTTCGGCATAATTGGGGGGAAGCGTCCACACGCCTTTGGGATAATCATGCGTGTCGCGCGAATTGGCGTTGATATCCGATTCGCCGACGAGTTTCAGCCCCGCCTTGGTCGCAAAGGCGATCACTGAACTGCGCTTCATATAACCGCTTTTTTCCTCAAGCTTAATATCCATGCTTTCGGGCAAATGGTGTTCAACAACGCCGAGCGTTCCGCCGGGCTTCAGCATCGTGAAAATCTGATCAAATGCGGCTTGGGCGGCATCAGTGCCGCCAAAGCGCCAATTATGGACATTACGAAACGTAAGGACGACGTCAGCCGAATTTGGTGTCACCGGTTTAGCGCCTGGTGCTGCGGGGAAATTAGCGCGCTTCACCTTGCCGTAAACGGCTGCATTGGCATCGAGTTTCTTCGCAATATTGTCAGCCCCGCGACCAAGTGGTGCGGCAACGGTGTAGCTGCCCTTTGCCGAAAGATAGGGTGCCAATATCTCAGTATACCAACCGCCGCCGGGATAAAGTTCGACGACATTCATCGTGGGCTTCACCCCAAAAAAGCCAAGCGTTGGCGCGGGATTACGGTATTTGTCACGCGCGCGATTCGCTTCGCTGCGGTGGCTGGCGGCAATCGCTGCTGTTAATGCGGCGTTGGGCACCGCTGGCTTCATCGCAAGTGTTACGCTCGCCGTAACGGCAATCAGTGATGCAGCGGAAATCGAGGCGATAATGGGGTAGCGCATGGGGGCATCCTATCGTTAAGACATAGGCCATAGTGTCGAGAGGAGGGCGAAGTTGCAAGTGTGGTTATGGGGATTTTGCGGCGCGGCGATTGCGCTCGCTGGTGTGTCCGCTTTTGCTGATCGTGCCCGCGTGCGCCGAAGCAACCTTGACGCGGTGGGCTTCATGCCGTGGTCGCTGATCCTTATCCTCACGCTGATTGCCGCCGCTGTGTTCGCGGCGTTGGCATTGAAGGCTTAGCGCAATCCCGCCAGAACTTCGTGCGCGAAGGTGGAGAGACTATCATCGCGTGCACCCATGATTACGATGCGATCGCCCGGCTTGGCCACCGCGCGGAGCATCGTGCCGCAATCGACGCGGTTCGGAATATGCGCCGCGTGTTTCCCTGCTGCCGCAACGCCTGCGATAATCGCATCAGTGCCTTTGCTGCGATCAACCGTCCCGCCGAAATAGACCGGATCGGGCATGATCAGCATATCGTCATCGGCCATATTGCCTGCAAACATTGCGATTAATTCATCGCCCATCTGCTTGAGCGGGCCATAACCATGCGGCTGAAACATCATCAGCAACCGCCCGGGAAAGGCATGAAGCGTGCGCAAGGTGGCGGCGATCTTATCAGGATTATGCCCGAAATCATCAATCACGGTGACGCCGCCCGCAATGCCAACAATCTCAAGCCGCCGCCTAAGCCCCGTAAAGCCGCCAATTGCCGCCGCAGCTTCGCCCAAATCAAGCCCTGCTGCATAAGCAGCGCACAGCGCGGCCATCGCGTTTGACACATTGTGCCGCCCAGGCACTTGGAGCGCTACGTGGTATCCTGCAACGTTGAAATCAACGCCGTCAGGCCGCTCGCTGATATCGGTTGCGTTCAAATCAGCGTCGCGGCCTTCAACTGAATAAGTGATTGCCTGACCGTCAGGCAGGTTCGCCGCCATCCGAGCGACTTCATCATTATCGAGATTGAGCACACAGGCGCGCGCTTTGCCGATATAGCCGCCAAACAGCAGCCGCAGTTCAGCCATGCTTTTATGATCATGCGCGATATTATTGAGCACCGCGATATCAGGCGTATAAAGCGCGATCGAGCCGTCGCTCTCGTCAACTTCGCTGATGAAGGCATCGCCGTGTCCCACAAGCGAACTGGCAAAGGGCGTATCAGCGCTGACGAAATTCTTCATGACAGCGCCGTTCATCACCGTGGGATCACGGCCAAGCGCGTGGAAAATCCACCCCACCATCCCCGTGACGGTTGATTTGCCGCTCGTCCCGCCAATCGCAATGCCATGCGCGCTGGCGTTAAATTGTTCAGCGAGCAGTTCAGCGCGCACCATCCGCCGCGCGCCAATCGCTTCAGCCGCGATAATATCGGGCACACTGCTTTCAACCGCGGTTGAGGCGACAACGATTTGATCAGCATTTGTGACGCCGCTGCCGTCTTGAGCGAACAAGCCAATTCCGCGCGCACGCAGCCATTCAAATTTGGGTGCCGTCCGCCCCTGATCAAGCGAACGATCCGATCCCGCGACGTCAAAGCCTTGGCCCTTCAAGATGAGCGCGAGCGGCATCATGCCGCTGCCGCCGATGCCGCAAAAGAAATATGATTTTTGGGTCATTGCTGTTCCGTTTTAGAATATGCGCAGTAAAACGCACTTCGTCTTTGCGAGGAGCCCTTCGACTGGCTGGCAAGCCAGCCGCTCAGGACAGGCTGGGGCGATTGCCCCGGCGACGCGGCAATCCACTCGCCGCTCAATAGTATGGATTGCCGCGCTTCGCTCGCAAAGACGAACCTTGCAGGTTTATCGCTAGTGGCTAGACTGCGATTACATTGCGTGCCTCCCCCATCAAGCCGCCAAAGGTATCCGCAGCCGCGCGAGCAAGCCACCCAAATCTTCGCTTGTCTCCAAACTGACGCTGCCGCCGTAAATTTCGACAACATCGCGGACGATGGCAAGGCCTAGGCCAGTCCCGGGTTTCGTCGTATCGAGCCGTTCGCCGCGATCAAAGAGTTTGAGGCGGTCACTTTCGGCAATTCCCATCCCATCATCTTCAATCTGGCATTCAACAAAACCACCGACTTTTTCGACAGTCACAAACACGCTCCCGCCACCGTATTTGGCCGCATTTTCTATGAGATTACCGAGCATTTCTTCGAGGTCCTGCCGCTCTACATGTGCGGCGAGCGTCTTATCACCGCCCATATCAAGCCGCACATCAGGGTAAAGCCGCGCGACCGCTCGTTCAACCGAACCAAGGCTGCTCCACACATCAGCGCGACTATGCGTATTGCCACGCCTCCCGACAGCGCGTGCACGCGCGAGATGATGATCAACTTGGCGACGCATTGTGGTCGCCTCACGAATGACCGTTTCATCAAGGTCACCCGCTTCTGCAGTCGCGGCGTTCATGATCACGGTGAGTGGCGTTTTGAGCGCGTGCGCCAAATTGCCTGCGTGACGCCGCGCTTCCTCAGCTTGCTTTTCATTATGGTCGAGCAAAGCGTTAAGTTCATAAACCAAAGGTGCCACTTCATCAGGCAATTGCGCGAGTGCAACGCGACTTGCCTTGCCACCGCGCATATCAGCAATAGCACCGCGCAACAGCCGCAGTGGCCATAGCCCGTAAAGCGTCTGGAGCGCCGCCATGATGATCAGCCCCAGCCCGAGCGCAGCAAAACTGATGATGATTGTACGGCGCAGCTGGTTGATCTGATCGTCAAGCCCTTTGCGGCTCTGCGCAACTTGAAACCGCCAGCGAACAGTTGATGTTGGCAGACTGATGTCGCGTTCAGCAACGCGCATCACATCACCCGCGATTTCAGCACTATCATAAACATGAACTGCTTTATCTTGATGCGTAGCACCGGTTTTAAGCTCACGGTCCCAGAGCGAACGCGAACGAAAGGGTTCAAACCCACCGCCGCTAATTTGCCAGTAAAGCCCTGAATATGGCTCCAAAAAGCGCTGATCACCAAGCGGACGGTTCAGCCGCACTTCGCCGTCTGGCCCGATTTCAGCAGACGCAATCATCGATGTCAGGACATAATCGAGGCTATCATCAACACTGCGCGTCAGCGCGTTGGTTAGCACACGGTCAAGCGCGATTCCGCCAACGAGCAACAGCAGCAAAATCCACAGCGTCGCAATCCCGATCATCCGCCGACTGAGCGAGCCGCTAGCGAGGCGTGCGCGGAAACTTGGTTTGCTGATGTCGCCGCTGGTCACACCCTGATCAATCAGGCAACCGGTTCTTCAAGGCTATAGCCAAGCCCACGGATCGTCGTGATCACATCGGGGCCAAGCTTCTTGCGAATCCGCGTGACAAACACTTCGATCGTGTTTGAATCACGGTCAAAATCCTGATCATAAATATGTTCGATCAGCTCAGTGCGCGAAACGACCTTGCCCTTGTGGTGGATCAGATATGACAGCAATTTATACTCCTGCGCGGTCATCTTAATCGGTTCACCTGCAAGCGTCACGCGGCCTGACCGTGTATCAAGCCGAACGTCGCCCGCGATCAGTTCAGAGGATGCATTGCCTGAAGCGCGCCTGATCAGCGCCCGAAGCCGCGCGATCAGTTCTTGCGTCTGGAAGGGCTTAGCAAGGTAATCATCAGCGCCCGCATCAAGCCCCGCGACCTTATCAGACCAGCTATCGCGCGCGGTAAGCACGAGAACGGGCATCACCTTGCCCTCTTTGCGCCAGCGATCAAGCACCGTCAGCCCGTCAACCTCAGGCAGGCCGAGATCAAGGATGACCGCATCGTAATTTTCGGTTGAGCCAAGATAATGTCCGTCTTCACCGTCTGTCGCGAGATCAATCGCATAGCCAGCGCCTTCAAGCGTATTTTTTAGCTGTTTGCCAAGATTGGGTTCATCTTCAACAATCAAAACACGCATCTAAACACTCCCTTTGCATAGTGATGGCTCGACCGGCGCTGCATCATCGGCCAGCATTACCGATCCGTGCGACCAATGATAGCCCCACTGCGCCCATCAACATCAACCCAGATTACCGCACCATCATGAATGAATTTAAGGCGGTAGCGCGCGGCTTCGCCATCAAATTCAGCGCCGATATAATCCGCACCGCGCGCTTTCATGCTTGGCAGGATCATATTCTCAATCAGCCGCAACGGGCGAACTTCACCGTGTCGTGTTGCCAAAAGCGCTGCATCCTGCTCGCCGCGCCGCCCCTTTTGCGAGAGCGCAGGCACCGCAATCATGCTGGCCATCGCCGCCGCCAAAAGAAAAGGTTTGAACATCACCATCGCCTGTTGGCATAGGCAGGCCGCATTGAATAGCAGGTGAATGGCATTGGCAGCCATTTGTAAGCTCTAAACTTAAGTGGAATACCCCAAAAAATGTCTGCCCCGTTGCTCGCCTATGAAAACCTCAGCCTTGTGCAAGGATCGGGGTGGCTGTTTCAAGACCTTGATCTGTTCATTCATGAGCGTGATCGCTTAGCACTAATTGGCCGCAATGGTGCTGGCAAAACGACGCTTTTGCGGTTGCTCGCGGGGCAAATTGACGGTGACAAAGGGCGGCGAACAATTGTGCCGGGGTCACGCGTGATCATCCTTGAGCAGGAGCCATCGCTTGAAGGCTTTGCCAGCTTGCATGATTTTGCGGTGGCGGGTGCAGGTGATGTCGCGGTTCACGAAGTCGAATCAATTGCAGATCAAATCGGTGTTGATTTGAGCCGTGATGCGGCCACCGCAAGTGGGGGAGAGCGGCGGCGGGCCGCGATTGCGCGCGCGCTAGCCTCAAATCCCGATATTTTGCTGCTTGATGAACCAACCAACCATCTTGACCTCCACGCGATTGATTGGCTTGAGGATTGGCTATCGCGGTATCGCGGCGCGTTTGTCGCGATATCGCATGACCGCACCTTTCTCACACGGTTAACCAAGGCGACACTCTGGCTTGATCGCGGCAAAATCCGCCGCGCGGATATCGGTTTTGGCGGTTATGATGCGTGGGCCGAACAAATCTATGCTGATGAAGAACGATCAGCTCAAAAGCTTGATGCGCGGTTGAAATTGGAAGAACATTGGCTCCAACGTGGCGTCACCGGGCGGCGCAAACGCAATCAGGGGCGGCTCACCAAGCTCTACGAAATGCGCGAGGCGCGCGCCGCGATGCAAGGGCCACAAGGCGGCGCGAAGATCGTTCTGGGTAGCGATGATGTCCGCACAAAGACGGTAATCACGATGACGAACGTGACCAAAAGCTTCGGTGACCGCGTAATCATAAAGGATTTTACATTACGCATCGCGCGCGGAGACCGGATTGGCATCGTCGGCGCGAACGGCACGGGCAAATCGACCTTGCTCAAGCTAATGACGGGCGAATTAGCGCCTGATAGCGGCACCGTGACGCTCGCCACTTCGCTTGAGGCGGTGATCATTGATCAGCAGCGCAGCCTGATGTCTCCAGAAAAGACCGTGCGCGATGTGCTGTGCGAAGGCGGCGATTGGATTGAGGTGCTGGGCGTCAAAAAGCATATCATCGGCTATTTGAAGGAATTCCTGTTTGAACCAGGCCTCGTTGATGCGCCAATCCGGTCGCTTTCGGGGGGTGAGAAATCACGGCTGCTCCTCGCGCGTGAATTTGCGCGACCCGCGAACTTGCTCGTGCTTGATGAACCGACCAATGATCTTGATCTTGAAACGCTTGATCTCCTCCAAGAAGTGATTGCCGATTATGATGGCACCGTGCTGATCGTCAGCCATGACCGTGATTTCCTTGACCGGACAGTGACGATGACGATTGGTCTCGATGGCAGCGGGACGGTTGATATGGTGGTGGGTGGCTATGCCGATTGGGAAGCCAAGCGCGCAGGCCAGCGCACATCGAAGAAGGGAACGAAAGCCGTTGCCTCACCGCCGAAATCCAAGCCCAATGTCAAGCTCAGTTTCAAAGATCAGCGCGATTATGATGGGCTGCCGACGCGGATTACTGAGATTGAAGCCGCGATTGCGCGCGATGAAGCGACCCTATCCGATGCGGGGCTTTACGCCCGCGATTTCGCTCGGTTTACTGCGTTGACCGCAGCGATTGAGACCGCGCGCACGCAGAAGGAGACGGCTGAAGAGCGGTGGCTGATGCTCGCCGAACAAGTTGAAACGCTTGGGGGTTGATCAATAGGGGTCTAGAGCGGGATGAGGATTAGTTGAATTGTTCCCCTGCGGAGGGCACCCATCAAAGTAATACTTTGATGGGACCCAAGGCAGGGATCCAGACCTTAACAAAGACTCTTTTTGTCTGGGACTGGACCCCTGCCTCCGCAGGGGAACACATTTGCTTTACCTAGAGCATCGTGCGAAAAATCTGCACCATTCGTCTTTGCGAGCGAAGCGCGGCAATCCATCCAATGGTGCAGCGAGTGGATTGCCGCGTCGCTGGGGCGAATGCCCCAGCCTGTCCAGAGCGGCTGGCTTGCCAGCCAGTCGAAGGGCTCCTCGCAAAGACGAATGTGCAGATGTGATCGATTCTGAGTCTAGAATAATGC
>JAYUAU010000147.1:0-14257 GCA_043741135.1 Sphingomonadales bacterium | reverse complement strand
ATTCGGGCGCGTGTTTCGCTTTACGACGTGGGGCGAAAGCCACGGGCCAGCACTTGGTGCCATCGTTGATGGGTGCCCGCCGGGGGTGGCACTGTCTGAGGCTGATCTCCAACCGTTCCTCGATAAACGCCGCCCGGGCACATCGCGCTTCACAACGCAGCGGCAGGAGCCTGACGCGGTGCGCATTCTCTCAGGCGTCTTTGAAGGGCGAACAACGGGCACGCCGATCAGCTTGATGATTGAAAACACTGATCAGCGTTCAAAGGATTATAGCGACGTCGCGAAGGCTTACCGCCCGGGTCACGCTGATTATGCTTATGACGCGAAATACGGCTTTCGCGATTACCGCGGTGGCGGGCGCAGCTCAGCGCGTGAAACCGCCGCGCGCGTGGCGGCAGGCGGGGTTGCGCGGCTGATCATGCCCGAGGTGTCGATCATGGCCTATGTCGTGGAAATCGGCGGTGATGCGATTGATCGCGATAATTTCGAGGTTACTCAGATTGATAAAAACCCGTTCTTTTGCCCCGATGAAGCTGCGGCGGCGCGCTGGGAATTGCTCGTTGACGAAGCGCGCAAGGCAGGATCATCGCTCGGCGCGGTGATTGAATGTGTCGCGAGCGGCGTACCTGCGGGATGGGGTGCGCCGCTCTATGCAAAACTTGATAGCGAGCTGGCGTCGGCCTGCATGTCAATCAACGCGGTAAAAGCGGTTGAAATTGGTGATGGCTTTGCCGCCGCCCGACTGCGCGGTGAACAAAATGCAGATGCGATGCGGCCTGGTAGTAATGCTCCTGAATTTCTCGCCAACCACGCTGGCGGAATTGCGGGAGGGATTTCAACAGGCCAGCCCGTAATCGTGCGCGTTGCGTTTAAGCCGACCAGCTCAATCCTCACTCCCGTTGAAACGATCACCAGCGAAGGGCTGGCCACCGAAATCATGACCAAGGGTCGTCATGATCCTTGCGTTGGCATTCGCGGTGCGCCGGTGGTCGAGGCTATGATGGCACTTGTCCTCGCTGATCAAAAACTTTTGCACCGCGCGCAATGTGGCTAGTGTAGCGATAACACCCAAAGCCACGTCGCAGCGCGTTTTGCTGTGGACTTTGCTCGTCATTTACATCTTCAATTTCCTTGATCGCCAGATTGTTGGCATACTGGCTGAACCGATCAAGAATGATCTTGGTCTGAACGATACACAGATTGGCTTGATGACGGGGCTTGCCTTCGCGCTTTTTTACACGGTGCTTGGGCTTCCGATTGCGCGCTATGCGGATCGCGCAGGGGCTGATCGCGTGCGGCTGATTGCCATCTCGCTCGCAATATGGTCAGCGATGACGATGGTTTCAGGGGCCGCACAGAACTTTGTCCAGATTTTGCTCGCGCGCGTCGGCGTTGGCATTGGCGAAGCGGGCTGCACGCCTGCCGCGCATTCATTGATCAGCGACGCGGTGCCGCGTGAGAAACGCTCATCAGCAATAGCCTTTTACGGGCTTGGCATTCCGATTGGCAGCTTGTTCGGCCTTGTGATTGGCGGGGCGCTTAACGATGCGTTTGGATGGCGGATTGCCTTTCTGTTTGTCGGTGTGCCGGGATTGCTAATGGCAGCTGCGCTCCCCTTTTTGTTGCGCGAACCGCGGCGCGACCGGTTGGCGGCAGAAATTGAGGCCGATGCCGCACTTATACCGATTTCTTCGGCTGACGCATTGCGCGAACTCGGCGCGTCACGCGCATTTGTGATGCTCGTAATCGCAGCTTCACTGACTGCCTTTCTGTCATACGGCAAAGGCGTTTGGGCAACGATCCTGTTCATTCGCAGTTACGGGCTAAGTCCAGGTGAAACCGGTTTGGCGCTTGGCATCACGCTTGGGCTAGCAGGGGTCGTTGGCACATGGGGTGGTGGTTGGCTCGCTGATAAATTTGGAGCAAAGGATAAGCGCCATATCCTGACCGCACCCGCCATTGGCATGGTGATCGCAGCGCCCATCCTTTTTGCGGGCTATTCGTCAAGTGATTGGCGCGTCTGTTTGGCACTATTGATTTTACCAACCTTGCTCAATTCGCTCTATTACGGGCCAACTTATGCTTGTGCACAAGGGCTGGTTAGCCCCCAAACCCGCGCGGTGGCGAGTGCGGTAATGCTCTTTGGCCAAAACTTAATCGGGCTTGGGCTGGGGCCGCTGTTCTTCGGGATGCTGTCGGATGCGTTTAAACCGATGGCGGGCGATGATAGCGTGCGCTGGGTGCTTTACGGCGCGGCGTGGCTGGGTATCATACCCGCCTTTTTCTTCTGGCGCGCGAGCTTGCGCCTCGGCTGCAGCCTCAAAAGCTGAAGGTCGTAGGTTCAAATCCTACTCCCGCAACCAACAAAACCTAGCAGAAACCTGATAGCCTAATACCAAAACTCAATGTGTCCAACCCATCACCGCTCATCCTGTCTCCCGACGGGTCGATGTCGAAGGACTGCCCTTTCTTATTCTAAACCGTTGGAAAGAAAGGACAACCCTTCGACAAGCTCAGGGCGAGCGGTTGGTGGAGATGAGTCAATCTCAATGCATTTTGAGGCTCCGCCGTCCGATACTGTCCCGATGGAAATGTCTGGTTTCATCGCTTGGTTTAATGACAGCGCGCCGTCATCACCGAATCCGCTTCCAGCGATTACACGCATCCGCTTCCTGATCAATAAGACGCGGCTGCTTGACCGCCTGCGCCCCCACTGACCCACATCACCCCGCGCCTACATCCTTCACAGCGCCTGCAAATTCCTCAAAATCCTTCGCCTCGGCAAAGTCCTTATAGACGCTGGCAAAGCGGATATAGGCAACCGAATCGAGACCTTTCAAACCCTCCATCACCATCGCACCGATTTGCGCGGCGGGGATTTCTGTATCACCGAGTGTTTCTAACTGACGTTGGATGCCGGTTACTAGTCGCTCAATGCGCGCTTGTTCAATCGGGCGTTTGCGGCAGGCAATGGCGACTGAGCGGTTGAGCTTTTCGCGTTCAAACGCTTCCCTACGGCCTTCGGATTTGACCACGATTAACTCGCGCAGTTGAATCCGTTCAAACGTTGTAAAGCGTGCTGCACAATCTTCGCATTGCCGCCGCCGCCGAATCGCGCCATTATCTTCGGTCGGGCGCGAATCCTTGACTTGGCTATCTTCGTGTCCGCAAAACGGGCAACGCATCTATGCACCCCCTTGGGGGAGGTAGAGCACAAACATATCAAAAGTCCTGATAGATAGGGAACCGGTCGCAAAGCGCGCGCACACGCGTTTTGACAGCCGCCTCAACGCCCGCATCGCCGTGTTCGCCCCTGCTGCGCAATCCTTCGAGAACATCAGCAATCATATGGCCAATGTCGCGGAATTCAGCGGGGCCAAAGCCGCGCGTTGTTCCTGCGGGCGATCCAACGCGGATCCCGCTGGTTTTGACAGGCGGCAAAGGATCATTGGGAATGCCATTTTTATTGCAGGTGATGCTCGCGCGCTCAAGCGCTTCATCGGCGTCACGCCCCGTAATACCAAGCGGGGTGAGATCAACGAGTGCGAGATGCGTATCAGTGCCGCCCGAAACAAGGTTCGCGCCGCGTTCACTGAGCGTTGCTGCGAGCACCTTTGCATTCTCGACTGTTGCCGCTGCATAAAGCTTGAAATCGGGCCGCAACGCTTCGCCAAAAGCCACCGCCTTGGCCGCGATAGCATGCATCAGAGGCCCGCCTTGCATACCGGGGAAGACCGCTGAGTTAATCTTCTTGGCGATATCTTCATGATTGGTCATGATCATCCCGCCGCGCGGCCCGCGCAGGGTTTTGTGCGTTGTATTCGTCACGACATGCGCATGGGGGAGTGGCGATGGGTGAACCCCGCCCGCCACAAGCCCCGCGAAATGCGCCATATCAACGAAGAACAGCGCCCCCACCTCATCGGCAATCGCGCGGAACCGCGCAAAGTCGATGATGCGCGGATAAGCTGAACCGCCCGCGATGATCAGGCGCGGCTTATGTTCTTTAGCGAGACGCTCGACTTCATCAAAATCGATGAGGTGAGTATCTGAATCAACGCCGTATTGAACCGGGTTAAACCATTTGCCAGACATTGATGCACGCGCGCCGTGGGTCAGATGCCCGCCTGCATCAAGGCTCATACCGAGGATTGTATCGCCGGGCTTAGTCAGCGCGAGCATGACTGCACCGTTCGCTTGCGCGCCTGAATGCGGCTGAACATTGGCAAAGCCCGCGTTAAAGAGCTGCTTGGCGCGTTCAATCGCGAGCGTTTCAACCTCATCCGAAGGCGCGCAGCCTTGGTAATAACGCTTGCCCGGATAACCTTCAGCATATTTATTGGTGAAGACTGATCCTTGCGCCTCAAGCACCGCGCGGCTGACGATATTTTCCGACGCGATTAGCTCAATCTGATGCTGCTCACGCGCGAGCTCATGGGCAACGCCCGCGAACACAGCTGGGTCAGTCTCGGCGAGGCTGCGCGTGAAAAAACCATCGGGTTGAACATCGTGGAGGGTGGCGGGATTTGTGCTCATGTATTTACTTTCAAAAGCGGAGGGTTGGATAGTTTTGTAACGCGGGCGGTGTGGCGATCACCGCCAAAGGGGGTGGCGAGGAAAGCGGTGACGCACGCCTTCGCCATATCAATCCCAATCAGGCGAGCGCCCATTGCGATGACGTTCGCATCATTATGCTCGCGCGATAGCGTGGCTGATAATGGGTCAGACACGAGCGCGCAGCGGCACTCTGCAAAGCGGTTTACGGCGATTGATATGCCAATGCCCGATCCGCATAGCGCAACGCCGTGATCAGCAGCGCCAGACGCAATCGCATCAGCCAGCGCATAACCATAATCGGGATAATCAACTGACGCAGCCTCATGCGGGCCAAGGTCACTCACCTCATGCCCCACAGCCGTAAGCCACGCGACCAGATCAGCCTTCAAGTCAAGCGCGGCGTGATCAGAGGTAATGGCAATGCGGGTCATTGGTGCGGTGATCCATGAGTTCGAAAGATGAGCGCCTGCTCTAGCAAGATTGCCAGCAAAAGCCAAAACCTCACTGCTTATCATTAAGCAAGACTTCCATCCGCCGCGCAATCGGCTAACGCGATCCATCAAGCCCGCTTTTCAAGGATAGCCAATGCAATTTGATGATGTCATTCTTGGTCGCAGATCAATCCGCGGCTATAAGCCAGACCCGGTGCCAAGGTCGCTGATTGAGGAAATCATCGGCCTCGCAATGCGCGCGCCGTCGTCAATGAACACGCAGCCTTGGAATTTCTACATCATCACCGGTGAACCGCTTGATAGGATACGTGCTGGTAATACTGAGCGGATGGTCGCGGGCGTTCCCCAATCGCGTGAGTTTCGCACGGGCACCGCTTTTGCAGGCGCGCACCGTGACCGGCAAGTCGGTGTCGCCAAGCAATTGTTTTCCGCCATGGGGATCGCGCGCGATGATGCAGAGATGCGGCAAGATTGGGTGCTGCGCGGTTTTCGACAGTTTGATGCGCCGGTCTGTATCATCGTGACGTATGACCGCGTGCTTGATGGCAGCGATGATACGCCGTTCGATTGCGGCGCTGTGGCAACCGCACTTGTCAACGCGGCATGGTCGCGCGGACTGGGCGCGGTGATCAATAGCCAAGGCATCATGCAATCGCCTGTTGTTCGTGAACACGCTGGCATATCTGACGATCAAATCATCATGAAGAGCATCGCGCTTGGCTGGCCTGATGAGAGCTTTCCCGCCAATGCGGTGGTTTCGGAACGCAAGTCAGTTGAAGAAGCGTCGACATTTGTTGGCTTCGCTGATTGACGTGCAATGACGCATAAATTCTCACCGGTTGCGCTTCGACTTGGGATTGCGGGGCTGTTGCCACAGGCGGTTGCAGTTTTTCTCGTTTTGACTGACCCCGAACAGCGTTGGGCTGCGCTTGCGGTGGGCTATGCGTATGCCGCACTGATTTTCAGTTTTCTGGGTGGCGTCTGGTGGGGGCAAACGCTGGTAGCAAAGATCTTGCCTGACTGGATATACCTCGCCGCCGTAGCCCCAAGCCTGATTGCGCTTGGCACCTATATTCCGTGGGTGATTGGCGCTGATTGGCCCGGGCCATCGCTTGTGATTCTGGGGATATGCCTCATCCTATCCCCGCTGATTGACCGCGCTATCGGGCGGAGTGTGACGCTCCCCGAAGGCTGGATGCGGTTGCGGCTGATCCTATCATCAGGGCTTGGGGTGTTGACTTTGCTGCTGGCGTGGGCGGCGTAACACCGAATAGGTGAATCACGCCGCCTTACGCAATTCCATCCGGCTCCAGATTTCAACGAGTGCTTGCGTGAGTTCAGTCATCATGGCTTCGTCATGCGCGGGGCCGGGGGTGAAGCGCAGGCGCTCGGTGCCGCGTGGGACCGTGGGGTAGTTGATCGGCTGCACATAGACGCCGTATTCAGCGAGCAAGATATCGCTGATCTTCTTTGCCTTCACCGGATCACCAATCATCAGCGGCACGATGTGCGTTGAGGTGTTCATCACCGGCAACCCCGCATCAGAAAAGGCGTTTTTCAAGAAGCCCGCAGCCATTTGCTGCGCATCGCGTTCAACGCAAGACGTTTTCAAATGACGCACACTCGCCAGAACGCCCGCGACCAGAACCGGCGATAGCGACGTCGTAAAGATGAAACCCGGCGCATAAGAGCGGATCACATCGATGATCATCGTATCGGCAGCGATATAGCCACCCATCACGCCAAACGCTTTGCCGAGCGTGCCTTCAATGATGGTGATACGCTCTGCCACTTGATCACGCTCACTGATCCCGCCGCCGCGCGCGCCGTACATACCGACCGCGTGGACTTCATCGCAGTAAGTGATCGCGTTATATTTATCGGCCAAATCACAGATGGCCGCAATCGGTGCGACATCGCCGTCCATTGAATAAACGCTTTCAAACGCGATCAGTTTAGGCGCGTCAGCATCCTCAGCCGCCAGCAATTCCTCAAGATGCGCTAAATCATTGTGTCGCCATACGCGCTTTTCGCACCCTGAATTGCGGATACCCGCAATCATTGAGGCGTGATTAAGCTCATCTGAAAAAATGACACAACCAGGCAGAATTTTGCCCAACGTCGCGAGCGTTGCTTCGTTTGAAATATAGCCCGAGGTGAACAACAATGCGCCCTGTTTGCCGTGCAAATCAGCCAGTTCGGCCTCAAGATCGACATGGTAATGCGTATTGCCGCCAATGTTGCGCGTGCCGCCCGAACCTGCGCCTACATCGTGTAGCGCCTCTTCCATAGCCGCGATGACTTTGGGGTGCTGGCCCATCGCAAGATAATCATTTGAACACCAAACGGTGATTGGCTTTGGCCCATTATGCCCCGCAAAACAGCGTGCATTGGGATAATTGCCCTTGTTGCGTAATATGTCGATGAAGACGCGGTAGCGCCCCTCTTCATGCAACCGGTCAATCGCTTGTGAAAATACACGACTGTAGTCCACGTCAAACCCTCGGAAAGAATGCCTTTGAAATGCGCCCCTGTTTTTTTCTTCATACTAAGGCTTTGCTCGCGAATCCAGCGCGAACGATTCGCAATTAGCGCTTTACATCAACAAGGATAGGCGGCGTTTTGGGATGGCGGATCAGCGCGGTCACGCTCATCTTGGCAAGCACTTGGCCCTCGGCGTCTTGCAACTCGCCCTCCATAAAGCAAGCGTTGCGCCCCATTTTGATGCAACGCCCTTCGGCAAAGAGCAAGCCGGGCTTTGCGACCGCCAGAAATGTTGTTTTGAACTCAAGCGATGGCACCGCCACAGGTTCGCCCGCTTTAACGATGGCGGCAAAGGCGCAAACATCGTCAATCAGCGCAGAGACAATCCCGCCCTGGATCCCACCCATCGGATTCGTATATTCTGTGCCGACTTCATAAGACATTCTCACAAAGCCGTCTGCTGAACGCACTTCGAGGATGTTGGATTTGAACACATTGCCCGTTGGTGGCTTGCGCGTATTAAATCGTTCAAGCAATTGTTGATCAGTCATTGGCATGCGCGAGCTTTCACAATATCTCGGTTTGCATGAGGCCATAGGAGGCAAGTGCGGGGCGAAGCAAGGCCAAGTCCTCATCCACGCGCGTAAACACCGCAATGTCGCTATGGGCGGCAGGCCAGTGCTGCGCTTGCATGAGGAACGCAGTTCGCCGTGCGATACCAGCACCACTATCAACCAACGTCACCGCCGGGCGCTCTGCGGCGATCTCAGCCCCGAGCAACGGGAAATGGGTGCATGAAAGCGTGATCGTATCGATCAACTCTCCCCTGGGTTGATCAAACAAGCCGTTCATAATCGCGCGCATCCGCACCGGATCAGGGGCACGCCCGCGCAACTTGGCTTCGGCGATATCGACAAGTTCAGCAGAGCCAAAGCGGATGACGGTGCAATCTCTCGCAAATTCAACAACCAACTGGTCAACATAGCTTTGGCGGACGGTCGCCTCGGTGCCAAGCACCCCGATAA
This sequence comes from Sphingomonadales bacterium, assembly GCA_043741135.1. Lineage (GTDB taxonomy): Bacteria > Pseudomonadota > Alphaproteobacteria > Sphingomonadales > Sphingomonadaceae > Aquisediminimonas. The sequence continues at coordinate 5,739 of JAYUAU010000147.1, read as the reverse complement.
CACGGCTTTTCGAAATGAGAGCGGCGGGCTTGATCGCGGGCACCGTCCCAACAACGGGAAGATCAAGCGCTGAGCGGACATGCGCAAGCGCAATCGTTGAGGCTGTATTGCACGCAATCACAATCAGACGCGGGCGATACCGCTCTGCCAAGCGGCCTAGCAAAGCGGGCACGCGCGCGGCAATCTCTGCCTCGGTCTTGGTGCCATAAGGATAGCCCGCATTATCCGCGACATAGACAATCGGCGCCGCTGGCAGACGCTCGCGAATATGACCAAGCACCGAAAGGCCACCAACGCCTGAATCGAACACAATGATGGGGGCGGCTTGATACATGCCTTGCGCTTACTCAACTCGCTAAGCAACGCAAAGTCACAATCGCGCTTCCCCGTTTGCGTGTGATGTGGTTAAACACGCACAACTTTGAAAGGGCGTGCTGTGGATCAACTATCGATTAGCCAATTGACGGCGATAATTATTGGCTATTTACTTGGTTCAATCCCCTTTGGCGTGATCCTCACGCGGATGTTTGGCGCGGGCGATCTTCGACAGATTGGGTCAGGCAATATCGGCGCGACCAATGTTTTGCGCACCGGACGCAAGGGATTGGCGCTTGCGACCTTGTTGCTTGACGGCGCGAAGGGGGCTGCCGCCATCATGATTGCGCAAATGATCAGCCCCGAGGTTACGCTGTTCGGCGGGGCAGCGGCATTTATCGGGCATCTTTATCCAGTCTGGCTGGGCTTTCGCGGGGGGAAGGGCGTGGCGTCGATGCTCGGCATTTGCCTTGCACTTAGCTGGTTGGTGGGATTGGTCTTTGCGGGCGTCTGGCTCGCGGGGCTGGCACTATCGCGGATATCAAGCGTGAGCGGCATGGCAGCCGCACTCTCAGCGCCGATGACCGCTTATTATCTCGGCGGCGTGCAGACAGCGATGATGCTCGCTGGGATGGCACTGCTCGTGCTGTGGAAACATTCTGAGAATATCCAGCGCTTAATGGCGGGCACCGAGCCGCGCGTTGGGCAGAAATAGATATGGCCGATACCGCACAAGATTTGCTTGACAGGCTCCGGCTTATCCGTTCGGCGAACATCGGCCCCGTCACTTATTTTCAATTGCTTGCCCGTTTTGGCACCGCAAAGGCCGCACTCGAAGCGATCCCGCAATTGGCAGCGCGCGGCGGGGGTAAGGTACCCAAAATCGCTGACCTGCGCGCTGTTGAGGCTGAGATTAAGGCGGTTGAGGCGCTTGGCGGGCGTTACCTTTTCGTGGGGCAAGGCCTTTATCCCCCGCTGCTTGCCGAACTCGATAGCGCGCCGCCTGCGCTGATTGTTCGCGGCGATTTGACGATCCTTGATCGCGCTGCGGTGGCCATCGTTGGCGCGCGCAATGCCTCTGCCGCGTCATGCCGATTTGCGCGCGGGCTGGCGCAAGATTTGGCGAATGAAGGCGTCCTTGTGGTATCAGGCCTTGCGCGCGGGATTGATACCGCCGCGCATCAGGGATCGCTTGAGCGCGGGACAGTGGGCGTGATTGCAAGCGGCATTGATATCGCCTACCCGCCCGAAAACGCTGATCTGCAAGCCGCGATTGCGACGCGCGGGTTATTGATGGCTGAGCAACCCCCCGGGGTCGAGCCACTTGCGCGGCATTTTCCCTATCGCAACCGGATTATTGCGGGGATGTCGCTCGCCACGGTGATTGTTGAGGCCGCACCTAAATCGGGATCGCTGATTACCGCTCGGCTTGCGGCTGAGGCGGGACGCGAAGTGCTCGCGGTGCCCGGATCGCCCGCTGATCCCCGCTCACAAGGCTGCAACCAGTTAATCCGCGATGGCGCAACGCTCATTCAATCCGCCGCCGATGTCCTCGAATCAATCCAGCCGTTAAGCGCGCCGCGCGTTTTTGCGCACAGTAATGAATATCGCGCTGAGCGCCTATCATCCGACGCGAGCGACGGCGAACGCCGCGTAGTGATTGACCTGCTCGCGCACGCGCCGGTGGTGGTCGATGAAATCATCCGCCAATCAGGATTGGCACCCGCAATTGTGAACACGGTGTTGCTCGAACTTGAACTTGGCGGGACGATAGAACGCCACGCCGGCGGGCGCGTTAGTTTGGTGTAGGCCTTTTTAGCACAGTGACTGTCCCCGAACGCGAACCGTCACTCTCTGCCGAGCAGGAACAGTTCGCAGGAGACAGTCATGGGAGCCTGACAACCCTATTTCTTAAGACGCCGTTCTCCCGCTATGTGAAAAAGGGATGAAGGCTGAGGCGGCTCCAGCACTGTCTGCTGCCCGCGACCTTGAAAAAGCCTAGGCGCGGTTGATTGACCTCGCTAGAGGCAAGGCATGTCTCAAATCACTGCTCAAATCATTGCCGACCACGGCTTTTCCCTTGAAGAATATCAGCGCGTTCTCGGCGCGATGGGTCGCGAACCCAATATGACTGAACTTGGCATATTTTCGGTGATGTGGTCGGAGCATTGTTCGTATAAATCATCGCGGCTGCATCTCAAAAAGCTCCCGACTACAGGCAAGCAGGTGATTTGCGGCCCCGGTGAAAATGCGGGCGTCGTGGATATTGGCGATGGTCAGGCTGCGATCTTTAAGATGGAATCGCATAATCACCCCTCCTATATTGAGCCGTATCAAGGCGCTGCAACGGGGGTTGGCGGCATATTGCGCGATGTGTTTACGATGGGTGCACGGCCGATTGCGAACCTCAATGCGCTGCGCTTTGGGCGACCCGATCACCCCAAGATGCGCCATTTGATCGACGGCGTCGTGCGCGGCATCGGTGGCTATGGCAATTGCGTTGGCGTGCCGACGGTGGGCGGTGAGGTCAATTTCCACTCAGCCTATGATGGCAATATCCTTGTCAACGCGATGACTGTTGGCATCGCGCAAACCGATAAGATATTCTATTCAGCCGCGAGCGGCGTTGGCAATAGTATCGTTTATGTTGGCTCCAAAACCGGGCGTGACGGCATTCACGGCGCAACGATGGCGTCGGCCGATTTTTCCGAAGATGCCGAGGAAAAGCGCCCCACAGTGCAGGTCGGCGACCCCTTCACCGAAAAACTGTTGATTGAAGCATGCCTTGAGCTGATGGCATCCGATGCGATAGTCGCGATCCAGGATATGGGCGCGGCGGGGCTGACCAGCTCAAGCGTTGAAATGGCGAGCAAAGGCGGCGTTGGTATCGAGCTTGATATGAACAAAGTGCCGTGCCGCGAGGAAGGCATGACGCCTTATGAAATGATGCTCTCTGAGAGCCAAGAGCGGATGCTTATGGTGTTAAAGCCGGGGCGTGAGGGCTTTGCGCAAGCCATCTTCAAAAAATGGGAACTTGATTTCGCAGTGATTGGCACTGTTACAGAAACGGGCCATATGGTTCTTAAGTGGAATGGAGAGACGGTCTGCGATATCCCGCTTGAGCCGCTCGCTGACGATGCGCCGCTCTATGATCGCCCCTATATGAGCCAAGACGAATATAAGGTGTGGGCGGCGGTCAAACCGCTCGGCGATATCCCCGAAAGCAAAGATATTGGCGCCGATTTGCTCACGCTGATGGCCAGCCCCGACATATCCTCTCGCCGCTGGATTTGGGAGCAATATGATAGTCAAGTCGGCGGTGACACCGTCCAGCGTTCGGGCGGCGATGCGGCGGTCGTCCGCGTTCACGGCACACAAAAGGGCCTCGCGATGACGACCGATTGCACCCCGCGCTATTGCTATGCCGATCCCGTTGAAGGCGGCAAGCAGGCGGTAGCCGAGGCTTACCGCAACCTTTGCGCAGTGGGGGCAAAACCACTTGCGATCACCAATTGTCTCAATTTTGGCAACCCGCAGCGGCCAGAGATTATGGCGCAGATTGTCGGCTGTCTCGATGGGATGAGCCAAGCCTGCATCGCGCTTGATATGCCCATCGTATCGGGGAATGTCTCGCTCTATAATGAGAGCAAGGCGACAGGTGGCGGGAGCGCGATCCTGCCAACGCCTGCGATTGGCGCGATTGGTTTGCTCGATGATTGGTCAACATCGGCTACCATCGGCTTCAAATCAGAAGGCGAAGGCATTTTTGTGATTGGCGAAACGCGAGGGGCTGTTGGCCAATCTTTGTGGCTGCGCGAATGCCATGGTCGCGAAGATGGTGTGCCCCCGCGCGTCAATTTGAATGATGAGAAAAGCGCAGGCGAAATCGTCTGCAAGCTTATCGCAGACGGGATTGCGACAGCGGTTCATGATGTGTCAGATGGCGGCTTGCTTGTGACAATTGCTGAAATGGCCCTTGCCGGACACATTGGCGCAACGCTCAACCTGCTCAGCGCAAAGAATGCATTTGGTGAAGATCAGGGACGCTATATTGTGACCGCACCTGCTAAAAGCGAAATCGAAGGTGCTGTGCAAATCGGCAGAACCGGGGGGAATTCGGTGGTTGGCATCACACTCGACACCCTCCGCACCGCCCACGAAGGCTTCTTCCCCGCGCTAATGGGCAAGGCTGCATAGGCATTGAAAATAGCATCATGTGATGCTATTCAAATCACATGCGCACGACTGTTACGCTTGATGATAAGATCGTAGAAGACCTTCGCGAAGGCTTGGGGATTGAGGAAACCAGTGTCCTTATTCGCCGCGCGCTTGTTGAAATGCGACAACGGCTCGCCGCTGACAGGCTCATCGCGCTTGGTGGCTCTGACCCGGATGCAAAAGCTGCTCCACGGCGTCGTCCGCCGGATTTCCTCAATCCTGACTGATGGCGCGAACTTCTGTTCTTGCGGACAGTTCCATCTGGATCGATCACATCAACAAGGGCGATGCGTTGCTCGCTGAACTTTTGAAGCAAAAGCGCGTTGTCCTCCATCCGATGGTGCTCGGTGAGATTGCAATGGGCTCGCTCCGGCAGCGCAATATCTTTCTTGAGGAACTCAGGCAATTGCCAATTGTTGGTTCGGCTTCGAACGCCGAGGTAATGGCAATGGTAGAATGGCACGGACTGCACAACAAAGGCATAGGGTTTGTGGATGCCCATTTGCTCGCATCAGTGCACATAATGCAAAACACTAGTCTGTGCACAAAAGACAAGCGCCTCCACGCACAAGCGCTCCGCCTCGAAGTCGCCTACCTGCCGTAAGCGCCCTAGGCCGCCGCCAGAAAGTTATACGGGTCAATTCCCACTGACTTGTAAGCCTGATGCGCGCGGAGATATTCGGTCGGCACACCTATGCCGAGGCGTTTGCGCGCAGCCTCCAGCGGCTCAGCAAGCAGAGCGATGATATCTTGATCGATGATGTTTGGTGCGGCGGTTCCATGGCGTTGGCCCTGACGGATCGCAGCGATCACAGGGGCGCTGGCTTTCACGCGGCGCTTTAGTTCAAACCCGCCGAGATAAGCGATGAACACATTGCCAAGGTTTCGTGTCTGGCCGTATGTGAAACCGAGCACGCATTGTTCGCCCAACCCATCACGGCCATAACCTGTAAGCACGTGGAGCAAATCATGCGTGTCGCGGAGCCGATCAGCATACCAGCCGAGCTGATCTTCATAGTCCACCGCCCGGCTAGCCATCTTTTTGCTTTCGGTGACCAATCCAGCAGCTGAAAGCCCTTCACGTTGCATGAAATCAACATAAGCGCGCCCGACACTGCCGGATTGGTCACCGAAAGCAAAAAGATGGCTAGCCGGGCGGTGGACTATGAAGATCAGCTCGGCTGGTATGCTGATCGGCTCCGCGAC
>JAYUAU010000146.1:0-14473 GCA_043741135.1 Sphingomonadales bacterium | reverse complement strand
AATCCCACACGGCCTGATGCTGGGTAGCAACATTATCCCACATGACCAAAGTGTCATTTTCCCATTTGATCCGCACCTGTGCTGTTACGGTCAGGTCAATATGACGGAACAGCATGTCAAGAATCGCGCGGCTTTCGGGCACCGACAGGCCATTGATCTGCGTCGTAAAGGCGGCATTGACGAACAAGGTTTTCTTCCCCGTCACAGGATGATCGATCACCACCGGATGATCCGAACAATTATACGCGCGCTGCGTATCCGCACCCAGCCCGTAGCCAACGCCGTAAGCAAAAGCGCCGTCATGCCGCGCGGTGAGCGGCTCAAGCAGCGCCTTGATCGGATCAGACAGGCGCTTCCAGCATTCGTGCATATTGGCAAACATTGTATCGCCGCCGCCGCCCTCTGGCATGATCTTCATATACAGCAGCGACGCGGCGATAGGATCAGGATCACACGTCACATCAGCATGCCAGCCATCGCCGATATTGTAGGCGGACGCCGCATTGGTGAGGACGGGAGTAACCTCATCATCATCCGATTTGCCACGGTGGAGATGATGGACGTGGAGCCTCGCAGTGCCAAACAGTCGCGCCACCGCCTTATGCTGTGCGTGTGACAAATGCTGATCGCGGAATACAAGAACTTGGCGATCAGCAAGTGCTGCCTTGAGCCAATCACTCATTGCGCCGTCAAGCTTGCCAAGATCAATGTCACGCACTTCAACGCCGATCTTGGGGGTGAGGTTAGTGAGGGTGTAGGGGGGTGCGATCATTGACTGGGCCTCAATCCTTTCGCGTTTTCGGGTTTGTCGTGGCACAAAAGCAGCGCCGCCACGCTAATTCCCAACAGTTCAATCCCCAAATAGGCTTGGTGATAAGGCGACGTCGATCCATCTACGATCATGCCAATCACGCGGCTGAGAAGAATTGGCAATGTCAGAATGATGACGGCGACAAGTCCAAACCACATCCGTGCTGGCGACTGTGCGCACCAAGCAAATAATACGCCTTCCCCGATCAGAAACCCGCCGTAGCTCGCCCTGATCATAGTCTGACCATCAGCGCCGCCCAGTGAAATTCCAAAAGCTTTGACCATCGCGACGGGACTGATCAACCCCCATAGCCCGAATGAGAGGAATACGACGGCTGTCACCCAGAGAAAAAGGCGAGTCATGCTGCGAGCTTGAGTTCGAATTCCACCGAAATTCCAGCTCGTGCCGCAATGTTGACAAGCGCATCCACGCTGAACCGGTCGATGTGGCCACGAAGCAGCGCATTTAACCGCGGCTGAGAAATTTTCAGTCGCTGAGCCGCTTGAACTTGCGACAAATCCCACGTCTTCACGCATGCGCGGATCGAAGCCATCAAATTGGATCGAACGCGCAGATTAGCAGCAACAACAGGGTCATCTTCCAATGCAGCCCAGATATCGGGCCACGTGCGTTCGGTATCTTGTTCGGTGATCATAATCCCAAATCCTTCAACCTCTTCCTTGCCAGATCAATGTCGCGTTTGGGCGTTCTCTGCGTCTTATTAATAAACGCATGCAAAACCACAATCCGGTCGGCTAACTTAGCAAGGTAGATCACACGATAAGCCCCCGTAACATCGCGAACCCGAATTTCGCGGACGCCTTTGCCAACCGACAGCATCGGCTTCCAATCCGCTGGGTCACCGCCTTCTTGCACAATCCGTAATTGTTCTCCCATTCGATTTCGCGGCAAATCAGGAAAATGCTTGAGCACTTCGCGAGAGTCGCCACAAAACTGAACTGACTTCATCTCTTTATATCCGTATCAATATAGAATGCAACATCAAGCCCCAATCAACTCGCGCCCGATCAACATCCGCCTGATCTCATTCGTGCCAGCGCCGATATCCATCAGCTTGCTATCACGCATCAGGCGCTCCACCGGCCAATCCTTAGTATAACCTGCGCCGCCAAGCGCTTGGATGGCTTCAAGTGCCACACGCACTGAATTTTCGGATGACAGCATTACAGCACCAGCCGCATCAAAGCGCGTCGTTTGCCCGGCATCACACGCACGGCACACCGCATAAACATAAGCGCGCGCCGAATTGAGCGCGACGTACATGTCGGCCACCTTGGCTTGCATCAATTGGAAACTGCCAATGGGAACGCCAAACTGTTTGCGTTCACGGATGTAGGGGATGACGACATCGAGGCACGCCTGCATGATCCCAAGGCCAATTCCGGCGAGCACCGCGCGTTCAAAATCGAGGCCCGACATCAGCACGCCGACACCGCCGTTCACGGGCCCCATCACATTTTCGTCAGGCACAAAACAATCGTTAAAAACGAGTTCGGCGGTGGGCGATCCGCGCATTCCCATTTTATCGATTTTCTGGCCAATCGAGAAACCTGGCATATCCTTTTCGATCAGGAAGGCGGTGATCCCGCGACTGCCTTCGCCCGTTTTTGCATAGACAACCAATGTGTCAGCAAATGCGGCATTCGTTATCCAGAATTTCGTGCCGTTGAGAACATAGCCGCCATCCTTAGCTTGTGCCTTCAACTTCATCGAAACAACATCCGACCCCGCTCCCGCCTCTGACATAGCGAGCGATCCGATATGTTCACCGCTAATCAGCTTGGGCAGATATTTGGCTTTCTGCGCGGCATTGCCCCACCGCCCAATCTGATTGACGCACAGATTTGAGTGCGCGCCGTAGCTAAGCCCGACCGAGGCTGACCCTCGGGAAACTTCCTCAATCGCGACAACATGTTCAAGATAGCCAAGCCCAAGCCCGCCATCGGCCTCGGCTATCGTAATCCCGTGAAGCCCAAGCGCGCCCATTTCAGGCCACAGATCACGCGGAAACCAATCCTCAGCATCAATTTTTACCGCAAGCGGCGCAATGCGTTCGTCAGAAAAGCGCATCACCGTCTCGCGGATCATGTCCGCATTTTCACCCAGAGCAAAAGCAAAATCAGGGGTCGCACGCATGTTCATTTTCCTCAAATCGTTTAGTCACCAGTGCCGTGCTGCTGGTGCCAAAACAAGCGAATAAGCGTTAACGGGCTTGCTCGATATTGATCGTCTGCGTAACAGTTAATCGTCAAGCCAGCACGGGTGATCGCAGTGTGCATCAACAGGTAAGCGACCAACACAAACCGCCACCGCCCATCCAAGCAGGCGACGTATTTGCGCGCGCGTTTGATTGCGATGCTGATCTTTCGACTATTATTGCTGCAAAAGCCACGTTTCAAGATTATTCCCCGCGCGCGACAATCCTTTCCGCGCGCGACAAGGCCCCCTTGGTGCACGTCGTGATCAGAGGGCAAGCCCATAGCATTGCGCTCGCGATTGATGGGCGGATGATACTTGTCGCTGATTTTCGCAGCGGCGACATGTTTGGAGAAGCAGCTGTTCTATCCGCTTATCAAACCGCGGATGATGTTGTCGCGGTTGATCTCGTTCGCACGGGGCGGTTTGGTAGCGCTACTTTCATTGGCCTTATCGAAAACTATCCGCGCGTGGCTTTGGCGGTATCACGTCGCCTGACCGAGCGGTTAAGCGTTACAACGCGGCGGATGGTGGAAGGCGCAACGCTCTCAGCGGGTGGGCGGATCCACGCTGAATTGCTTAGACTAGCGCGCGCGGGCGAAGGCATGACGATCACACCTGCACCCGTATTCACAGAATTTGCGCTTCGTGTTCATAGCACGCGCGAGACGGTATCGCGCGCGATCAATGCACTCGAAAAACGCGGGATAGTGCGAAGGAGCGATGTTGGTATGACGATTGTCGCCCCGCACCGGTTGGAAGAATTGATCTATTGATTGGGTGCGCGTGATTGCCGTCACGCGGTAATTCAGACGTTTCCACTTAATTATCGCCTCGGACTGGCACTCACCACGAGTGTTTATTCGGGGGTACGACATGACGAGCACATTGGGATTAGCTGCGGAGCGGTTTGAGGTAAGGGCTCCCCTCCGTCTCATCCGCTTGCTCGGCAACGCACCGCTGCTGTTCATCCGCACCGTTGTTGCGCGCGATTGGCAATTTCTTTCATTCACGCTTCTCGCCTGCGTTGTTGCAGCCACTGTCGCGACGTTTCAATATTCAGTGTTCACCTCATTCCTGCGCGCAGGAGCCGTCATCCCGCGCATCGTTGGTGCTGATTTCTGGATTATCGCGACAAGCGTTGAATGTTTCGATTTCCCTGATCCGATTGCGGAGGATTACGCCGAAATATCACAACAGTTTGTGCCTGCAGCTCGCTACCGCCGCGTAGTCTTTGGCTTTGCGCCGTGGCGATCACCGGCGGGAAAGCGAGGCAATGTCGCGGTCGTGGGGATTGACGGGCTTAATCTATCGCAGACAAGTTTCATCGCTGATCAGTCTGATCTTGCGCGGCTCGATATCGTTGATCAATCGACCGGCACTGAGGCAACAATCGGTCGCGAAACGCTAACCTTTGCGCGCAGTGTTTCGAATTTGCCGACCTTTCTGGGTGCCCCCTATGTAATGGTGCCCTTCGATAAAGCGCGCCAGATTTTGGGGATCGAGGCGGGAACCACCGCTTTCCTCATCGGAAATTATGGTGCGGGGGAGCGGCCCAATTTAGCAGTGGCACAAGCGGCGATGGCGAAGGCCTACCCCGAAGTCACACTCATCAGTGGCGATGATTTTTCGCGCAGTTCATCGCTTTACTGGCAGAAGAAAACGGGGGCTGGCGCAGCCATCTTGCTCGCCGCAATCCTCGCGGCACTGCTCATGGTGATTTTGCTTGCCAACGGTATTTCGCGCTTCATTCAGCGCCATCATGACGATCTTCTCTCTCTGCTTGGCCACGGCGCGAGCGAGCGCGAAATCAGCACGATCATCACCGGCGTTTCACTGATGATCGCGGGCGCAACGCTTGTCGCCGCGCTCATCCTCACACCGATCATGCTGATGATCGCTAATCCATTGTTACCATGGACAGCGTTTCAAATCGGCGATATCGGCTTCACGCTCGCGGCGACGGCAGCGGCACTTGTGATTGCGGCGTTATCGTCACGCCGCGCAATTGCCGCCTACGGCCCTGATGCGGTGTTCCGGTCATGAACCGCCTGATCACCTTTCTCCCCCTTATCTGCTTAGGCGGCTGCGATTTCGCGCAATCGAGCGCGGCAAAACCTTTCACCAGCCCTTATATCGCCACTGCAATTGGCCGCGTTGATGCCAAGGAGGACGCGCGCAACCTCGTCGCTTCGGTCGACGGTGTGATTGAAACACTCAGCGTGAACATCGGCGATAAGGTCAGCCAAGGTCAGCAATTGATGCAAATATCATGCGGCCCGCGCCGTGCGATGATTACGATGCGTGAGGCTGGCGCGTTCGAGGCGGCGGCACGGCGTGATCTCACCACCAATGGTGCGCGCGCCGAAGACATATCAGCCGCGCGCGCCGAATTGCGTGTTCATCAGGCGAGCATTGCTGATGCCAAAGATCGATTGGCACGCGCGCAGGCGCTGATCCCGCGCGGCTTTGCATCAGGCCGTTCGATTGTTGGGCTAGAGAATGAGGTCAAGGTGAATGAGGCCAAGAGCGCCGCAGCCGCCGCAACGCTCGCTTCGCTTCAAAACGGATCGCGGGTCGAAGAAAAGAGCGCAGTCAACGCAGCACTTGCCGTCGCCACCGCACAAACCACCATGGCGCGCGCATCAAGTAATGAATGCAGCGTGCGCAGCCCGATCAATGGCACTGTTTTGCAAATCCTGCGCCAACCCGGCGAGTTTTCGGGTGCAAGCCAAGGCGTGCCCCTGATCATCGTTGGTGACCTTAGCCAAATGGCCGTTCGCGCTGAAGTGACTGACCGAGCGGCGGCACTTATCAAACAAGGCCAAAGCGCAAGCGTCTGGATTGACGGTCAATCGGGCAAATGGCGCGGGCGCGTTGTCCGGCTCGCAAGCGTCATGGGCAGGCGATCGGCGCGCTCGCTTGATCCCACCGACCGCTTTGACCGCGATATCCGCGAAGTGTTGATCACCTTTCCCGGTGAAGCTCCACCAAAACTCGTGGGCTTACGCGTTAATGTGGGGTTCCACCCGTGAAACATATACTTTCACTGTCAGGCATTGCGCATGAAATGCCCGAAGGCGGCGGGACGAAGGCCACGCTCGCCAGCCTGACGCATGATTTTGCGGGCGGGCAATTTCATGTCGTTGGCGGGCCATCGGGATCGGGAAAAACGACATTACTTTCGATCCTCTCGCTCGCGGTGCGCGCGGCGCGCGGTATAGTTTCGTTGAGCGGTGTTCAGGTCAGTAGCCTTTCGCCAAGTGCGGCTTCACTATGGCGGCGGCAGCATATCGGGATGGTGTTTCAAACCAGCCGCCTGATCAAATTGATGACTGTCGCTGAACATATTAGCCTTGCCGCCAGTTTGCGCGGGAAGCCCGATGCGGTTGAAGAAGGCCTCGGCCTCATCCACCGCTTTGGCCTTGGCGATAAACTGGGTCAACGCCCCACGCAGTTGAGTGGCGGCGAAAAACAACGCGTTGCGATTGCCCAAGCGCTGTGCTTTGCGCCCACAATCCTGCTCGCCGATGAACCCACTGCCGCGCTCGATAGCACCAATGCCGCGCGTGTGGCCGATACGCTTAAAGCCTATGCGCGGTCAGCAAATGCCATCGTGATCTGTGTCAGCCATGATCATGCGGTGATCAATGTGGCTGATCATTATCTCTCACTCGCCAAACCATAAGGGAAATCAAATGCCTACCAATCGCTATTTCGATCAAATCTTGACCGTTATCGAGTCAGGCAATCTGGCATGCGGGCTGACGCTTTTGGTAGGTCAACTCGCGACGGCAAACCTCAACGCGCAATCAATGAGTGATGCGAGATCGAACCTGCGCGCGCATGAATTGCACCGTTGGTTGCTTGAAGACCCTTACACCGCGCGCGCATTTCATAAGCCACGGGGCTATGCCGGCGATGCACAATTGATTGATTTTCTCTATGATCGCAAAGTTCCGGCCGCTACGAGTGAACGCGGACGCAATGTATTTGCGATCACCAGTGAGTTTCCAACGAGCGCCGCTGTTCGCGCACGACGTGATCATGCTGAGACTGTTCTGCTTGATGCTCACGCTGCTGGCAAACGTATCTGCACGCTCGCTTGCGGCCACCTTCGCGAAGCTGATCCTCTGATTGGCAAGGATTTGCGGATGATCACAGCGGTTGATCAGGACGCTCTATCGCTCGATTTCGTCCGCGCACGCCACGGTGATAACATCAATTTGGTTGAGGCCAATGTGATCCACTATTTGCGCGCGGCGGCAAAGGATGGCGTGAAGTTTGACTTGATCTATACGCTTGGCCTGACTGACTATTTTGACGAGCGCGCGATGGCGTTGCTTCACAAATTGATGAAAGCCTGCCTTGCGCCCGGCGGAACGATTCTGCTCGCCAATTTCTTGCTTGGCCACCTTGCGATTGGGTGGATGGATGCGTGTATGGATTGGAACTTAATCTACCGTGATGAGGCCAATCTCGAAGCACATGCCGCCGCGATTGGGATGAAAACGCGCACCTTCCGCGATGCAACGGGCGCGATTGTGTGGAGCGAAATGACGCAGGCTTAAGCCCTACGCAGCGCGAACAGCCGCATAGAGCCTACCTCTCCGACATGTTCGGCGCGGACGTCGTTTTCGCTTTGGCCGATGAGCGCTGAGGCGAAGGCTTCGCTAACACTCACCGTGCCGGGCAGTGATGCGGCAGCGATATTGGTGAGTGTGACAAGCATTGTCCCGATCAGCGCAGGCGGATCATCAAGCCAATGCGCTAGCCCGTAATGCCCCGCAATCCTGATGGGAGAGGCGAGCGCGAAATGTGATGCCGCATGTGCATAATCCCACGCCGCACGCACGCTTTCAAACGCCAAAACCTGAGCATTGCCGCATGATTGAACCATATCTGGCTGAACCGTGAGCGCAGCGGACTTAGTGCGGAACGGCCCAACATATTCGTCAACCGCGCGCGCAAAGGAAGCGTCATCAAGATCATCAAGCCCGTCGAATGAGATGTGCAATAATGCCGCAAGCCGGCGGTCCGCGCGGCCTTCGCGGCTCTCTCGGTCACCCGATGCGGGGACAGCCGCCGCCCGCGGGCTGCGCGCGATATGCTGACGCCGCCTCGCCTTTGCCCACCCAGAGCCATCGCGCGCAGTGCTAACCCCAGCACCGAACGGCCCCGGTCCTTCGTCAATGATCAGCAATTGCACCGCTTCGCTTTCGAGCATCTTGGCATTGAGCACCGCCGCACCCATCGCAAGATCAGCGGCGAGCGACGTGGCGAGTGGCTCATAATCACCGTCAACGCTCGTCGCGTAACGCACGCTCGCCGCCGCTGACAAACAGGCATCAAATCGCGCCACCCACCCCGCTTCATAGGGCGCGATTGATTGCGCGATAAACGCGGCCTGCGTCGTTGGCAGGATGATATGGAGTTCGGCTCCGCGCGCGATCAAGCTTTCAGCAATCACGATATCAGCCCCCGCCGCAAGCGCACCGTAACCAAAGCCGATCCGTTCGGCCGCCAAATAAGCGTCAACTTTCGCGCGCAGATCGTCGCTCGCCGATTCAGGCACACCCAAATGCCCCGCAAAATGAAGCGAGCGCGGCGGGCGGTGGCGGTCAAGCCAATCACTGCCTTGTTCACTCGCCGCGAGAATCAAGCCCAATTGGCGCAGCGTTGAGGCATGATCGCTCCATCCGTCGGGATCATGCGCGATGGCCTCTCCCAATGCGTTATCCGCACCGCGCAGATCATCGCGCAAGAGCAAAGCCTCGGCACGGCCAGCGGCAATCCAATAGGGCGTTTCGGATATGTCGGGCTGATCAAGCCGATCAAGCACGAGCGCGGCAATCTCAGCCCCACGAGAGTGATCGCCCCCAAGAAAGGTCAGCGTCGCAACGTTGATCAGCAAATAAGGCTGAGCCAAAATCGCATCCGCCGCGCCGTAAGCTGCTATAGCCTCGCCAAGCAGGGCCGCGCGCTCAGCCCCCTTGGCGATCATCGCACGGTCTTTGAGCAATCGCCCCTTGACCGCAAGCGCGGCGGGATCATCAATTGCCTCGTGATACCCCCCCTCCCCAAACAAAGTCCACGCCCGATCAAGCGCACCTGACCGGGCGAGGGTGGTTATATGGGGGAGCGTTGGGTGCATTAAAATATGCGAATTCTACTTCGGAGGTCCCATATTACCACCCGTGGGATCGATAATCAACGTCACACCATTATCACTATGAGCGTATTTTATGCGCATCCAGAGGTCGAAAGAAAATTTCTCTTCTTCGCCGCGCCCGAGATCAACATTATTTTTATTCTTCATGGTGTTAATCATCACAGCGGCTTGTCGCGTGGTCACTTTTCCTGTCGTGCGATTAGTCATTTCAAATAGTGCTAGTCTTCTATTTTTGAACGCATAGGTCGGTTTTACAAACGGTTTTCCTTGTTTCGCAATATTAAATTTTATTACTGGCTTGCAGTTTTCGAGAAGAAAATGCCAATGTTCATCGTCAAACATAAACACACAATATGATCGATACGAGGGAAACTGAAAATCTAACCCTGCACCTTCATAATTATATTGACTGCTCTGTTGACGGCTGCGGGCATGCAGGATCATATCTTTTGCAATGAAGCCTACAGAACCTGGCTCACGTTCATCAAGGTTCGGATCAATGTGCGCGCCATCGCCGGTGTACAAATAGCGATAAGCTGCGAACGAACCATCTTCGTTAATTCGCATGTAAACCAAAAACACGGCGCGTATGGATAAGCTGGCGGCTGACGCCTCAGCTCCATCGCCGCCCTTATTGGCCGTTTCGACACTCTCATCGATATCAAAATCAGTAACTAGAAATTCAGATGCTCGTAAAATAGCAGCGCCATCAGTTTCAATCGTCATTTTCTATTTTCCCTTCTCTGTTGATAAGTCGTTCAATTTGATGAGCATTTCTGTCCATTGAGTATTTTTGTTATCAAGTTCTACAAGTCTTATCATATTGTCGCGAGCAAGATTGATGTAATCATGCGATTCTTTAGCGTATCCAGTCTTAATTAAATTTGCAGCAACTGAATACTGTGCCTTTGCCTTTTCAAAACGTACTGCGTTATTTTGAGGATTTTTTTCAGCTGCCGAAATATTCATCGCTAGTTGACGCTTACGGGTTGCGATTGATGCAGCAAATTTTCCTTGCAGGTAAAGACTATCGGCAAGCCAAGCATAAGCATTGCTTACTTCCAGACTGATTGCAACGTCGTCAGGTTTGATCCGAGCGGCGCGCTCCATCCACCGCAACGCTGCTTCATATTCCTTCTGTCCGAACTTAGGCGCTTGCCTTGTATGAAAGTCTATATTGCCGAGGTTCATCTGAGCCCAAGCCATTTCCATTAGGTAGTCGGGGTTGGATGGCTCAAGTTCAAACAAGCGCTTTGCAGCAAGCGCATAAAATCTATAGCGTTGCTTGGCCGCTGCAAATTGACCACGAAGCTCGGCAATCCGCCCCACCCAAAATTCACTTTGTGCATGCGCAAAGATCGCGTCGGCATCATTGGGCTTTTGCGCCAAAATCGCCGCCGTCGTCCGGTGCGCTTCTTCAAATTTTTTGAGCGCCAGCCCTAAATCGCCGCGCTTTTCGTCATCCTCACCCATAGCGTGCAAAATCCGCGCTCGGCGCTCTAAACTCTCGGGAGGCATGTCGCCGAGCGTGGCTTGCGTTTGATAATAGCCCATCGCGCGTTCATTGACCGCGGCCATCACGTCGAGCCGCCCAACGCCTTTCAATCTATCGCGCAAATCGGTTAGCATATATTCGACGAGCCCTTCTGCCTCTGCGCGTTGGCGTTCGGCTTCGGACTGTGCCCGCAGCGCCATCACCAGCAACAAAGCCATGATTAGAACCGCTACCCCTGCAAGTAGCGTGACCGCCATCACGCGGCGCCATTGGCGCTGAGCATCGCGCTGGACGAGATCATCAAGCTTAAGCCCCGTTAGCCCTGCAACAAGTTTAAGTTTTGCCAGCCGAGCGCCGTCCCCAATTTTGCGGAAGTCTGCGGCGATGGGCTCGGCCGCAAGGTTACCATCACGTACCAAAGCTTCTGGAAACGCATCGGCAGGCTCACCTTCGATTAGCGCTGCAAAGATCGGGCGGTCAGGGTGAAGCGCGCGGAAAGTCTCAATTTCCTTGCCCACCCAAAAGCTCGCCTTCGAACGCGGTGAACAGATTATGATCAGCGCATCTGATAAAGCGAGGGCGTCCTGAACTTGTGCGGACAGGTCAACGCCGGCTGACAATTCCTCGCGGTCTCGGAAAATGGGCGATAACCGCGCAGGCACATCACCGCGCGCTGTGACCCTGCCGATCAGCTTTTTAGGGAGCGCATAAGTTTCAAGCCCACGGTGAATCCGCCGCCCCCACGCGCTGTCGGCATGACTATAGCTGATGAACGCTCGGTAGTGCTGCCCCCGTTCACTCATTCGCCTGTTTCCCCAAAGGCTATGATTCGGACGCGCCCAGCGCCGTCCCGCTTATTCAATGGGTTTGCGCAGCCCGCGTCAAGCGATTGATTCAATGAAAGGATAGGTCAGCCTTGCCAATTGTCGCGCACCGCTCCAAAACGCAAGGCATCAACAGAGGGGCGATCATTTCAATGCAGAAAATTCTTATCAGTCTGGCCGGGATTGCCCTGATCCTTGGTGTGGCGGTTTTGCTCGCGGGATCGCGGCGAAAGCACATCCGTCTGCGCGTAATCGGCGCGGCGTTTGCGATGCAAGTCGCAATTGCGGTGCTTGTGCTTTATGTTCCCGCAGGCCGCGATGCGATCAGTGCGATGTCGCATGGCGTATCGAACTTGCTTGGCTATGCCAAACAGGGCGTTGATTTCATCTTTGGCCCGCTCGCCAAGCCTGAGATAGGCGGTAATAGTTTTGCGATAGCCGCACTTCCTGTGATCATCTTTTTCGCGTCGCTGATTTCGATCCTCTACTATCTGGGGATCATGCAGTTCATCATCCGCTGGGTCGGCGGCGCGATTCAAAAAGTCACAGGCATTTCAAAGGTTGAATCGCTATGTGCAGCGGCCAACATCTTTGTTGGCCAAAGCGAAAGCCCGCTTGTCATACGCCCTTATCTCGCCGCACTAACCCCCGCGCAGTTGTTCCTGGTGATGACATCGGGGATGGCGGGCGTCGCGGGCACGATCCTCGCGGCTTACGCTTCAATGGGTATCCAGATCGATTATCTACTCGCTGCAAGTTTCATGGCTGCGCCGGGCGGTATCCTGATGGCAAAGATCATCATGCCCGATGATCCTGCTGATCCTGAGATTGATCCCGTCCTGCTGACTGACGCGAGCCATGATGAGGAAAAACCTGCCAATATCATTATGGCGGCAGCCCAAGGCGCGCAAACGGGCGTAAAGCTAGCAGTGGCGGTTGGCGCGATGGTGCTGGCGTTTGTCGCGCTCGTTGCATTGGCGAACGGATTGCTCGGCGGCGTTGGCGGGTGGTTTGGCTATCCCGATTTAAGCTTTCAAGCGATCCTTGGCTTGGCTTTTCGTCCCGTCATGTTCTTGCTCGGCGTCCCGTGGGAGGAAGCCAGCATCGCGGGCGGCATGTTTGGCACGAAGGTTGTTTTGAACGAATTCGTTGCCTTCATCGCGCTCGGCCAAGCAGGCAGTGCCTTATCGCCGCTAAGCGTGGCGATTGTTACCTTTGCGCTGTGCGGTTTTGCCAACTTTGCCTCAATCGCGATTCAGATGGCGGTGACGGGCAGCCTTGCCCCCAATCAACGCCCGATGATTGCTAAGCTTGGGATTAAGGCGCTGATTGCGGGAAGCCTTGCTAATTTGATGAGTGCGGCGCTCGCGGGGTTGCTGCTCTCTTTATAGGAGTTGGCGCTGTAAGGAATGCATCGCGCCGTGCGAGGCTGATTAGCCGCAAGCCTGCCTTTGCCGCGCGCTCAATCGCGAGCGAGGTTGGCGCGCTAATTGTCACAAGCAGCGGGCAGTTGGCGCGCGCTGCTTTCTCAACGAGTTCATATGAACAGCGCGCGGTGAGCAAGGCAAAGCCGCCATCCCATCTCAACGCGCCTCGCATCATCGCACCGTTAAGTTTATCAAACGCATTGTGCCGGCCAACATCTTCGCGAACGAGGCGAATTTTGCCTCGTGCTGAACAAAGTGCGGCACCGTGGACGGCACCGGTTTGCGCGCTCAGCGGTTGATATTCGCCCAAGGCATCAAGTGCTGCAAATATGGCCGCATCATCAGCCGACGACTGCGCCGTCACCATGTCAAGCGGGCGGAGCGCTTGTTCAAGGTTTTCAATCCCGCATAGCCCGCACGACGATTCAGACACACGGTGGCGGACGCGCGCGGTAACGCGGTCTATCCGGTTTGCGGATAAGGTAATACGCAGAACGGTGCCGTTCTCCGTCTTATGGATGTTCACGTCAACTATATCACTCGCCGCGTCAATCAGCGCTTCAGCCGCCGCAAAACCGTAAGCAAAATCGTCAAGGTCTGCGGGCGTCATCATCATCACCGCATAGCCGATTCCGTTAAACTCAACTGCGACGGGCATCTCTACAGCGACATCTCGCGTGATGTGTGAAACGTCTCCGTCAGCGCCCGTTCGCACAAATTCATAGTGTTGCGAGATCATCATCACTCAACGATGCCGCGATCAGGCAGGTGACACAAGCGCGAACGCACATTAGGAGGCGTTGCCATGCCATCAGTGAAAGCAAAATCGCATGAGTGAAACCAAACCCTTCATCGTTGGCCTTGGCGGCACGGGGAGCACAACGGGCTCAACCGAACGCGTTTTGCGGCATGCGCTGAGCGCTGCGGAATGTGCTGGCGCAGAGACTGCTTTCTTTGACGGCAAAGCGCTTGATATGCCGATGTATAGCTGGGGCGGCGCGCGCACTGAGCAAGCCGCTACGCTCATCGCAGCACTTCGCCGTGCTGATGGTATCATCATTGCTTCACCTGGCTATCACGGCACGGTTTCGGGCCTCATCAAGAATGCGCTCGATTATGTTGAGGATATGGCCAAGGATGATCGCGTCTATTTCGAGGGCCGAGCAGTGGGCTTGATTGCGGTGGCGGCGGGCTGGCAAGCGACGGGTTCAACACTCGCCACACTGCGGAGTATCACTCACGCTTTGCGCGGCTGGCCCACGCCGATGGCAGTGGCGATCAATTCAGCGCAACCCGTTTTTGCTGAAGATGGCACGCTCAGTGATCCCGCTATCGCCAATCAATTGAGTGTTCTCGCAGGGCAAGTCGTTGAATTCGCGCGGATGAAATCGCTCGATATGCTCAGCCGTGCGGCGCATTTGGCAGAAGTTTAGAGCGGGATGAGGATTAGTTGAATCGTTCCCCTGCGGAGGCAGGGGTCCAGACCTTAACAAAGACTCTTTTTGTCTGGGACTGGACCCCTGCCTC
>JAYUAU010000145.1:0-35077 GCA_043741135.1 Sphingomonadales bacterium | reverse complement strand
AGGCAGGGGTCCAGTCCCAGACAAAAAGAGTCTTTGTTAAGGTCTGGACCCCTGCCTCCGCAGGGGAACGATTCAACTAATCCTCATCCCGCTCTAGGTTGATCCACTTCGTCTTTGCGAGCGAAGCGCGGCAATCCATACTATGGTGCCGCGAGTGGATTGCCGCGCTTCGCTCGCAAAGACGATTCAACGTAAAGCCATCACGCCCCTAATGTTCGGAAAGCCCCCCATGACCACCGCCAACGCTGATCTCGCCGCGCTTATCCGCACGATCCCCGATTATCCAAAGCCGGGCATATTGTTCCGCGATGTGTCGACCTTATTGCTTGATGGCGCAGGCTTCCGCGCGGCGATTGACCGACTGGTGGCGTCGATTGATGCTGACAGCATTGATCTGATCGCAGGAATTGAAGCGCGCGGCTTCATTGTGGCGGCGGCACTTTCCTATGCGCTCGCTAAAGGCAATGTCATGCTGCGCAAACCCGGTAAACTTCCAGGTGATGTCGTCAGCATCGATTATGCGCTTGAATATGGCACTGACCGGATTGAGCTTCATAAAGGCGCGATCACACCGAGTGCGCGCGTGCTGATCGTTGATGATCTAATCGCGACCGGAGGAACCGCGATTGCGGCGGCTAAACTATTGCGGAGCGAGGGGGCCATTGTGCAAACGGCACGCTTCTTGGTCGATCTGCCCGATTTGGGAGGCGCGGCGTTGCTTGCTGATATGGGAATTAAACCATACTCTCTGATGACGTTCGCAGGGCATTGATCCGCCGCTTTACCACGTCTTACGGATTGAATTTCGAAGTTCGTGGATGCTGAGGTTTTCAAGGCCCGCCTTGCGCCGCGCGGCATCCCAGCTGCCAAAAAAGCTGTTGAACGGCTTTTTCGTGCGCGGATTAACGATCAGATGAGAGCATTCTTCCCAGCGGGGTAATTGATCGAGTATATCGATGACCGCCGCCGTTAACGGAATTTGGCGCGCTTTGCTCGATGATGATGCCGCAATTGACCAGAGCTTTGTCTCCAAATTGATATCGCTCCACTGTGCCGCCATCAATTCATGCAGGCGGATACCTGATACTACAACGAAAGCGATGATGTATTTCAGCTGAGGATTGTGGCTGGCTTCAACGGCACGCTTCAACTTCTCCCAATCATCATGCGAAAGCTGATGATCGCCGCTTTTGCCAGCCCCCATCAACAATAGATTGTGGAGCGGATTAACCCCACTCGCAAAGCTGTGAATTTTGTCTTTCCCGCCGAAAAGGAACGACGCGGGGGGCACGCTTAGCCCAAGGTCTTTCGCAATTGATGTGAGGCTGATTGAATTTGATTGATCCCAGACGTGTGACGCCCCCTGATTGGCTGATCCCGAAAGCCCCATCTTCGCGAGCGCATAGGGCGAGACTCGCTCGCTCGTGCGCAAGCCGCCAACGCCGTCGCTCACCAACTCTTCGCAAAACTCGACGCCCACGCCCCCTTTTTGCGCGCGCCGCACATAGGCGAATTGAAGCTGCCCCTCGCCAAAATCGATGATGATCGGTGTATCTTCGGGCACCCCAACAAGTCCTTCGACTAAGGCCCCGCTGTGCGACAGATTGCGAATGATCACCGATTGATACATATTGCCAACGATCGCACCGGCCTTGCGATAGACCGAGCGCCGATCACTGCGCTGCTTTGAAGGGCCGGTGGGGTTGATCGTCCATTCGCCCTGTTCAAGCTTTTGGTGAAGCGCATCATTCGCAATCGCTTTGCTGTAAACAAAGCCTTGAATATGGCTGACCCCGAGTTCCCTGATCAGGTCAAACTGATCAATCGTTTCAACCCCTTCGGCGGTCGTTTCCATACCAAGCGCGCCTGCCAAAGCGACGATGGCGGCGATAATCGCGCCGTTGCGTGACCCGGGCAGCGTGGCCCCGCGCACGAAGCTTTGATCAATCTTGATCTTATCGAATGGCGCGGTTTTGAGGTAGCTAAGTGATGAATAGCCCGTCCCAAAATCATCAAGCGCCAAGCGGACGCCAATATCCTTAAGGTTGGCAAACATCGTATCGGTTTCACCCGATTCACTTAAGAAAACGCCTTCAGTCAGCTCAATTTCAAGTCGTGCGGGCGGCAGCCCTGAATTGGCCAGCGCAGACATGACGATCCCGGGCAATGCTTCATTGGCGAATTGGATTGGTGATACGTTGACCGCGACACGGATAGTGCCCGGCCACCGTATCGCATCATCGCACGCCTTTCTGATGATCCATTCGCCAAGATGATCGATCAAATCCGCATCTTCGGCAATCGGAATGAAAAGCGCGGGGGAAATCGCGCCGCGCGTGGGATGTTGCCAGCGGATCAGCGCCTCAACGCCCGTCACACGACTTGTTTTTGTGCACACAATCGGCTGATAAAAAAGCGATAGTTGATCCTTCGCCAGCGCATCGCGAAGGTCATCTTCAAGCGCGCGACGTTCCTCGGCCACTTTGAGGAGATCGTTCGAAAAGAAACGAAAGCAGCCACGCCCGCTGCCTTTTGCGGCGTATAAAGCCAAATCGGCATTGCGTATCAACTCTTCGCTGCTACTGCCATCAGACGGGCTCAGCGCAAGCCCAAGCGACGCACCTATGATGCAGCGGCTGCCGTCAACTGAATATGGCTGCGAGAGGCTGGCGATGATCTGGGCTGCTATTTCACTAAGCTGATCACGATCATCAAGGCTCGGTAAGATGATTTGAAATTCATCACCGCCAAGCCTGAAAACGCGGTCACGGTCGCCAATGATCCTCACTAAGCGATCAGCGACTTGCATAAGCAGCGCGTCGCCTGCGGGATGGCCCAGTGTGTCGTTGACTTGTTTGAACCGATCAAGATCGATTGTCATCACCGTGCATGCGCCGCCAGGTCGGTTTTGTTCAATCAGCCGCGCCTCAAGGTAGTGCGCCATGCTAAGCCGGTTGGGCAGGTTCGTCAGTGGATCAAACATCGCAAGCTGCGATGCGGACTGCGATGATTGCAGCTGCTCTGTCACGTCAACCGCAAAGCCCAAATAGCCGTTGAATTCGCCTGACGACGTGTATTGAGCATGGCCCGCAATTTCCCACCAACGTGGATTTTGCGTGGCTGCTGATTGCAGAACAAGCTTTTCAAAACTTGATTTCTTGCCCAAGATGAACGGCAGACGGTCGCGCACTGCGGCGGTCACACTGGCAGGCACAAACAGCTCAGAAAAGGGACGTCCAACGAAATCGCGGGGGCCATCGCCAAGCAAATGAACTATGCTCTGCGAAACATAAGTGAGCGCCCCCGCATCATCCGTCGACCAGAACCAGCCTCGACACGATGTTTCGAATGTCTCTACTAGCGATAAGGCATGGAGCGCAGAGGCAGGATGCTCGGCCGAAGTGGCATCCGAATTCCGCGAACGAAAGCTCATGAAATTGGGTCTTGCCACTGTGTTTGTTACCCTTGAGGTGATGTTTACTAACGGAGAGGGGAAGGCGGGAACCCAATGGTTGTCCGCCTCTCCCATCGCTTGGCTGAGTATAGCGGAGAGCGGTTGCCGAAATGTAAACGTGGGGGAATGTTTGGGGGGAGGGGGCACACTCTGCTGGTCGGCTCACGCGCTCGTCAGCGGCGGCTCTCAAGGCTAACCGAGGTCTGCAATTCGCATCTGAGCACGTCCATCAACCTTCCGTCATTCCCGCGAAGGCGGGAAAATGGTTCCAACGCTTCAAAATTGTCAGTTTTAGACTCAAAATCGATCATGTTTGCACATTCGTCTCCCACGAGGAGCGAAGCGACGCGGCAATCCACTCGCCGCACCATAGTATGGATTGCCGCGCTTCGCTCGCAAAGACGAGACAGCAAAAAGTCTTCGCCCTCTAAGCTGGGAACCTCCATCAACCTCCACTTCGTCATTGCGAGCGTAGCGAAGCAATCCAGAAGGCGGCGGAAATGTGAGACTTTCTGGATTGCCACGTCGCCTTTGGCTCCTCGCAATGACGGTTAATGGAGGTGCCCAGCTCAGGGCGAGCGGTTGGTGGAGATGAGTCAATCTCAATGCAGTTTGGTATAAGATACAATCCAAACGGGTGCAGGAGCATCCGTTTGGAAAATCTCTTCCCTACCTAGGCGCTGTGTCAGGCCCCTCATAAGCCTCAACAATTCGGCCGACAATCGGATGGCGGACGACATCGGCCACGCCAAACCGAACGACGGCGATGCTCTCTAGCCCCTCAACTTTGGCAACTGCGTCCGCTAATCCTGATTTACTCGCATCAGGCAAATCAACTTGGCGGGGATCGCCGCAAATCACCATGCGGCTGTTTTCACCAAAGCGCGTGAGGAACATTTTCATTTGGCTTGGCGTTGTGTTCTGCGCTTCATCAAGGATCACAAATGCATTGGCGAGCGTCCGACCGCGCATGAAGGCGATGGGGGCAATTTCAATCTCACCACTCGCAATCCGCCGCTCGACTTGTTCGGCGGGCAAACAATCATAGAGCGCGTCATAAAGCGGGCGGAGGTAGGGATCGACCTTTTCCTTCATATCTCCGGGCAGGAAGCCAAGCCGCTCACCCGCCTCAACCGCAGGGCGTGAGAGCACGAGCCGATCAACGCTACCGGTGATCAGTTGCGCGACGGCTTGCGCGACCGCAAGGTAAGTTTTGCCGGTGCCCGCGGGGCCAAGTGCAAAGATCATATCATGGCTGACGAGCGCTTCCATATAGCGCACTTGCATCACTGATCGCGGTGCGATGGTTTTCTTGCGCGTTCGGATCATGATCGGCGGGGCCTTATCGCTGTCATGGCGGACAATGCCGTCTAGCGTTGGTTCCATCGCCATGCTGATCATCCCAGCGATGGCGCCCGCATCAATGGCGTGACCTTGGCTAAGCCGCTGATACATCGCCATCAGCACATCGCGCGCGCGGCCAATCGCTTCGGCCTCGCCCTCAATTTGCAGCTTATTCCCGCGCGCCTTGATATAGACGCCAAAGCGGTTTTCGATGAGCACCAGATTCTGATCAAATTCACCGAAAAGACCGCCGAGCAGATGTGCCTTTTCAAACACAGTCTCTAGGCGGGCGGGTTCACCCGAGCGAGCGGGGACAGGCTTACGCGACATGCAGCTCCTTCTTCGTCAATAGACCAGCAAGACTATTCGCGCCTGCGGAGATAAGGTCAACCTCAACTAAATCACCAATTGACGCTTCGCCCGCGATCACGTGGACTGATTGGAGCCACGGCGTTTTGCCGATCAATTGGCCGTCAAGCTTTCCCGTGCGTTCAAGCAAGATTGTTGTGCGTTTGCCAGCTTTGCTCTCGTTAAACGCGCTTTGCTGCGCATTGATCAAAGCTTGTAATTGCTGGAGCCGATCATCCATCACGCTTGGCGGGATCTGCGCTTCCATCGTGGCGGCAGGCGTGCCTGGGCGCGGTGAATATTTGAAACTATACGCCATGGCATAGCCCACCTGCTCAATCAGGTGCAGTGTGTCAGCGAACTCAGCGTCGGTTTCGCCGGGGAAGCCAACGATGAAATCGCCAGAGATTGCGATATCGGGCCGCGCCTTTCGTGCGCGTTCAATGATATCGATATAGGAGGCGGCATCATGGCTGCGGTTCATCGCTTTCAATATGCGATCACTCCCCGATTGCACAGGCAAATGGAGGAAGGGCATGAGTGTCTCAAGGTCAGCGTGCGCATCAAGCAAGCCTTGCGTCATATCGTTCGGATGGCTCGTCATATAGCGCAGCCGCGCCAATCCGGGCAACTTATCGAGCGCGGCGAGCAGATGGTGAAACCCCTTATCGCCAAGGCCCCATGCATTCACATTCTGGCCGAGCAAAGTAATTTCCTTCGCGCCTGCATCGATAAGTGTGCGCGCTTCATCAACAATTGCCTCAAAACTACGGCTGATTTCGCCGCCGCGCGTATAGGGTACAACGCAGTAAGTGCAAAATTTGTCGCATCCCTCCTGGATTGTCAAAAACGCCGTCGGCCCCGTTTTGCGGCGCGGGGGGAGCGCGCTGAATTTGCTGAGTCCGGGCAGATCAAGATCAATCGCGCGTTTGCCCTTCGTTACTGTCTCAATCATTGAAGGCAGATGATGATAAGCTTGCGGGCCGACAACGATATCAACCTCGCGCGCGCGGCGGGGGATTTCAGCCCCCTCTGCTTGGGCGATACAACCCGCCACCGCAATCATCGGGCGGCTGCCATCTTCACGACGCAAGCGGCCGATATCTGAATAGACTTTATCAACCGCTTTCTCGCGAATGTGGCATGTGTTTAACACGACCAAGTCTGCGTCCGCCTCGCTCTGCGCGGCGCTCATGCCTTCGCTTACCAGCATTTCAGCCATGCGTTCACCGTCATAGACGTTCATTTGGCAGCCAAATGATTTGACGTGGAACGATGTGGGGGCGGGGCGGGGCATCATAGTATCGGCAATCCACCAAGTGAGTGTGATAGCGCCACCGCAAGCCGCTTGCGCGTTTCAGCAGTGATTTTTTTGCGGTCGGGATGGTCGCCGGGGTCAAAGGGTTCAAGGAAATGGACGCGCACATCAAAACTGCCCTTGCGCGTAAACACCCGCCACGCATTTTGCGGCGCAGTCTCAACACCAATCCAAGCAATTTCCGGGCCAACGGGATCGAAATCGAGTAACACGGGTTGGATGAGCAGCTTCTTTGGCGGCGGCACGACGGTGGCGAAGAGCGATGGTTTGAAGGGCAACAGGCTGCGCCCATCGGTTGTGGTGCCTTCGGGGAAGATCGTCACGGCTTGCTTTTCAGCAATCGCATCGCGCAGTAATTGCACTTGGTCAGCCACTGCAAACTTTGCCTCACGTGAGACAAAGATCGTACGGTTAAGCGTTGCTAACCAGCCGATAATCGGCCAGCTCGCGATACCGTCTTGCGAAACGAACGCGGTGCCGGTGAAGCCGCCGATGATGGGGATATCAATCCAAGACAAGTGATTGGCGACGTAGAACACTTCATGGCGAAGCGGCGTGCCGATGAGCGTCACGCGCGCGCCGCACGCTCGCGCTGCCATCCGCATGAAGAAACGCGGCCAGGGTGAGGCAAGCTTGAACAATCGCCACAACAAATGCGGCGGCAGGCAAAGCCCAAGCGCACCGCTAATCCACAGCGCCCGAAGACCGGCGCGGATTGATCCCGCCGGATCAGACTTTACGATCGATAGCGACGCCATAAAGTTCCATACGGTGATCAACGAGACGGAAGCCAAGCTTCTCAGCGATCTGCTTTTGCAACAGTTCAAGCTCTGGATCGACAAATTCGATGACGCGGCCCGTTTCCACATCAATCAGATGATCGTGGTGCGCCTCAGGTGCGGCTTCATAGCGTGATCGGCCATCGCCGAAATCATGGCGATCAAGTATCCCCGCTTCCTCAAACAGGCGGACGGTTCGGTAAACCGTGGCAATTGAAATGCCCGGATCAATCGCGGACGCGCGCGCGTGCAAAGCTTCAACATCGGGATGATCTTCAGCGTCAGAGATAACGCGCGCGATCACACGGCGTTGCTCAGTAATGCGCAGGCCCTTTTCAGCGCACAGGGCTTCTATGTCGATACGCCGAGTCATCGGCTTGTGGGATGCGGACAAGTCATGTGAGCCTTGTAAGCTAGTCACGCGGCAAATCAATCACCTGCCCGCATCCAAAACGCTCTTTAACGCTTACTTCGTAGGGCGCTTGCCGGGCTTGCGGCCCAAGCCGATCTTTTTGGCGAGCATGCGGCGTGTTTCCGCATAATTCGGTGCGACCATTGGATAGTCAGCAGGTAAGCCCCATTTCGCGCGGTAATCATCAGGCGTCATCTTATAATGTGTCATCAAATGGCGCTTGAGCATCTTCAGCTTTTTGCCATCATCTAGGCAAACGATATAGTCTGGCTTGATTGACGCGCGGATCGATACTGCAGGCTCAAGCTTAACGTCAGGCTTTGGCGCAGGGCCGCCAAGGCCAACGAGTGCCGTGTGCACATTATGTATCAAAACGGGAATGTCGGAGACCGCCACGCTATTGTTGCTCACGTGCGCGGCAACAATATCTGCGGTCAAAGTGATGTATGTTTCTAGCATATCGGATGTATCTGTCATGTCTCGCAACTTTCGGTTATATTTGTTTGATTGGGCTTGTCGTTTAATCGACATATAGCGACCAGTTACGAAGTTACGCGCATTTGATTGATTCTGCAAGCTGAGGTTAGTCGACTATTGAAGATCACGCGATAATGTTAGTGCGTCTGCCAGTTCTCCGGTGGCGCCGCGATAATAATTCTTGCGCAATCCGACGCTAACGAAGCCTAAGTTTTCGTAAAAACTGCGCGCGCTGTTGCACTTCCGTACTTCAAGGTGAAGCTTGTCAACGCCGTCTTTCCGCAACTGATCAATCAGCATCTCGATCAGCGCGCGGCCAACGCCGCCTCGTTGTGCGGACGGCGCGACGGCGAGGAGAAGCAATTCGGCTTCAGCCACTATCGTTCGTCCCATCGCAAAACCAATCGCCTCCCCGCCGCTTCGCGCGACAATCAGCCATGCGCCGGGCATCGACATAATCCCTAAGCATTGCGGCAATGTCCATGCTTCGCCGTATGCGGGATCAAACGCTTGGGCCATGACAGGCATGATTTGGGAAACATCGCGCGGAGATACCGCTGCAATCATCACAGACGCTTCGCAGGTCATGACATCGGCGTTGCATCAGCGCCGCGCCCGTATATCGGGCGGGGGGGAAGGCTGAGCATGTCGGCTGAGAGAAACCGGATATTGGCGGCGCGCGCGGCACGGTCTTCTGCTTTGCTATCGCCCTTATGCTCAGCGACGCGAATCGCGCCACTGCCATAAATTGCATCATGGCTCTGTGCTGCAGCGTTGATCGGGGGAAGTGATTGCACATCACCCCTAGCGCACAGGGGCTCGCGCGTGAAATGCTGAACAAACAGTTCGCCGTGTCCGCCCTCTACTGCGATGGTGAACGCTGGCTCACCGCACTCCGCCGCAATCAGCGCGAGCGAAGATACGCCGCTCACTGGCACGCCCCAGCCAAGCCCGAGCCCGCGCGCTGCCGCCACGCCGATCCGGACACCGGTAAAGCTGCCTGGCCCACAGCCAACGATGATTTTGTCTGCGCGACCGCCATCCGGCAGCGAAGCAATCCACGGGATAAGTCGCTCCGCATGCCCGCGCCCGACGATTTCATGGCGTTCAGCGATGATCTGACCACCTTCAATCAACGCCACCGAACAAGCGGCACCCGATGTCTCAATCGCTAACGTGCGCACGCAGATGAGACTCTAAAGTTTGATGACATTTGATGGACCCGTCTTTGCGAGCGAAGCAATCCAAACATTGGCGGAGCGCATGGATTGCCGCGTCGTTTCACTCCTCGCAAAGACGAAATAAGTCAACTTAATGTCATCATGCTATAGACCCGAAATCGACCAAATTTGCACAGCTTGATCATCTTGGGAAGCTTGCTGGACGTCGTCGCGCGCTTCGCATCGGCATCAAGCAAGGCTATTGAACTGATCAAAATCAGGGCGGAACAAGCGCGGCAGGATCGTGCTTTCATCAGGAACGCCCATCGTCGCAATGAAGTTTGATTTGGTCGCGGTGCCGCTAAAAAAAGCTTCATCAACGCCCGCATTGTTAAACCCAGACATTGGCCCAACGCCAAGCCCAAGCGCGCGCGCCGCGATCATCAAATAGGCGCCTTGCAGGCTTGAGTTGCGGAAGGCGGTTATCCGCGCGAGTTCCTCATTGCCCGAAAACAATCCTTGTACGTCAGCTGGTGGGAAGTGGGTGGGGAGATGCGTGTAGAATTCCAAGTCCATCCCGATAATCGCGGTGACGGGGGCAGCCTTAATGCGCACAGCATTGGCCTCCATCGCGTGAGCTGCCAGTTTTTCCTTCGCACCGTCACTCACGCACCAGATAATCCGCGCGGGCAGGCAGTTGAACGACGTCGGGCCAAACTTCATTTGATCCCAAATTGCATGCAATTGCTCGGTCGTTACCGGCGTGTCATCATAGCCATAGCAAGTGTGCGCACCCGCAAATAGTTGATCAAGCGATTGGGCTGAAAGTGTTGTGGTCACTTCAATTCCTTGAATGGGGTTGATCAAACAGCGCGTACGTCTGTGACTTCAGGCACATAATGTTTGAGCAACGATTCGATCCCGTTTTTGAGCGTCGCTGTCGATGATGGACATCCCGCACACGCCCCCTGCATCTTGAGATAGACTGTGCCCTTAACGAAGCCTCGGTAAACAATATCACCGCCATCATTGGCGACGGCGGGACGAACGCGCGTTTCGATTAACTCCTTGATTTGCACGATGATATCAACGTCGGCTGGATCATCACCGAAATCTTCCTCGGCAGGCACTGAAAAACCATCCGCACTCGCAGGAGTGAACAACGGCATATTCGCGCCAAAATGATCGAGCATGATCACAAGGACATCCGATTTCGCATCTGACCACGAGGCTCCGGGCGCGATTGTGACTGAAACAAAGCTATTGCCAAAGAACACGCCAACAACATCACCAAGCGAAAAGAGTGCTTGCGCGAGCGGAGACGCCTCAGCTTCTTCAGGGCTGGCAAAGTCACGCGTGCCGCTTTCCATCACAATCCTGCCGGGCAGAAATTTGAGTGTCGCGGGGTTCGGGGTTGTTTCGGTTTCGATTAACATGACCTCCAAATGGGCTTCGCTAGCGCTTCGATCAAGCCATTTTGATATATGGACTTGCATTTAGTTGAGACTGCTACTAATAATGGTGCAGCGCAGCAGAGCCAATTGCCCTGCCCAGTCCAGCCAGCGTGATTGTCCATCTTCCTAAAACGGGTGGCACAGGCTTGAGATTTTAGAGCGCGTTAGCCCCAAGGCTTCCCTTTTCGCGCGGGTTGTCACTTTGAACCCGCTTCTCCAGCGCGCTGCTATGGCGTGGTTGGTTATGCACATATGAAAGTCTTTTATGACACAATTTTCCGATCTTGGTCTTTCCAAGCCGATCCTTGCCGCGCTTGCCGCCAAAGGATATACGACCCCAACCCCAATCCAATTACAAGCCATCCCAGCACTTCTTGAAGGCCGCGATTTGCTCGGCATCGCGCAGACGGGCACGGGCAAAACTGCGGCCTTCGCGCTGCCCACGATCCAGTATCTTGAGGCAAACCCCAAGCATAAGGGGATGCGCGAATGCCGCGTTCTCGTTCTTTCACCAACGCGTGAACTCGCGGCTCAAATTGCCGCATCGTTCCGCGATTATAGTAAGGGCACGCGCCTTTCGGTTGAGGCTGTCTTTGGCGGCGTGCCAATCAATGCTCAAATCCGCAAGCTCCAGCCTGGGATTGATGTTCTCGTCGCCACGCCGGGACGCTTGATCGATTTGATCGAACAGCGCGCGGTCACGTTGCGCAATGTTGAAATCTTCGTGCTTGATGAGGCCGATCAGATGCTTGATCTGGGCTTTATCGTTCCGCTCAAACAAATTGATAAGCTTCTGCCCAAACAGCGCCAGTCGCTCTTCTTTTCAGCAACGATGCCAAAGACGATTGCTGAACTTGGCGCGCGCTTTCTGTCTGATCCGGTCAAAGTGTCAGTGACGCCGAATTCCTCAACCGCTGAGCGTGTGAGCCAATATGTCACCTTCATCAACCAAGCCGAAAAGCAAGCGTTGCTGACGATCCAGCTGGGTAAGGAACCCATCGAACGCGCGCTCGTGTTCAGCCGCACGAAGCACGGCGCTGATAAGATTGTGAAGCATCTCCACGCCGCCAATATTGGTTGCGCGGCGATCCATGGGAATAAATCTCAGCCGCAGCGCACTCTTGCGCTGCAAGCGTTCCGCAAGGGCGATATCAAGATATTGATCGCAACCGATATTGCCGCGCGCGGCATTGATGTTTCAGGCGTTAGCCATGTGTTCAATTTCGATATGCCAAACGTTCCAGAGCAATATGTCCACCGCATCGGCCGCACCGCGCGCGCGGGTGCTGAAGGAATTGCAATCTCATATGTTTGCGGTGAAGAAAAAGGCTGGCTCAAGCAGATCGAACGCCTGACGGGTGTGCGGCTTGACCAAGTGCCGCTGCCCGCTGATTTCGATGCGCAAAAGGCACAACTGCCAAAGCCCGTCCGTACCGAGCCAGAACGCCAAGGACGCAGGCCCGACGGCGGCGGACGCGGAGGACAACCCGAAGCTAAACGCCAGTTTCATCCACGCAAACCCGGCGGTGTCGGCGTTCACAAAGCAGCGGTGAGGCGCACGGGTTCGCGCTAGGCCGTGAGTCCCACCCTGTTCCCCGGCGCAGGCCGGGGTCCAGCCCTGGTCTGAAAAACGTCCGCGAAGCGCGCTTTTCTTGTTTGGGTCTGGGCCCAGGCCTTCGCCGGGGAAAGCAGCGTTTCACAGTTAACCGAACACCGCTCTAGAGCGTGATGAGGATTAGTTGAATCGTTCCCCTGCGGAGGGCACCCATCAAAGTAATACTTTGATGGGACCCAAGGCAGGGGTCCAGACCTTAACAAAGACTCCTTTTGTTTGGGACTGGACCCCTGCCTACGCAGGGGAACACATTTGCTCTACCTAAACTCATCATGCTTTAAACATCCAAAATAGGCATCAGCATCGGTGCGCCGATCAGGCTTGGAGATCCGCTTAGCCGCGCAATGGCATC
Source organism: Sphingomonadales bacterium (assembly GCA_043741135.1). Lineage (GTDB taxonomy): Bacteria > Pseudomonadota > Alphaproteobacteria > Sphingomonadales > Sphingomonadaceae > Aquisediminimonas. Next base: position 22,364 of record JAYUAU010000145.1, on the reverse strand, counting down.
CGTAACTGCGGCTTCAGCGCAAACATGTGTTGTCATCACGAGCAAAACGCCGCCGTCGGGGGCTTCGCCGCGTTGAATTAGATTCTCAATCGAAACCCCCGCATCGCGCATTGCCGCAGTAATTTCAGCAAGCACACCGGGGCGGTCTGCAACGGTAAAGCGCAAGTAAAACCGCCCCGTCCGCGTGCCCGCCTCAGCGTGGCCCGGATGCGCAAGGCTGGCTACCGGCATCGCAAAGGCCGGGCCAACTTCGCCGCGCGCGATATCGATCAAGTCAGCGACAACGGCAGATGCAGTTGGCCCCTCGCCAGCGCCGCGCCCTTCAAAGAACAGACGCCCGACAAAATTACCCTCGGCTACGACCGCATTCATCGCACCTGCGACATGCGCAAGCGGGTGCGTGACGGGAACGAGGCAGGGTTGCACGCTTTGGAGCAAGCCGCCGCTCACAGCCTCGGCGCGGCCAACGAGGCGAACGCGAAACCCAAGCGCCTTTGCCTGCGCGATATCCCCTGCAAGGATCGCTCGAATGCCTTGTGTTGAAACCGATGCGAAATCAATCCGCGTGCCAAAGCATAATGAAGCAAGGATTGAAAGTTTGTGCGCCGCATCAATCCCGTCGACATCAAACGCTGGGTCTGCTTCAGCATAACCAAGCTTTTGTGCGTCAGCCAAAACGTCGCCGAAATCGCGCCCCTGTGCTTCCATCGTGGTCAGGATGTAATTGCACGTACCGTTGAGAATACCGTAAACTTGCGTGATCTCATTGGCCGCCGCCCCTTCGCGCAGGCCCTTGATCACGGGAATTCCGCCCGCGACAGCGGCTTCATATTTAAGCGCCACGCCCTTTGCCTCAGCCGCAAGCGCGAGCGCCAATCCGTGATGCGCGATCATTGCTTTATTCGCGGTAACAAAGGCTTTGCCCGCAGCAATCGTATTTTGCGCGAGCGTGAGCGCCGCGCCTTCCGAGCCGCCGATCAGCTCAACGACAACGTCGCCTTGGCCAGAAAGCGCCGTCGGATCATCAACCCAGCCAAAGCGCGACATATCGAGACCACGATCACGATTGCGGTCACGCGCTGAGACTGCGACGATTTCAATCGGACGCCCCGCGCGGCGCGTGATGAGTTCGCGGTTGGTGTCGAGCAATTTGATAACACCGCTGCCCACCGTCCCAAGTCCGGCAAGCGCAACGCGTAGTGGTTCTGTCATAGTCATCCCCAATGGTTGCTCGCGGCTTTAATCAGCACAGGCGGCAAAAGGAAGGGGTAAGGTTTTTCACACTTTCCTAAGCGCGTTTCCACAGCCAGCGTTAATCTATGGCCCGCTATGTGTCCCGCGTCGGAACAGGGGGTATTTGGGGGGGAGCCAGTGAGGTTTTTTCGCTCTATGTCGCTGGTTCTTGCGGTTTTGATCGATTTAGTGACGCAAAAAGGCAATATGGTTCAGCTGAAACTCTCCAAGATGGCACTAAGAAAGCGGCGCGGGCTGATGCTTGTCGCTGGACTGTCTGTGCTCACGCTTGTCAGTTCATGCGTGATGCCGCTCGCAGCGCAACGTGCTAATCCAGAAACTGGGGCGGCTGCGATCACAATCCCGCTTAGCGAGCCTACGCCGTTCAATCCAGCTGCTGATCCTGCTTTGCTTGTCGAAGGGACACCGTTGCAAGCGGCAACACCTTCAACTGAACAGATGGTCGACGTTGCCCTTGCTGCACAACTCGGTGCGCAAAACCTAATGCCGCCGGTTGTGAACCCCGCAATCTACCAATCAACATTGTTTGAAACGGGGGCTGCTGCCACGCCGTTTACCGTTGCGGGTCGCTCATCAACTGATATGCTGCGCGCGTCGCTTTGCCTGACATCTGCGATTTATTACGAGGCCGCCAACGAGCCCGATGATGGCCAACGCGCGGTCGCTCAAGTCGTGTTGAACCGCGTTCGCCATCCCGCTTACCCTAATTCGGTGTGCGGCGTGGTTTATCAAGGGACTGAACGCAATGATACGCTCTGCCAGTTCACCTTTGGTTGCGATGGCGCGATGGCCCGCGCGCCTACGTCAGCTGGCTGGGCGCGTGCACGTCGCGTTGCGGTGGCAGCCCTTTCTGGATCAGTCTTCGCGCCGGTTGGCCTCGCGACGCATTATCACACGCTCGCAGTTGCGCCGTTTTGGCGGACGTCGCTGACCCCAACAGGAATTTTTGGCGCGCATATTTTTTACAAAATGCCCGGCGGGGCGGGGCAACCACAGGCATTCCACGCGCGTTATTACGGCGCTGAACCAACGCCTGCACCGAAACCAAAACTTTACGTAGCGCCGACGGCGCCGATGTACGCAAATGTAACGCCGCTACCAATTCCAACCGTCGCGCCGACACCACAGGCGTGGGCCGCCGCACCAGCGCCCACCATTGAAACGCGCGTTGCCACCATCGCGCCAACACGCAGCGTCGCATCAGATCGACGCTATATTGCGGGATCGTTGCCAGAGAGTGATGTGTTGCCGCAATACCGGGGCAGCGGTGAATGGATCGGGCGTTAAGGCGGGGGGCGCTTAATTTGAAACGCTGTGTTCCCCGGCGCAGGCCGTGGCCTAGTCCTCATATAAAAGGGCCGCGAAGCGGGCATAGTTTGTTCAGGTCTGGACTCCGGCGCAGGGCACCCATCAAAGTATTACTTTGATGGGTGCCCTGCGCCGGAGAACAGCTGTGCATTTGACGCGCGCGAACCTTGGTGCCGCAGCGCGGCGAAGGGGGAGTGGGGGGGGAAACGGCCAGCTGTCTCTGTTATGGGCGTTCGGTTTGATCCCGTTCGTCTCCCACGAGGAGCCCTTCGACTGGCTGGCAAGCCAGCCGCTCAGGACAGGCTGGGGCAATTGCCCCAGCGACGCGGCAATCCACTCGCGGCACCAGTGTATGGATTGCCGCGCTTCGCTCGCAAAGACGAGACGGAGAGTCGACCGATCTTAAGCCGCAATCGCCTCGGGCAGGCGGGCATCCTGATAGTCGCTTTCAACAAGCTTGATCAAATGCCGGTCATCATGGTTCCACGGGTGAAAACCGGGCATGAAATAAGCCAGCCAGCTGGGCAAAATGCGCGTTAACATGCCGGGGCTGGCGAGCATGAACCACAATATCTTGAGGTTAGTGTCCCAGCCCGAAATGCCGTCCTGCGCGAGCAGCAATTTGGTGCCTTTGAACCGGCGCGGCCAGAATTTGGCAGTCACGACGAGCATGAGCAAGGACTTCACTTTCCAGCGTTTCCAGCGGCTCCAATCGCGCGTTGCGTGGAGCCAAGTGTCGTAGGCAACGCCCTTATGCTCAATCTCTTCGATCGCATGCCAACGCCACAGATCAGCCGATTCCTGATCAGCGCCTGCTAAATGTGCTGGGTTAGCGAGCAATTGCTGCGCGAGCGTCGCGGTATAATGTTCAAGCGCCATCGTAACCGCAAGGTTGAGGATTACGGGGCGGCCCTTGGTGAGGTTAAGGCTTTCGGTCACTGCGGCTTCAAGCGCCGTAATGTCATAGCCCGCATCAACCACGCGCTTGTTAAACGAAACATGTTCGCGGCTGTGGATGACTTCCTGTTTGATGAAAGCGTTGATCTCAGCTTTGAGTGCATCAGGCGCATCGTCGCGGTGCGCGCGCACGCTCTCAACAAAAAAGGCTTCACCGCGCGGGAATGTGATCGAAAGCGCATTGTAAAAAGCCGTTGCAATCGGATCATTACCAAGCCACCACCGGTTTTGCGATGTTCCGCGACCAAAACGACGGTCACGCGGGGTGATCGTTAGATCATGGGGTGATTTGGTGATTGTAGTCATGACGGCCAGTCTCCTTACATTTGTGTTAATAAGGGTTGCTTACATTGGTGTCAATAGTGCGAAAGAGGTTAAGTCACGACGAAAGCCGGGCCGCTGCTCTGAATGCCGCCCGTGACTTGCTGATTGAGTCCGGACCGCAAGCCGTCACGCTCAAGGCTGTTGCAGGACGCGTCGGGCGCACGCATGCTAATCTGCTTCATCATTTCGGTTCGGCCGCCGGTTTGCAAATGGCACTTGCAGAAATGCTCGCCATTCAAGTCTGCGCCACCATCGGAGATGTCGTCCTCAAGGCGAGACGTGGCGAGGCTGATCCGCGGTTAATCGTTGATATGACGTTTGATGCTTTTGGTGAGCAAGGCGCAGGCGCACTCGCGACGTGGATGATCATGACGGGCAATGAAAACGCACTCAACCCCATCCTTGATGCGATCCATAATCTTATGGAAGATTTAGGTAAAGGGCACGATTTTCCGCTGATGAATGAAGATACGCTGAGCCTCATTTTGATGGCTATGGGTGATGCTTTACTCGGTGGGCCGCTTGCGAAAGCGCTTGACGTGCCGCGCGAAACCGCACGCGAAATTGCTTACAAACAGTTGATGGCATCGCCGGGGGTAGTCGCGCGGCTCGCAATCGCCTAAGCGACGCCCATCATGCATTTTCTAGATCAAGCAAAAGTCTATCTCCAATCAGGAGCAGGCGGCCCGGGTGCCGTTAGTTTCCGTCGCGAAAAATTCGTTGAATATGGTGGCCCTGACGGCGGCAATGGCGGCAAGGGCGGCGACATCATCTTTGAAACCGTCGCTGGCCTCAACACGCTGATCGATTTCCGCTATACCCAGCATTTCCGTGCGCCGCGTGGCAAGGGCGGGGCAGGGCGCAACCGCACCGGGGCGGGCGGCGATGATCTGCTCGTTCGCGTTCCCGTGGGCACACAGCTGATTTCGGATGATAAGGAACATGTCCTCGCTGATTTTACGACGATTGGGGAGACTCGCGTCTTCTTGCGCGGGGGCGACGGTGGGCGCGGCAATATGTCATATAAGACATCAACCAACCGCGCGCCGCGTCAGCACGGTGGCGGCTGGCCAGGCGAAGAAATGTGGGTGTGGCTCCGGCTCAAACTGCTGGCAGATGCTGGTTTGCTTGGCCTCCCCAATGCGGGGAAATCAACTTTCATCAACGCCGTGACCAATGCCAATGCCAAAGTGGGCGATTATCCCTTCACCACGCTGCGCCCGCAATTGGGTGTCGTGAGCCGCAATGCCCGTGAATTTGTCATCGCCGATATCCCCGGCCTCATCGAAGGCGCCGCTGAAGGCGCAGGCGTGGGTGACCGTTTCCTTGGCCATATCGAGCGTTGCCGCGTGTTGCTCCATCTCGTTGACGCAACGGGTGATGACCCGGTGAAGGCATGGCGGACGGTGCGCAAGGAAATCAAGGCATATGGCGGCGGCCTTGAGGATAAGATTGAAGTGATCGGCCTCAACAAGATCGATGCGCTTGAGCCTGCCGAAGTCAAAAAGATCGCGGCCAAGCTCAAGCGATCATCGAAGGCTGAAGTCATGTTGCTATCAGGTGCGGGCGGCGAGGGCATCGAACCTGTGCTTGACCGGTTGCTTGATGCGATTGGCATCCAGACCGGCGCAACGCAAGCGGTGCGCGCGTCTGATCAGGAAGCAATATGGTCGCCGATTTAAGCGCCGCACTTTATCCCCGTCTTGTTGTCAAAGTCGGATCTGCGCTGCTCGTTGACGCAAGCGGCGAAGTGAAGCGCGATTGGCTTGCTACGCTCGTCGCTGATATCGCAAATCGGCGCGCGGGCGGTCAGCAGATTATCATTGTCTCATCAGGCGCAATAGCGCTCGGCGCGCGGCGTTTGGGACTGGCCAAAGGCGGTCGTGCGAGCCTTGAGGATGCGCAGGCCGCTGCCGCAACGGGGCAGATTGCGCTATCACAGTGCTGGGCCGAATTGCTCGGGAGCCGCGGCATGATCGCGGCGCAAATGCTCGTCACGCTTGACGATTTTGAGGATCGGCGGCGCTATCTTAATGCGGCCGCCACGCTTGATCGGTTGCTCAGCCTTGGCGTTGTTCCAGTGATTAACGAGAACGACTCAGTTGCCACCGCTGAAATCCGCTTTGGCGATAATGATCGGCTCGCCGCGCGTGTTGCGCAGGCCGCTCAGGCTAGCGCAATTGTGCTGCTCTCCGATGTTGATGGGCTTTATTCTGCTGATCCATCGCGTGATGCCTCGGCGACGCGGATTGAGCGCGTTGAAGGCGTTGACGCGCGTATCGAGGCGATGGCGGGAAAAGCCAGTGCTTCGGGCATGGGTTCAGGCGGGATGGGATCAAAGATCGAAGCCGCGCGGATTGCGGGTGCGGCTGGCGTGGACTTGGTGATCATTTCTGGCGCATTTGATCACCCGCTGGCGCGTATGGAGGCAGGCGTTGGCGGCACATTGTTCGTCGCTGATCGCAGTGCCAGCGCAAAGAAAGCGTGGCTCGCGGGGCGGCTCTCGATCAAGGGGAAAGTGCATGTTGATGCTGGTGCCGTCAAAGCGTTGGCCAAGGGCGCGAGCTTATTACCCGCTGGGGCGCATTCAGTCGAAGGCATTTTCGCGCGCGGCGATGTGATTGATATCGTCGGCCCCGACGGCGCTAGCATCGCGCGCGGGCTTTCTGAATATGATAGCGGTGATGCCGCCAAAATTGCAGGCGCGCGCAGCGATGATGCGGCGGCTCTGCTTGGCCACGCGCCGCGTTCAGCGCTGATCCACCGCGATCATATGGTAATGTTGTGAGCAAAGCGACGCTCGGGATGACGGGCGCGAGCGGGTTTGTCGGGCAAGTGACCTTGCGACTAGCGGTGAGCCAAGGCTGGCACGTCCGCGCGCTCGTTCGCTCGCCACAAGCGACGCTTGAAGGCGTGACGTGGATTAGTGGCGCGCTTGATTCTCCTGATGCGCTGGCCAAAATGGCTGCCGGCTGTGATGCAATCCTCCATATCGCAGGCGTCGTTAATGCGCCTGATTTAGCAGGCTTTGAGGCAGGCAATGTCGCGGGCACGATGGCGGTGGTCGAGGCCGCGCGCGCCGCCAATGTCGAGCGTTTCATCCATGTCTCATCGCTTGCCGCGCGCGAACCTCAACTTTCGGATTACGGCGCGACAAAAGCCAAGGCCGAAGTGATGGTTCAGGCAAGCGGCCTCAATTGGACGATGGTGCGCCCGCCCGCGGTTTACGGCCCGGGTGACCGCGACAATCTTGAGCTGTTCAAAATGGCGAAGATGGGGTTTGTCACGCTGCCACCGGCGGGGCGGCTGTCACTAACCCATGTCGATGATCTCGCGCGGCTTTTGCTTGCGGTGATCCCGTTTCCCGAGGCACGCTCGAAAATCTATGAGCCTGATGACGGGGTGAGAGATGGCTGGACGCATAAGAGCTTCGCCAAGGCAATCGGTTGGGCGCTGGGAAAGAATATCACCACAGTCTCCCTGCCGCGCGCTGTGATGATGGTAGGGGCAAGGCTTGACCGGCTGTTTCGCGGCAAGGGCGCGCGGCTGACCGCGGATCGGGTGAGTTATTTTTGTCACCCAGATTGGGTGGCTGACCCTGAGCGCGCGGTTCCGACTGAGATATGGGAGCCAAAGATCACCACGCGCGAGGGGTTGAAGGCGACGGCTGAGGCTTATCGCGCGGCGGGGTGGCTATGAAATTGTGCCCCCTCGTCTTTGCGAGCGAAGCGCGGCAATCCAAGCCACGGTGCAACGCGTGGATTGCCGCGTCGCTGCGCTCCTCGCAAAGACGATCCTGAAAATTCACCGCACAATGAACCGCGCCCAGTCAACCACTTTCCCCCCCGGATCAACTAGCGCCAATTGATGCACGCCCGGCCCCGCGAGCACTGCTGGCCGCCCCCCCGCATCGCCTAAATCGCGCCTATCGAGCGTCAAACGGTGCCCCGTCACTTCGCCGGTAACCGCAATCATCATCCGCTGACGGTCAATCGGGATATCGGGATCAAGCGCAAACACGCTGCCGCTCACCGGATTGGTAATGCGCGGGCGGCGCGCGGCGGCGGGGGCGACAATCTGTTGTGATTGGCCTGTGCCCGCCAAGAAATATTCGCGCCGTGGTGGTTCGCTATTTCCGGTGAAGCTGATCGTTCGCGCTTCAATTCCACTTGGCATCGGCGGTGCTTTGCTTGGACGCTCAGCGTGAAGCGCCATCATGATATCGCGCCAGACGGGGGCAGCGCCGCTCGTGCCCGAAACCGCCTTCATACTATCGCCTTCGAGGTTGCCAACCCACACCGCCACGGTGTAGCGATCCGAATAGCCAACGCACCAATTGTCACGCATCGCCTTTGATGTGCCCGTTTTGACCGCCGCCCAGAAGGGGAGTTTGAGCGCGCTATCAAGCCCGAAGGTGCCCGCGCGCGCGGCTGGGTCTGCGAGGATATTCCCCACAAGCCAAGCCGACTGCGGTGACATGATCTGGCGCGGTGCGGCACGCTTGTCGTCCGCTTTGATCCGCAGCGGTGCCCATGCCCCACCGCGAGCCAGCGCGCGATAAGCAGCCGCCTGCTCAAGCAACGTCACCTCAGCTGAGCCAAGCGCGAGCGAAAAACCATAATATTGCCCGTCCTCAGTCAGCCCGTGATAACCCAAATCCCACAGCCTATCGCGAAACGCCTCGGTGCCTGCGATCACGAGCGCGCGCACTGCTGGCACGTTAAGCGATCCGGCAAGCGCGGTTCGCACCGACACCGGCCCCTTGAACGCATGATCATAATTTTGCGGCACATATAAGCCCGACGCGGTGTCAAGCTGGACGGGCGAATCGTCGAGGATTGATGCGGGGGTGAGGTATCCGCGCTCAATCACTTGGCCATAGAGAAAGGGTTTGAGCGTTGATCCCGCCTGACGCAGCGCATCGGCCCCATCCACCGCCGCAGCAGTCGATCCCCCGCCAACGCCGCCCACATAAGCGAGGACATCACCGCTCATATTATCAACGACCACCACCGCGCCGTCCCTCGCGCGCGCTTCGCCAAGGCCGATTAACTGACGACGGAGCGCCGTGTTCGCGAGGCCCTGGATGTGGCGATCAATCGTTGTGCGAAGTTTCATTCCAGGCTCAGTAAGCAGTTTCATCGTGAGATGCGGAGCAAGCCCGGGATCAAGCGCCAATTGCTGCGCACTGCCGAGCATCGTGAGCGCTTGTTGGCGCAGCGCCGCGCAATCACGCGGCGCAATCCGGCAGGCGCGTTGCGCGACTTGTTCAGGACTTGCATTGGGATTGGGGAGGAGGGCGGCGAACAGCACTGCCTCGTCACGCGTCAATGTCGCAGGCGTCTTTCCGAACAGCGCAAGCGCTGCGGCACCAATCCCTTGGGCTTCACCGCGAAATCCTGCGAGGTTGAGATAGGCTTCGATAATCTGATCTTTGCTCCAGTTGCTTTCAAGCGCCATCCCAGCGCGCATCTGGCGGAGTTTATCGCGCCAGCCCCGTGCGCCCGGGGCGGAGAGTTCAGGCGCGAGGAACGCCGCGACCTGCATCGATATCGTGCTCGCCCCGCGCGAGGTTGAGCCATCGAAACGCGATTTTGCCGCACTGCCAATTGCCAGCCAATCAACCCCGCTATGACTTTGAAAGCGTTTATCCTCAGCAGCGATGATTGTTTCGGCGACGACCGGCGCGATATCGCCAAGCTTCACCCAGCCAAGGCGACGCGCGGCAAAGTTCACTCGCTGGCTATCGATGAGTGCGCCGTTGCGGTCGTAGAGCCATGCCTCGCTTGGTTTCCACCCCGATGTCACGCGGGTGTGGCTGGGGAGGAGAGGGGGGATAGTTGCCACAAACAGCAATGTAGCAATGGCCAGCGCAGCCAACCCCACTGAAATCAGCGTTCCCCGGCGCAGGCCGGGGCCCAGACCCAAATAAGGAAAAGCCACTTCGTGACGCTCTTTGTCGAGGACTGGGCCCCGGCCTTCGCCAGGGAACAGTTTCGCTCGCAAAGACGTGAGGGGCAGCCTCACCGCATCATCACCGTCACCGGCGCATTGGGCCAAGCCGCGCGGATATCGGGCGAATACATTGCCTCGACGCGTGTTGGCGGCAATTTGAATTGGCCCGTCCCGTTCAAACGCACTGCATATTCAGTGACGAAACGCCCACGCGGCACCCATTCATAATAGCCGCGCCACGCATCATTGCCGCGCTCGACATAGCTTGGCTGCGCGCCTTCACTCGCTGACGCGATTGCAGCGAGCAATCCTGATTGGCCACCAAGATTACCAATGATCGTTCCGCCCGGAACAATGGGGTCGCTCACCACCACCCAGCTGCGTTCAGCTGAGGCATCGACGATAATCCGCACCTTAATCACATCGCCGCGCGTCAGATAATCCTTATTTTTCTGGCTAATCACTGCGACGCTCTTGCTGATTTTATAGCCAGCGCTGAGCGGCGTGGTGAGCGGAACAGCGGCTGAGACTGATACCATCGCCCATGGCCCCGCGCCGCCGGATTGGCTGAGCAAGAGGGGTGTTTGCACAGGTGGAAGTTTGAGCCGCAGCGGGCCTGAACTGCTCAGCATTGGCCAGCTTTGCGATACACTTTGCGTGCCCAGTGTTACCGTCGTCGTGCCGCTAATCGCGCTTGCCGGATACAAGCCCGCAAAGCGACGCGCGGCGATGGTGCCCCATGCATTGGCGGGTGTGGTATCCCAGTGACCCCGGCGCTGGCGAAGCGCGGCACCAATCATCATCTTGGGGCCTTCATTGCTCCATCCCGGGCGGCCAAGCACCGTAAGCAGCGCCTTGATCGCCATTTCATCGCCCGATGTCATCATCCACCACGGTGCACTCGCTTGATCAGCAAGATCGAGGCGCGACCCTTCGTAAACAATCCGACGGCGGAGGATCGCTTCGGCGTCTGACCGCAGCACGCTGTTCGCGCCCTTCGTCCGGTCAATCGCGGTCAACCAATCAGCGAGCGCGGAGGTGGGCATATCAGCGACCGCAAGGCTGTTTGACGCGAGCAAAGCAGGGCTTGCCTGACCATTTCTGGCAAGCGCGGCAATCGCTGATATTCGCATGAGGCGATCATCACCGCGCCACGGATTATCGCGCGTCAGTTTCCCATTGGCGACTGACTTCATCGCTTCAATCATCTTTGCACGCGGCGTATCGGGGATCGCAAAGCCAGCCTCTGATGTCATCGACAGCACATAAGCGGTGAGGCTTTCAGATCCGCGCATCGTATCGCTTGGGAAATAGCGAAGCAGGCCGTCGCTATCGAGGTAAGCGGGGATTTCGCCCGCTAGAATGTTCCACGCACCCGCATCGCCCATCACAACCGCGCGCGAAAGCCGCTGTTCAAAACAATTGTTGGGGTAATTACCCATATAGGCGCGCACGCCTTCAAGCGGTGGCGCGAGGCTATCGGAAAGTTTCACATCGACAAAGCCAAGCCCAGCGATCGCACCAGCAGGGGCCACCACCGGGATCGGAACACCGTTACCAACGCGCGCGAGTGTTGATGCCCATGTTTCAATTGTGACGGCAGGAATGACGATTTGGCTGACCGCAATCTGGTCGGTTGCTTTGCCATTTGATGCCTTTGCGCTCACTTTCCAATCAAGCTTCGTCACACCCTCGGGTGCGGGCAGATGCCATGTCACTGGCGTAGCCCCGCCTGCAGGGATCGTGACGGTCAAAGGCGCGCCAGTCGCGATGGCAGGCGTGACGCCGACTGTCGCGGTCACAGTCATTGGCTTGTCCGATGTATTGCGCAGCGTGAAGCTCGCCCCGAATATATCGCCCGAGCGCACTAGTGGCGGAATGCCACAGAAGATTTGCAAATCCTGGCTCGTGCGAACGGTGACTTGGCCCGTGCCGAACTGGTCGACGCCCGATGTGGCAATCGCGACCAAGCGGAAAGCTGAGAGCGAGTCGGATAGCGCAACGGGAATTCGCGCGCGGCCTTTTGCGTCAAGGTTAACACGCCCTCGCCACAGCAGCACAGGGCGGAAATCATCACGCACGCTGGCTGAGGCATCACCGCCACCGCCGCCCGCTTCAACCGCTTTTCGCCCGTAAGTCCGCTTGCCAACGACTTGCGTTTGCGCAGTTGAGGTGAGCACCGATATCGGCCGATCACCCATCATCGCATCAATCAGCTCCCAGCTTTTATTTGGCGATAGTTGCAGGATCGCTTCGTCAACCGCGGCGAACGCAATTTCTGCACTGCGGGCAGGTTTGCCGCCGGGTTCGGTTACCGCAACATCGACCATCGCGGTCTCACGAATGGCATATTTGGCCTTATCCGATTTAACCGTGACACCGAGCGTATGGCCCTCCCACCCGACCTTTACCTTGGCAATGCCGATGCGGTAGCTAGGTTTGGATAGATCGACGAGCGCGGTAGGCGCAGAGCCTTCACCTTTCCCAATTGGCAATCCCCAATAGCGCGCAGTATCGGCAAGCCATGATCCGCTGCTATCAACGCGCCCACGCACCGCCATTACGGAGACATAAACATCGGGCGCATAGGACGCAGGCATCGGCACCGTAACGACGGGGTCTTTGCCCGATAATTCGGTGACGAAGCTTGAAAGGACACCTTCGCGTTCAACCGTGACGAGCGCGGTGGCGGCGCGGAAGGGCATCCGCACTTGAAATTTTGCGTTTTCGCCCGCTTTGTAAGCTTTGGCTTCGGGGATGACATCCATCCGGTCACCATTATCGCCGCCGAACCACCATTCATCTTCGCCCGCGAGCCAGACCGACGTCACCGCTCGCGAGACGTTGCCATCAGCATCGCTCGTCGTCGCAACAACGGTGACTTCGCCCGACACGCCCGGCGCGAGTTTGCACGTAGCGAGGCCTAGTTTATCAGTTGTAGCTGAACAGCCACTGCCAATCTTGGTGATCCTCGCTTGATTGTCATAAGCGTAGAATCCGCCGATCAAACGCCGCCGTGAGGTGAGCACTTCGCGGCTATACGTATCGATGCGGACGATCTTGCCGCGTATTGGTTTACCCTCTGCATCAAGCGTAACGAGCTTCAATCGCAGATCATTATCGCGCATCAGCCAGCCGTCGGTCTTGATGCCGAGTTGAACCGCAGACGCGAGCAAGGGAATTGACCGCGATGTGGTCAGCGTTTCGCCATTGGCATCTTCATAATCCATCTCGACTGTCATGCGCGTTGTCGTCGCCACGTCCTGAGCAATCGCGATATTGGTTTTCGCGGTGCCATCGCTACCAAGCGTGACGGGGATTGTCTGCGCGAGCGGGAGCGGGACGGGATCTTCTTCGCCGTCGCCGTTCAGCGGCTTGGTGCCTTCAACGACGGCATTGCCGCCAAATGTCCAATCATCCCATCCCGAAGGACTCGTGTCATCATTGTTAAACGCCGTGCGGATGCTGACGGGAAGGCCGAGCGCGGGGCCACCTGAGAGGAAACCAACGAACAGATCAAGCGGAACAGTTTTGGGCCTGATCAGCGCTGCCTTTGGCCCACTTACGCTCGCGCGCATCGTGGGAAGACGATATTCATCAACGCGGAACGATTGGTTTGAAAAGATCGTACGTTCGCCGACTTTGATTGAGAGGTTATAATCACCCTGCGGCGCGCCCTTTGGTGCTGTCCACTGGCTCTCGCCGACACCGTCCGCGCCAATCGACACCGGCATTTCAAATTCAGTGCCAGAGCCACTGTGCGAAAGCACGAGCGTGCCCTTGATAGCGTCGCCATATCCAAAGCCAGCACCGATTGGGCGGCGCTGGATATGCTTCATATTGATCACATCGCCGTTCTTAATCAGCGTCCGATCAAACACGGTGTGGACGATATCTTCAACTTCGGAATAGCCATAGCTCAGATCAAAATCATAGGGACGAATGCCCTTTGACCACTCAGTCATCGTGAAGCTGAAATCGCCGCCCACGCGCGCTGACACCATCAGCGGATGTTCTGAATTTTCGCCGCAACCGCCGTAAGTTTCGGGCGCGGGAAGGCCGCTCTTAATCAGCAATCGACCCTGCGTATCGCTCGTCCCGCGCGCGAATTCCTTACCCGTGCAACTATCGGTCACGCGGATGTCAGCACCCGCGAGCGGCTTGCCACTATCAAGCGATGTCACCCACGCGAGCGAGGCTTCACGCCCCCATTTGAAATGCACCGCCATATTGGTGACGAGCGCACCCGCCGCGACATATCGCGTTTGGCTGCGCCCGAGCAGTGCGCGGCCAAGCATCGGACTGGCCAATTCAACAACATAGAAACCGGGCGATTTGAGCGGGATGCCAACGACTTCGAAATCCTTGCCCTTGCCCGGAAGGCCGAGTGTGAGACTAGTGCCGCGCCCATTGAGTAGAGATTTGGTGCCGGTGTAGTTGGTGGTGACTTCATTATCACCCTCACCCACGGTGCGGAAATCATTGTCATCCGCACCATCGATGTCGCGGAGCCATTTGGCGATTTGCCCGTCGCTCGCGTCAATGCGCAGCGCATCGCCGCTCACGTTGCTGATCCTTTGGCCAAGCTCAGTTTCGACCGCGCGCACCGTGACGGGCAGCATGCCGCCTTCATTCGATTCGATGATACCGAACGGGGCGGTAAATTTAACGAGTGGAGGCGCTTCATCCATCGCAATCGCTAGCGGGAAACGTGCCGCGTTTGAGAGCGTGCGCCCGCTCTCATTGGTCAGCGCTGCGGGCAGGCTGATGATGCCCTTTGCTGCGGCGGGCAATGGCCCCTTGAATTCAAGATCGGAGACGAACGATTTGTTCTTATCGTCGTCGGATAACTTCGGCTCGATCACCGTACCATCGGCAAAGGTCAAACGAACCGCGCGAGCTTGAGCCACCGTAACCGCCGCCGAGAACCGAACGTAGGCTGATTTGATTGGGTTGCATCCAGCCTGAGGATTAACGCGGCTGCATTCAAAACGCGCCGAAAATTCCTTGCGCACTTCATAATCAAAGCGCTGGTCTCGCGCGGCGCTTCGGCCATCCGCGCTCGCTATGCCAGCAGCCCATACCAATGCCATATCCTTGCCGGGAGGAAGCGGACGGCGGCATTTTACCGCGACGATGCTAGCATAAGCAGCGGCGCGGTCTTTGGCGGAGGCAGGCAGTGATTGCGGTAAACCCGCCTCTGCAAGGAAATTGCGCAGATCCCAATTGTCAGTGCCTAAATCAGCGAGCAGCTTTGGCACCGTGGCGGCATCAAGCACATCAAGCGCGATCTTCTCACCAATACCGTCAACCGCACAGTAGCCAGCGCTCGCCACTGACGCGGCTGTTGGCGCTATGTTGGCGGCAACCAAAAACACCTGATCTTCCTCAATATCGCCGTCATATGTCGCGGGGAGGACGGCGCGCGCAATTGGCCCGCCGGTATCGATTTTGAAGGTCTGTTGCCCACCCGCCGCGACGCCGCGAATGCTCGCCAGCTTGGCGCGCAGTGTTGCATCGCATGTGATCCCGCCGGGAAGCGGTTTTACGAATTCATGGACAAAGGTTTGCGGATCAACCCAGCGCCCGCTGCCACCAACCGCGCATTTCATATCAATTGGGGAGGTTGCTCTTGGGTCACCAAGCGGCACCATGGGTTCAGAAAATCGCATCGTGAAGCGGTCAATAATCCCGCCATTTCCGCCAGCACTGCCCGGTGTTGCGACGATCACTTGCGGCGGGCTATCAGTGCGCCCGATCAGCGGCGTAGCAAGCGCAATCAGACCAGCGGCGACGGCAATAGGCTTCCACAACATGACAGTCTCCTTGCGCGATTCGCCGCATTCACAGACTTGCGCGGATGCGTTCACGCTGTCCAGTGGCAGGCAACAATAGCATCACCAGAGTCTTGATGTGTGGAAAACGCGCCAAGCCGTTTACTTTTTAGAAGGGAATCTAATTCTAACTCGTTATACATGCTGGGAATGAATGCGGCCAAAGAGCCTGCAGCAAATGACGGGACGAGCAATATGGATATATTGGTAGAGATCGAAGTCCAAGACTTAACCGATGATATTCCGGTAAGTCAGCCGATTGCGCTCAGCGATATCGTCAAAATTATCTCGCCAGCGCTTGTCGTTGCGGCGTGCGGCGGTGAAGGTTCGCCGTCTCCTCCCACGGGCGGGATCATCACACCGCCTCCGCCACCGCCTTCCCCTCCGCCGGTTACTGGTATCCAAGCAAGTCGTTTCCTCGCTCAGGCAACGATGGGGCCAAACAAGGCTGATATCGTCAAGGTGCAGGCGCAAGGTTATGATGCGTGGATCACTGAGCAATTCGCGCTCGCGCGCCCTATTTCGCATTGGGATTGGATGGTCGGTGCAGGGTTTAACGCGGCAGCCAATGTTAACACGCAAAACGGTTTCAATCCGACAATGTGGCGGCAGTTAATCAGTTCACCCGATCAATTGCGACAGCGGGTCGGGATGGCATTGCTCGATTTTCTGGTGATATCAATTGATGGAATCACGAGCGGTTGGAATGCATTTACCGCTGCGGCCTATGTCGATATTTTGCTCGACAACGCCTTTGGTAATTATCGTACTTTGCTTGAACAAATTTCAACAAATTCGGGAATGGGCCTCTATTTAACCTTCCTCGGCAACCGCAAGGCAAATCCCGCGACGGGATCAATGCCCGATGAAAATTACGCGCGTGAATTGATGCAATTGTTCACGCTCGGGGTGAGCCGACTAAACGCCGACGGCACCGCGCAAACATCAGGCACCGCAACAATTGATTCGTATACGCAGGAAGATGTGACCGGATTGGCTCGTGTCTTTACTGGCTTCACGCTAGACTCCTCGGATAATTCAACGCCTGATCGCTACCGCCGCCCAATGATTGTGAACGCGGGCAATCATGAGCTGGGGACGAAAACATTCTTGGGAAGCACAATTGCGGCGGGCACGGGCGGGATGGCGAGCCTGACTGCCGCGCTCGACACGATCTTTGCACACCCCAATCTGCCGCCCTTTGTTTCAAAGCAGTTGATCCAGCGGCTTGTTACAAGCAATCCATCGCCCGCTTATGTGGCTCGCGTTTCAGCCGTTTTTATCAATAATGGTTCAAACGGTCGCGGCGATATGAAAGCAGTCATTCGCGCGATTTTGCTTGATGTCGAAGCGCGCGATCCAGCGGGGCTTACCAGCACAACATTTGGCAAATTACGTGCGCCGGTTAACCGTCTGACCAATTGGGCGCGTGCGTTTGGCGTTACGTCGGCGACTGATACATGGGCGTTCGGAAATACCGCAAGCTCTGCTAACCGGCTCGCGCAAAGCCCCGCACGATCACCAAGCGTCTTCAATTTCTTCCGCCCCGGCTATATCCCGCCGAACACCGAACTATCAGTGCGGACGCTTGTTGGCCCTGAATTCCAGATCACGACTGAGCCGAGTGTCATCGCTTATATCAATTATATGCAATCACTGATTAGCGGGGGTGCGGGTGATGCACGCGGCAATTATACTGATTTTCTGGCGCTCGCAGCGAATTCGCAGTCGCTCGTTGATGAAGCCAATCTGGTCTTAGCCGCTGGCCAAATATCGGCCCAGACGATTGCGACAATAAAAGCCGCCGTTGATAGCATCGCTGCCACTGACACGGTCAACCGCACTTATGTTGCGATCCTGCTCGTGATGGCGTCACCTGAATATATTGTGCAGAAATAGGGGATTGGCACCATGACCAACGATCAGTCGCGCCGCGCTTTCCTTAAGCGCTCCGCCGCGCTCAGCATGGCGGGCGGCGCAACGCCGTTCGTGATGAACCTAGCCGCGATGGGAGATGCTGCCGCCGCAACTAATGCTGATTACAAAGCGCTTGTCTGCATCTTTCTGCTCGGTGGGAATGATTATGCAAACACCGTCACACCTTATGATCAGGCGAGCTATAATGAATATCAACGGCTGCGTTCGGTGCTCGCTTATGGTCGTGACAGCTTAACGCCAACGTTGCTCAACCCCACGACAGCGCTTCCCGGCGGGCGGCAATATGCATTGGGGCCAGCCCTTTCGCCGCTGATGCCGATATTTGATGCCGGTAAACTTGGCGTCATCCTTAACGTCGGGACGCTTGTTCAGCCAACCACTAAAGCGCAATATCAGGCACGCAATGTGCCGCTTCCGCCCAAATTATTTTCGCACAATGATCAGCAAAGCTATTGGCAAGCCTCGAACCCAGAAGGCGCGACGTCAGGCTGGGGCGGGCGCATGGGCGATTTGTTTCAAAGCGGCAATACCAGCGCCGCGCTAACTTGCATCAATCCTTCAGGAAGCTCGGTTTACCTATCAGGACGAAGTGCTGTCCAATATTCGGTGACAAGTAACGGCCCGATTTCGCTAACGGCAAATAGCAGCCTGTTCGGATCAAGCAGCGCGAGTGCGACGCTCAAGAATTTAATGGGCGGCGCGCGGTCAAATCTGTTTGAAAATGAACATGCGCGCGTATCAAAGCGGTCGCTTGATCTGGCAGCGCAGGTCACGACGGCACTCGCAGGGGCACCCGCGCTGACGACTAACTTTCCCGCCGGCAATACGCTCGCTGATCAGCTCCGCATCGTTGCTCGCATGATCGCGGTCAGTTCCGAACTTGGCGCGCGGCGGCAGGTGTTCTTTGTTTCAACCGGGGGCTTTGACACGCATGATAAGCTTGTTGCGGAACACCCCAGCTTGTTGACGCGCGTATCCACCGCAATGCGCTCGTTTTACGATACAACTGTTCAGCTCGGCGTGGCAGACCGTGTCACCTCATTCACTGCGTCAGATTTTGGCCGCACATTAGTGGCGAATACCGATGGCTCAGATCACGGCTGGGGCAGCATGCATTTTGCAATGGGCGGCGCTGTACGCGGCAAACAGTTTTACGGAAGCGCGCCGATTGTCGCGGACAACGGCCCCGATGATGTAGGCCAAGGGCGATTATTGCCCACCACCAGCGTCGATCAATATGCCGCCACGCTGGCGTCATGGTTCGGCGTGAGCGCGAGTGACTTGCCAACGGTTCTGCCCAATATCGGCAATTACAATGTTTCGACACGCAATTTGGGTTTTGTGTGACGTGACCGCTTGATCGCGGGTTCGAAAAGCGCCAGTGCCGTATCGTCTGATGCAGTGCGGGGTTTATATGCAAACGTGGGATGTAATCATCGTTGGCGCAGGCCACGGCGGCGCGCAGGCTGCGGTGGTGTTGCGCCAGCAGGGCTTCGCCGGCACGATCCTGATGATCGGGCGCGAGAGTGAGCCGCCCTATGAACGCCCTCCGTTATCCAAGGATTATCTCGCCAAGGAAAAATCGTTTGACCGCCTTTATATCCGACCGCCCCATTTTTGGGGGGAAAAGGGGATTGAGCTAAAGCTGAACACCGAAGTGGCACGCGTTGATCCCTCTAACCAAACTGTGGCGCTCAGCGATGGAACGACGCTGGGTTACAACCATATGATCTGGGCGACGGGCGGCGACCCGCGCAAGCTTAACTGCCCCGGGAGCGAGCTTTCTGGCATCCATGCGGTGCGAACCCGCGCTGATGTTGACGCCATCATGGCCGAACTCGATCAACCGGGGCGGGTTGGTCGCGTCGTCGTAATTGGCGGCGGATACATTGGATTAGAAGCCGCAGCGGTGCTCAGGAAACTCGGCAAGCCCGTGACCTTATTTGAGGCACTCCCCCGCGTTCTAGCGCGTGTTGCCGGCGCAGATTTATCGACATTCTTTGAGGCTGAACACCGCGCGCACGGCGTTGATTTGCGCACCGGTGTTGGCGTGGTTGCCATAGAGGGCAATGGTGGTCATGTCTGCGGCGTCCGGCTTGCCGATGATAGCGTGGTTGACGCTGATATGGTGGTCGTGGGGATTGGGATTATCGCGTGCGTGGAACCTTTGATGGCAGCAGGGGCCAAAGGCAGCAACGGCGTTGATGTTGACGCACATTGCCGCACGTCGCTCCCCAATGTCTTTGCGATTGGTGATTGCGCGGCTCACGCTAATGATTTTGCTGAAGGTGCGGTTATCCGGCTTGAGTCAGTGCAAAACGCGCATGATCAAGCGAGCGTCGCGGCCAAGGCGATTTGCGGAGATTTGCAAGCCTATAAGGCGACGCCGTGGTTCTGGTCGAACCAATATGACTTGAAGCTTCAAACTGTCGGGCTTTCAACCAACCATGATGAGGCGGTGATGCGCGGTGATCCCGCCACACGTAGCTTCTCAATCGTCTATTTGAACGGCGGCAAGGTGATCGCGCTCGATTGCGTCAATATGGTGCGCGATTTTGCGCAAGGGCGCAAACTTGTTGAACAAGGCGTTTTGCTGACAACGGAGCAAGCGGCTGACACATCGCGACCGCTCAAGGAATTTGCTGCGGTTTGATTGTGGGGAGCTGCGCCAAGTTTCATTGAGTTCGACTCGTCTTTGCGAGGAGCCCAGCGACTGGCTGGCAAGCCAGCCGCTCTGGACAGGCTGGGGCATTCGCCCAGCGACGCGGCAATCCACTCGCCTCACCCTTGTATGGATTGCCGCGCTTCGCTCGCAAAGACGAAGTGAGTAGACGTCATCTTATCAGGCGCTAACCCAACGCGCGCGTAAACCTCTTATCAGCCGCACTCCAGTTCATCGTCGCCATAAACGCATCGACATAGCTGCCCGCTTTGCTGCCATAATCAATCGCATAGGCATGTTCGAACATGTCCATGATCATCACCGGCGCGCCGCCAACAAGCGCCATCGTATGATCGTTCGCCCATCCGTTGACGAGCTTTTGGTCACGCTCCATCCAATTGAGCACGACCCAGCCAGAACCGCCGCCAAGCGCTTTGCCCATCGAGGAAAACTCAAGGCTCCACTTGGACATGCTGCCAAAATCGCGCTCAATTGCTTGCGCAAGCGGTTTGCTAGGCTGGTTTGGTGTGCCCATGCAGCTGAAATAGATTTCGTGGAACACCATCGAATTCTGCGCGATCAACTCTTCGCGCTTGAGGCCGTTGACGATGAAATTGGGCGCAGTGCTGAGGTCTAGCTTGCCAAACTCACCGATGATGGTGCCAAGGCGTTTAACCGCCGATGTATAATTATTGCCGTGATGGCTGAGCAGCAGTTTCTCTGAGAGGCCAGTGATTGTTGTGGGATCAAAGGGCAGTGGCTTTGGCGTATAAACCGGGGCTGTCCTCGTCACAGCGGCACTCTGGGCAACGGCTAAGGAAGGAATAGCAGCAGCGGCGGCTAAACTGACACCCATCATCTGGCGGCGATCAAAATTTGACACGGCGAGTCTCCTTTTCATTAGACCTGACTTAGGCGCTTTGGGAAGATTGTGCCAGCAGGTGATAAGTTGTGCCCGCGCCCTTGAAGCGCTTCGTTGGCGCTGCTAGGCGCTTGGGCCATGTCAGTTGATCACGCCACCGTCCGCAAAATCGCCAGTCTCGCCCGTATCGCCGCCAGCGACGCCGAGGTTGAGGCGATGGTGCCCGAACTTAACAATATTATTGGCTGGATAGAGCAACTCGCCGAGGTTGATACCTCATCAGTGAAGCCGATGACTGCGGTCATTGCGAACACGCTGCGTCTGCGGGCTGATGTCGTTAATGCGGATCCACTGTCTGGCGGCAATATCCGTGACGCAATCCTCGCCAACGCGCCTGCCGCTGAGCACGGCTTTTTTGGTGTTCCCAAGGTGATTGAGTGATGCCGCTTTTCCTTTCCTTCGTGTCTTCGCGGCTTCGCGTGAAGAACAGTAAGTTTGGATCACGCGAAGCCGCAAAGACGCTAAGAAGGCACTGTGTTTAATGACCGATCTTACCAATCTGAAAGTTGCCGAAATTCGTGACGGATTTCGCAGCGGAGATTTCTCTGCACGCGAAGTCGCCGAGGCATTCAATGCCAATGTGAAGGCTGCAAAGGCGCTCAATGCGTTCATCGTTGAAACCCCCGAACATGCGATTGCTGCCGCAGAAACCGCTGATCGTGATCGCAGTGAGGGGAACCTCAAACCGCTATCTGGCGTTCCGATTGGCATGAAGGATTTGTTCTGCACCAAGGGCGTTCCGACAACCGCCGCGAGCCACATTCTTGAAGAGTTCATGCCGCAATATGAATCGACCGTATCAGCCAAATTATGGGCGGCGGGCGCGGGCATGCTCGGCAAACTTAACATGGATCAGTTCGCGATGGGATCGTCAAACGAGACGAGCTTTTTTGGCAATGTTATTTCGCCGTGGAAACGCAATGACGGCGGTAATGCGGCGCTTGCCCCTGGTGGTTCATCAGGGGGATCAGCGTCTGCGATTGCCGCGCGGCTCTGCCCTGCAGCAACGGGAACCGATACCGGCGGATCAATACGTCAGCCCGCAGCCTTCGTTGGCATAGCGGGGATCAAGCCGACCTATGGCCGCTGTTCGCGCTGGGGCGTGATTGCCTTTGCCAGCTCGCTTGATCAGCCCGGGCCCATGGCGCGCGATGTGCGTGACTGTGCGATCATGCTTGAAGCGATGAGCGGATTTGACCCCAAGGATTCA
>JAYUAU010000144.1:0-14639 GCA_043741135.1 Sphingomonadales bacterium | reverse complement strand
GCTCGCGTTCCTGTGGTAACGATCCCCTATAGCTTCGCGCGCAAGTTCGGCGTCGTGGTGAATGAGGCCGCGAATGATCAGTTGACAGTGTCGCTCCGTGCGGGCGCTGATTTGCATGTTTTGCTTGAGGTAAAACGCCATTTGTCGCGGCCGTTTGCGGTTGATCATGTGAGTGCAGAACGGTTCGATGATCTGCTCTCGACTAGCTATGCGATGGACGGTGAGGCAGCCGCAATGGCAGCGGGAACGCTCGGTTTAGGCGATGATCTTGATCTGATTGCAGGCGGTATGCCGACCGCTGAAGATTTGCTCGATACCAGTGACGACGCGCCCGCAATCCGCCTGATTAACGGCATTATCGCAGATGCCGTGCGACAAGGCGTTTCGGATATCCATATCGAACCTTATGAAAGCGGTCTCGTCGTGCGGATGCGGATCGACGGCGTGTTGCGTGAGACACTCCGGATGCCCGCGCACGTCGCGCCTGTAATTTGTAGCCGAATCAAGGTGATGGCGCGGCTCGATATTGCCGAACGGCGGGTTCCCCAAGATGGCCGGATTGGCCTTACGCTTGGTGGCAAGCAGCTTGATGTGCGCGTATCGACTTTGCCAGCGCGCGCTGGCGAACGCGTTGTGCTGCGTATCCTTGATAAGGATAATGCGGGGATCACCTTTGATGGGCTGGGCATGACGTCCGCGATCAAAGCGATGTTGCGCGATGCACTGAGCGAACCCAACGGTATCGTGCTCGTCACGGGGCCAACCGGATCGGGCAAAACGACATCGCTTTATGCAGGGCTGCGCTTGCTCAATGATGGCACGCGCAACATTCTGACCGTTGAAGACCCCGTAGAATATGCGGTTGACGGCATCGGTCAGACGCAGGTGAACCCAAAGGTCGGGCTGACCTTTGCCGCAGGGCTGCGCGCGATTTTGCGGCAAGACCCCGATGTCGTGATGGTCGGCGA
Source organism: Sphingomonadales bacterium (assembly GCA_043741135.1). Lineage (GTDB taxonomy): Bacteria > Pseudomonadota > Alphaproteobacteria > Sphingomonadales > Sphingomonadaceae > Aquisediminimonas. The sequence goes on along the minus strand of JAYUAU010000144.1, from coordinate 13,671 downwards.
AATCCGTGACCGTGAGACAGCGGAGATTGCGGTGCAAGCCTCACTCACCGGGCACCTCGTGCTCTCAACCGTTCATACCAATGATGCTGTCGGCGCGATTACGCGGATGCGCGATATGAAGGTTGAACCCTTCTTGCTCGCCTCAACACTCCGTGCGGTGATCGCACAGCGGCTTGTCCGCCGCTTATGTGCTGAATGCCGATCACATGTGCCCGCGAGCGCCGCTGTGCAGGCTTTGCTGGGGCTTGAAGCGGGCGCGACAATCTATGAAGCCATCGGCTGCGATGCATGCAGTGGCTCTGGCTACAGGGGCCGGATCGGCGTGTTTGAAGCAATCAGGATTGATGAAGTGATCCGCCGATTGATCAATGAAGGCGGCGACGAGGTTGATATCGCGCGCCATGCCTTTGCCACGTTGCCCAGCCTTGGATCGGCCGCGCGTGCGCTCGTTCTCGAAGGTTTAACCACGCCTGAGGAAGCAGTGCGCGTTTCGCGCCGCGATGCCTTCGATGAATGATTTCGATTATGTCGCGCTTGACGTCAGCGGGCGTGAAAAGCGTGGTCGCGTGGCGGCGGAAACGATCGAAGCCGCGCGCGATAGCCTGACTAAGCGCAAATTCTACATCGTTCAGATCGCGCAAGGATCGCTGGGCGCAACGCCTTCTGCCCCTCTTTTTTCGCTGTCCACGCTGACGAGCAAGCGCGTTTCAACCAAACAATTGACGTTATTCACGCGGCAATTGGCAACACTTGTTACCGTGTCACCACTTGAGGAATCGCTGCGCACGATTGCGCTCCAAACCGAACAACCTCACGTGCGTGCCGCCATCAGCAGCGTTCATGCCGGCGTGTTTGAAGGGCGGCGCTTGGCGGATGCGATGGCGCGTGAGGGGCGGAGTTTCCCCCCGCTGTTTCGCGCAATGATTGCGGCGGGAGAGGGGGCGGGCACATTGCCGATCATCCTTGAACGCCTCTCAATCTTGCTTGAACGCCAAGCGATTGTGCGCAGCAAGGTGATTGGCGCGCTTGCTTATCCGGCTGTTTTGACGATTGTGGCAATCACTGTCGTTGCCGCACTAATGATTTTCGTTGTGCCGCAAGTCGTCGAACAATTTGATGATGTGGGCCAGGAACTCCCGCTAATCACACAAATCGTGATTGGCATTTCATGGTTTCTCTCAAACTTTTGGTGGTTGATCCTGATCTTCATCGCGCTCGCCAGTTTCGCCATGTGGCAAGCGTTGCGGGAACCAGCGCTGCGGCTTCGCTTTGATGGCTGGCTGCTGCGATTGCCCTTGCTCGGGCGGTTGATCCGTGATCTTCACGCCGCGCGGATGGCGCGCACATTGTCAACAATGGTGGCGAGCAGGATGCCGCTCTATGAGGGTCTCGCGCTCACCACACAGACGATTAACAACCGCGCGCTCAAGGCCGCCTCGGTTGAGATTGTTGAATCGATCCGTGGCGGGGGGAGCCTTTCCGCCGCGCTCAAAAGGTCAAATGTGTTTCCGCCGCTGCTGGTCTATCTCGCGGCTTCGGGCGAGGCTTCGGGCCAACTTGATACGATGCTCGAACGCGCGGCGGACTATCTTGAGCGTGAATTTGATAACTTCACCACCGCAGCGCTCTCAATGCTTGAGCCTGCGATCATCGTGCTGATGGGCAGCATCGTCGCGGCGATTGTGCTATCAATCATGCTCCCCATTCTCCAACTCGAATCGCTGGCAGGAGTGTAGTTATGGATATGCGTAAAGACAGTGAGGCGGGATTTACCCTCATAGAACTGATGGTGGTCATCGTAATTCTCGGCTTGCTTGCGACTATCGTGGCGCTCAATGTCTTGCCAAACCGAGACGTCGCGATGGTGGGCAAGGCGAAGGCCGATATCTCACTGATCGAGCAATCGATTGAGATGTACCGCCTCAATAATCTGGTCTACCCTTCAAGCAGTGATGGCTTGCAGGCGTTGCTGACGCCGCCCGCATCGCTCACGCAGCCTGAGCGCTATCAGCCCGGCGGCTATATCAAGAAATTGCCAAAAGACCCGTGGGGGCGCCCCTATCTCTACGCGTCACCCGGTACGCACGGCACGTTTGATGTCTATTCGCTCGGTGCTGACGGAGCTGAAGGAGGCGAGGGCGATAATGCGGATATCGGCAGCTGGCAGTAACATCGAGATGCGATGTGATTGACTCATCTTCCCCCACCGACCGCCCTGAGCTCGTCGAAGGGTTGTACTTTCTTTTCTGTGACCAAAGAGAAGCAAGGACAGCCCTTCGACAAGCTCAGGGTAAGCGGGGTTTTGTTGGGGTAAAACTTGACTGGCTAGGGCGACGTTCCGCCGAACACGGCTTCACGTTGATCGAATTGATGGTCGTGATCACGATCATCGGGATCATGTCTGCCGCAGTGATCTTTAACTTGCCCGATCCGAGAGGGGCCTTAATTGATGAGGCGGAGCGCTTTGCCGCGCGCACGCTTGCGGTGCGAGATGAGGCTGTCACAACCGCGCGCGAGACACGGGTGCGGGTGACGCAAGGTGGCTACGGCTTTGATCAGCGACAGCGCGGCACATGGGCTGCAATAACTGCCAAGCCGCTTGCCGATACGCGCTGGGCGGTGGGCACAATTGCTACCCCGGGTGATGTGATTTTTGATCCCACAGGGCTTGCCAGCGAAGATGAACGCTTTGTGCTTAAGCGTGATGATATTACGGTATCGGTCACGATTGGCAGCGATGGATCGATCAATGTGGGGAGGTAGTTTGCTAGACTCTCCCGCTTCGTCTTTGCGAGCGAAGCGCGGCAATCCAAGGGCACCAGTGTCTGGATTGCTTCGCTGCACGCGCAAAGACGAAGCCGGTTCCACCGAAAGCGGTTTCACTCTCATAGAAATGATGGTCGCACTAGCGGTGTTCAGTCTGGCAGCACTAGCGCTCGTCAGGCTTGAAGGCGCGACGCTTCGCAATGCGGCAGAGATTGAAACGCGCACTTTTGCGCAGATTGTCGCGAACAATATCGCGGTTGATGCGCTCACTGATCCGGTGTCTCCACCCTTTGGGAAGAGCGAAGGCGTTGCTGATAATGGCGGGCGCAAATGGCGGTGGGTGCGCACTGCAACGCGCACCGCTGATGTGCGGATCGTTCGGATTGATATATCAGTGGCTGATGAAAATGACAGGCCGGGGGCGACGCTGAGCTTAGCGAGAGTGGTGCAATGAGACGTTCCGCCCAGCAGGGCTTCACGTCTAAGCGACGTTCCGTCCAGCAGGGCTTCACGTTAATCGAACTCCTTGTCGCGCTGCTGATCTTTGGGATGCTCGCCTCAGCGGGCGTTGCACTGCTCAGCTTTAGCGTGCGCGCGCAGGCGGCGACGACGCAGCGCTTAACCGACGTTGCAAATGAACGGCGGGTAAGCGCTTTGCTCTCCGCCGATCTCGCTCAGATTGTCCCGCGGATCAGCCGCAACCCCAGCGGCAATAGCGAGCCAGCATTCGACGGCGGCAAAGGTGAAGTGATGATGTCCTATGTCCGCGCAGGCTGGTCAAACAGTGGTGAGGCAGCGCGCAGTGGCCTTCAACGTGTTGAATGGCGGCTGGTCGAAGGACGACTAGAACGCATCACGCGGCCCATCGTTGACGGTGCCACTAATGCAAAGCCGGTCGTAATGATGGAAAATGTTGAGCGCGCCGCCGTGCGTTTTCGGTTGAAAGGCGAATGGCGTGACGATTGGAGCGCGACTGACCCACGCGCACTGCCGCGAGCGGTTGAACTCACGATCATGCGCACCGGCGGCGCGGCCACTATTCGCAAGTTTTTAGTGGGGACGGGATATTGAACGCCCCTCACATCCATAGACCAAGTGAAACCGGCGCGGCATTGCTGACGGTGCTGATGCTCGTTGCGATTGTTGCGGTGTTGGCGGCGGCATCGCTGGAGCGCCTCAAACTCGCGACGCGCGCTTCGGTCAACATGATCGCCATCGATCAAGCGCGCAGCTACGGCTATGCTGCCGAAGCCGTTGCACTGTCGCGCATCACCGATCTGGTAAGCCGTGATGCTACAAAAACGACCTTGCAAGGCGATTGGCAGGGACGCAACATTCCATTTCCGATTGACGGCGGAACCGCAAGTGCGCGGCTGGTTGACGGCGGCAATTGCTTTAACGTCAATTCTGTCGTCACGCAGGGTCAGGATCAGCGGCAATCATTCGCACGTCCGACGGCCATTCTTCAATTCGAATCGCTGATGATCAACCTTGGCGTGCGCTCAAATGAGGCGCGCCCGATTTCGATTGCGCTTGCTGATTGGATCGATAGCGATACGCAGCCGCTTCCCGGAGGAGCTGAGGATATCGCTTATGCGCGCGCGAAAACACCTTATCGCGCCGCGAATGATCTCATGGCTGATGCCAGTGAAATTCGCACCCTTTCTGGAATGACGCCCGCAATTTATGCGACCGTCCGTCCGTGGGTTTGCGCACTGCCATCGACTGATCTTTCCCCAATTAACATCAATACGATCAACCCCGCGCAAGCCCCGCTCATCGCGATGCTCGCGCCGGGTCAATTATCGGTGCAGGTCGCAAAACGGGTGATCGACGAGCGCCCCGCAAATGGCTATGCAAATGTTGTGTCCTTCTGGAGTTCCCCCACGCTTGCTGGCGTCACCCCTTCCTCTGAAGTGCAGGGGCAAGTGCAGATGAAAACGCGCTGGTTTGCGCTTGATCTTTCGGTGCTGCTGGCAGGCGCTGAACTGCGTGAGACAGCTTTGATTGATGCGGGCCTCCCCCCAGCGCGGTTGGTGCGCCGCGCTTATGGTGACCCGACATGAGCGTGAAGCATATTGTCTTTCTATCCGAAAATCTGCCTTGGCTGCTGATCAAGGATGATCAAATCGTGTTGCGCGGTGAACGCTTTGTTCGCGCTGATGTGGCAGAGGGTGAGCTGCTGATCATCATTCCCCGCGCGGATGATGTTTCGTTGCAATGGGCTGATTTACCCGAGCTAGCGCCTGCTCAGGCCCACGCCGCAGCGCGTTTGATAGCCGCTGAACAAAGTTTGATCGCGACCGACCAATTGTTTGTTGCGTGCGGGGTAGAGGAGGGCGATCAGGGTGCGCGGGTAATCGCGGCGGCAAGCCGGATTGATGTTGCGCGCTGGGTTGCGCTTTATGATCCTGATGTGATTATTCCAGCGCCATTGCTGATCAGCGCGCCAGAGGTTGGTTTCGCACGCGCCAATCTGGGGCATGAGACGGTGCTTCGGGCTGCGCGGCAGGGCTTTGCCGAAGATGAAGTCGTATCGCCGATGATCATTGCGGATGCGCTGGTAACAACACTAGATCGCGCAGAGATTGAAGCGGCGGTGATTGCGGTAGTACAATCGCCTCCCTTAAATTTGCGCAGCGGTGAATATATGCGCAAGCGGGTGTGGACAATTGATCGTGATTGGCTGCGTTGGGTGGGGATTGTGACAGCAGCACTGATCATAGTCAGCTTGCTCGTTCCGCTTGTGCAGATCATCAGGCTCACTTGGGCGGCGGCGCTGCTCGAAGAAACAAGCGCTTCGCTCGCTCAAACCGCACTTGGTGAGGCTGTGCCTGCTGAGACTGCGGTGGCCGAACTTGATGCGAGGCTGGCCTCTGTGCGCGGCGGAGGGGCGGGCTTTGTGGCAACGCAATCGGCGGTCAATCGCACAATCGCGTCGACGGGCAATACTGAGCTGACTGCGATGCAATTTTCCTCCGATGGTTTGCTTAAAGTCACCGTGCGAGCGGCGACTGTGGCTGAACTTGATGTTGTCCAGGGAAAACTGCGTGCGTTCGGATTAACGGTTACCCCCGGGCCAGTGAACCCGAGCCAAGGGCAACCGCTGATCGATTTACAGGTGCGCGGGCGATGATTGAACGCGCAACAATTTGGTGGGCAGAGCGTTCTGTGCGTGAACGAACAATGCTCAGCGTGATGACGGTATTCATCGCGCTTTTCCTCATCTGGATTGCGGTGGTATCGCCTCTGATCTCTGGGCTTGAAGCGTCAAAAGCACGCCATATGCGTAGCGTGACCGATCTTGCCTCGGTGCAAACCAAGTCAGCGGCATTACGGAAACTGAAAACCAATCCACCGCCTCCTTTGGGCGCACCGGTTACAATATTTGTCGCGCTATCAGCGGGCGAGGTGGGGTTCACGCTATCACGAAATGATGCTGTGGGCACTGACCGTGCCTCGATATCAATCGCCTCTGCCAAGCCGCCTGCACTGTTCGATTGGCTGACCGCGATTGATGCGCGCGGCGTTTTTGTTGATCAGATCATGATCCGGCCCAATAGCGACGCAACGGTCAGCGTTGAAGCGACACTGAAAGCGCGCGGTCAGTGATGCGCCGCGCTATCCTCCTCTTTGCAACCGCGCTCGTTCTCGCGCTCATTGCGCTGTTTCCCTTGCGGCTCGCGGTCGCAGTGATGGGGGCAAGCGGCCCCTTATTCACCGCACGCACCGCTGAAGGCACAATCTGGGATGGGGTGCTCCGCGATATATCGATTGACGGAGTGTCGCTTGGTGATTTTTCGGCAAGGCTCTCACCGCTCGCCTTGTTCACGGGTAAAGCGGCTATTGATTTACGCTATCTTGGGGGAGCGCAAACGGGGGGGACATTGGTGGCGACCTTTACTGAATTTGGCGTTGATCATGTGACGGCAAAGCTCGCGCTGCCCGGTGCCTTTGCCCCGCTTCCGGTTGAAACGATTGATTTGCGCGATGCCAGTGTTCGCTTTGCGGGTAACCGCTGTGCCTCAGCTGATGGTCAAGTGCGCGTCCAACTCAGCGGCAAGATTGGCGGCTATACCATGGGGCAGGAAATGATCGGATCACCGCGCTGTGACGGCGATGTCCTGTCACTCTCGCTCGCCAGTGGCTCGGCCATGGAGCGCATCACTATGCGCATCGTGCCTGACGGCCAATATACCGCCAAAGTGATCATCAAAGCCGCTGACTCTGACGCGGGAACAAAGCTATCAAGCGCCGGGTTCCGTGAGACGGCGGCAGGCCATGTGATGGAAATCTCTGGGCGGTTTTAGGGACGTGGTGGGGGCAAATCTATACAGCTACCCCTCAATCGCAAAAGTCAGCCCCGCATTATCAACCAAACGTTTGAGCAAAGGTGCGGCTATAATCCCGCCGGGTGTTGTGATGCCCGCCGCAGCCTTGGGTTGCTCCAAGAGCGTCAACGCGCTTTCGGCAATCATCTTGCTCGTTGATCCGTAGCCGGGGTCACGGTCACCCGTCACCACCGCGCGCAGGACTGTGCCATCGGGCATTTCGCCAATGAACAGCAGATCATATGATCCATTTTCGCGCTCTTCTTTGCTCGGGCCTTCTCCTGGCTTTAACTTGCTACCTGCGAACGGATTGGCCGAAGCCGCAATCTCCGCAATCGCTTTGCCCGCGTCGCGGATTGTCGTGACGATCATCTCATCATAGACAAAATCATTGCCATATTGATGGCCGAGTAGCGCATTTGAGCGGTGAACATTCTTGGTGTTAATTGGTGCCATGATGAAGGGTGCGTGCCACACGCCGCCTGCGCGGTCATATTCAGGGATCATTCCTGAGGGCTGCGATGGCCCTTCAAACCCGGGCGTGAGCGCGAAGGGGTTAGTCAGTAATTTGATGATGCTGGGGTCTTTTGCTGCCGCTGCCATCGTGGCCTTGAGGCTAGCTACCGTTCCGCCCGAAGCGCCACCTGCCATGCTGCGGACGCGACATTTGACGCGCGGCATAGCCTTCCCAAAGCGCTTGACCGCCTCTTGCTGCAAAAACCAAACGCCGAGATCAAACGGGATCGAATCAAATCCGCACGAAAATACAATCCGCGCGCCGGTTTCCTTCGCCTTTGCATCATGCGCATCAATCATATGGCGCATCCACGCAGGTTCCCCGCACAGATCGACATAGTCGGTTCCTGTTGCAGCGCAGGCGGCGACCAGCTCAGGCCCGTAAAGCTGATAAGGGCCAACCGTCGTAACGATCAACCGCGCGCGATTGCACATCGCGGTGAGCGTTTCGGGTGCGCTCGCGTCAGCTTCAATGAGTGGCGTATCTGCGGGCGCGCCAATCAAATCGCGAACCTCGGCAAGCTTTGCGATATTGCGACCTGCCATCGCCCATTTTTTGACACCGCGTTGCACGAGATATTCAGCAATCAAACGCCCAGTAAACCCGCTCGCGCCGTAAATGATGATATCAAATTCTGCTGATGCTTTGGCCATGCGAGTCTCTCCGGTGTTAAGAGCTTCATATGCGCATGGTCGCGCTGCTTTGCAATCAGACGAGTGCGCGAAGATCAATTCGCAGGCGCAGCATGCAATCAATTCACTTCACAAAAATGTTACATCAATGTAACAAAAATGCAGTAAATATATTTCGGCGATGTAAAGAGGAGATGGGCGATGGTAAAATGGCTAATTTGTGCGGCAATTTCCGTCGTGGCAATTGAGGCTGAGGCCAAAGCGCCTGTGGATAACTTGGGCGTTCAAGCGATTTCGGTTGCTGATTATTCAACCGCAGAAGCCAAATTGACCGATGAATTGCGCCGCGATCCCGGTATGCCCGAAGCGCTTCTCAACTTAGCCTATGTCTACCGCGTAACTGGACGCGAACAGGCCGCAGTAAGGCTCTATCATTGGGTGCTCGCCAGCCCCGAAGTTAATTTGAGCGTTGGTCAAAGCGAGATGTCGTCGCACAATCTCGCTAGACGCGGCCTCGCTGGGCCAAAAACGCTCGCTGCGCTGCGGTAATTCGCCGTATCGCGGCTAGCGTTTCGCCAGTGGTTGCGCTATTTTACGGTTCCGTAGAACATAACGCGGCCAGCAGCACCGGCAGCAATTGGTTGTGCAAATTTCCAGCGGACGGCTGTAACATCGCCCACCAAAGCGGGGCGCATTGTGCCGTCTCCCTTTGCCACTTTAAGCGCGGATAACGCGCCGTACGTCTTTCCATCAACGCTCACCGTCGCCCAGGCTTGTTCGACACCGGTATAGGACACCGTCTTTGGGATCGGATTATCAATTACGAAGCCAGTCGCTGGCTTTGTGCCCGCATTGGCATAGGAAATGATGATCGCCAGCGGCTCGCCGGGCAGAACCGTTTTGGGCTCTTGCAATGTGTTTTTCTTATTGCCCTGCGCGTCGGTAACGGAGCGCGCGACGAAGACTTCGTTTTTGAGGGTGACGCTGTTTTGCGCAAGTGCAACGCTAGGAAGCGTCGCGGCGATAAGGAAAGCTGCATATTTCATAGGATTGTCCTCACTCACAACAGATTACGGGAAGCTGAATTTCACAATTTGGGAAGCGTTACACCGCGTTGACCCATATATTTCCCCGCGCGGTCTGCATAGCTTGTTTCGCAGGGTTCGTTGCCCTTCAAAAACAGAAATTGGCACGCGCCTTCGTTGGCATAAATCCGCGCAGGGAGCGGCGTGGTGTTTGAGAATTCAAGCGTCACATGCCCCTCCCAGCCGGGTTCAAGCGGCGTAACATTCACGATAATGCCGCAGCGCGCATAGGTTGATTTGCCAAGGCAGATCACCAGAACGTCGCGCGGCACCCGAAAATATTCGACCGTACGGGCGAGCGCGAATGAATTGGGCGGAATGACGCAAATATCAGTTTTGCGATCAACGAAGCAATTCGCGTCAAAGTTTTTGGGATCAACAATTGTGCTATCCACATTGGTAAAAATTTTGAACTCGTCTGAAACGCGCGCATCATAGCCGTAGGATGAAAGGCCGTAGGAAATGCACCCATCGCGTTTCTGGCTTTCAACAAAGGGCTCGATCATGTTGGTTTCTTGGGCTTGGGCGCGGATCCATTTATCCGAGAGTATCGACATTCAATTTCCTTATCACGCCTTCAAATCGTCAGGGCCAAAAGCAAACGGCAAAAGCGCCGAGAGCTTATGTTGCTCAATCACTGAACCATCGGCCGAGGCACAGTGGACGATCAGATCATGGCCTGCAAGCTGCGCAGCTTCGTTTAAGATTTGTCGACAGCGCCCGCATGGTCGCACGGGATCACTGCCGCTGATCTTTCCATCGATAATCCGCCCACCAATAACAGCAACGCTGCGCACATCGCGCAATCGGCCCGCCGCATTGGCGCTCGCGAGCGCAACCGTCTCAGCACAGAGCGATAGTCCGTAACTGGCATTTTCAAAGTTTGTGCCAGTGATGATGCTGCCATCGGAAAGCCAAAGCGCCGCACCCACACCAAATCCTGAATAGGGGGCATAAGCATGGTCAGCAGCAGCACGCGCGGCGGCGATCAATTCAGCGCTCATTGGCGCACCACATTCCAATCAACCGACCCTGAAATGCCGTTCACCGCGCGCTGATTGTTCGCTTGCCACATCACCCAAGGATGTGTTGCATAATCGGGGGGAAAGAAAATACTGCGTAACCAAAGTGATCGGTCGATGGCCTCGCTCACTTTATACTGATCTTCAAATTCCTTGGTCATATAGATCACCATAGGCTTTTCACTGTGCGCCTCAACCATCTGAATGAAGGTCGCAATTTCGGAGATGACAACGCCGCGCGCGGGCCTTGCTGAACAATTGCCGCCAAATTCAAGATCAAGCGCGTAGGGCAAGGCGTCCTCGTCACGCGGAACAAGGGCAATAAAATTCTCCGCTTGATCGCGCGCGAGGCGGCACAGAGTGAAGAAGTGATATGCACCGCGCTTAATCCCGGCTTGCTCGCTCCCCCGCCAATTTTCGTTGAAACGCGCATCGCGCATATCAGCGCCTTCGGTGGCTTTGATATAGGCAAAGTCAACGCCATCAGCACGCACACGGTTCCAATCAATCGCGCCTTGATGATGGGAAACATCAACGCCTTGCACAGGATAATTTTCGCGACTTGGTGTCCAACTGCGCGCGAAGAAAAAAGCCAGCAGCGCGAGCACCGCAATCCCGCTTACCCCCAAGATAATTTGCCGCAACAGGCGGGCCGAAATACGCACGTTGATCTTTACCCTTTGATATGGAGCACACAGATGAGTGTGAACAGCCTCCTTGCGGTATCAAAGTCAACCTCAATCTTGCCCGCTAGCCGCTCCTTGAGCAATTCGGCGGCTTCATTATGCACGCCGCGCCGTGCCATATCGATCGTTTCAATCTGTTGCGGGGTTGATTGCTTGACCGCCTGAAAATAGCTGTCACAAATTGCAAAATATGATTTCACTAACCTGCTGAACCGCGTGAGACCAAGGATCACTGTTTCAAGCGCACTTTCATCAGCGCGCGCAATATCAAAAACGAGCCGCCCTTCCTCCACGCGGATCGTGAGCCGATATGGCCCGCCGTAATCATCACTATGTTCGCGTTGCGGTGCAAAATGATTGCCTTCGAGCAAATCAAAAATGGCAATACGCCGCTCCTGCTCGATATCGGCATTGCGCCAGATGATCGTATTTTGATCTAATTCAACGTGAATGATGCGCGGATCGGACATATGTAGCTTGTATCGGCGAAGTGCCCGCGAATATCAATGCGTTGCAGCGCAGCAATATACAAACTTATCCCCGTCATTCTTTTTTCCCCGCGCTTGGCGACGTGCGCGAAGTGGCGCATGGGCTGGTGATGGCTGATCCAATCCCCTTATTCACATCCCCGCCCACCGATGGCAGCATCCAGCTTCCGCATAATGTTGAGGCTGAAGCCGCGCTCCTCGGCGCGATGATGATTGATAACCGGATCGCTGAAGATGTGCAGATCAAGCTGCGCGCAGACCATTTTTACGAATCGGTTCACGGGCGGATTTATGATGCGATATTGTTGCTGCTTGACCGCAACGTCACCGCAACCCCCGTGACTCTGCGGCCACAGTTCGAAGCGGATGAAGCGATGGCGATCCTCGGGGGGCCCTCATATCTCGCTAAGCTGACGGCCAATGGCGTAGCGCTGATTGGTGCGCGTGATTTTGCCAATCAGATTTACGATCTCGCCTTGCTTCGCGAACTTGTCTCAGTCGGTCGCGAGATGACGCAAAAGGCGCTTGATACGAGCAAAGCCGCCACACCTAAGGAGCAAATCGAGGAAGCCGAAAGCGCGCTGTATAAAGTTGCCGAGGAAGGCGGCGAGACGGGCAGCGTCAAGACCTTCCTCCAAGCCTCACGCGCGGCAATTGAGCTTGCCGATAAGGCAATGAACGCTGGCGGTGGGCTTTCGGGCGTGACGACGGGTATGGACAGCATCAACGCCAAAACCGGTGGGCTTCATCACTCAGATTTGCTGATCGTTGCAGGACGCCCGGGGATGGGCAAAACCGCGCTCGCCACCAATATCGCTTTTAACGCGGCGAAACGCTGGGTGCAGGATATCGAGGACGGGATCGCGCCCGCCAAATCAGTCGGCGCAAAAGTAGCGTTTTTCAGCCTTGAAATGTCAGCCGATCAACTCGCCACCCGTATCCTTGCGGAAAATTCGGGGATTAGTTCTGAAAGCTTGCGGATGGGAAAGATTGGCAATGCCGAATTCCGGCAACTCGCGCGCGCGGCGGCTGAGCTTGAATCTTTGCCCTTGTTCATTGATGATACGCCTGGTCTAACAATTGCTGCGCTCAGAACGCGCGCACGGCGGATGAAGCGTCAGCATCAAATCGGGCTTGTCATCGTCGATTATTTGCAATTGCTCCAAGGCTCTGGCCGTAGTTCGGATGGTAACCGCGTTCAGGAAATCTCCGAAATCTCGCGTGGGCTGAAAACGCTGGCGAAGGAGCTTCACGTCCCCGTGATCGCGCTTTCACAGCTCAGCCGCGCGGTTGAACAGCGCGAAGATAAACGCCCGCAACTTTCGGACTTGCGCGAGTCTGGATCGATTGAGCAAGACGCCGATATCGTGTTATTCGTGTACCGCGAAGAATATTATGTCCAAAATCGCGAACCAAAACGCCCTGACTCAGCAAGCGACGCCAAAACGCACGAAGATCATGATAAATGGCTCGCTGAAATGGCGGGCGTGTTCGGGCTTGCTGAACTGATCGTCGCCAAACAACGCCACGGATCAACGGGGAAAGTGAAATTGAAGTTTGAAGCAAAGATAACCAAGTTTAGCGACTTTATTGATGATGCTTACTTGCCAGAACAGCGGAATTGAGGTTTACTTCGGTGGCAATTGACCAGTGGAGACCAAGTTGTGCGACACGTGAAATCAATCATACTCGTTATTGCGATGGCGACAACGTTACCATTGGTGGCGCAAACGACGGCACCCCTCGTAGTCGCCCCAGCAAAGCCATCCGCTCAGGCGCAATATGATGAGCTGGTCAAACTGGTTGAGGCTAGCGCTTGGCCAAAGGCCGTGCCAGCTGGTGAAGCTTTAATCGCGCGGTTGAACGGCTATACCAAGAAGAGTCCTGGTGTGATTGCTTCGGTGAAAGTCTTTCTCGCACGTGCCTATCATGGCGCAGGCCAACGCGTGCTTGCACTTGAGGCAGTGACAGCGGCACTCGAAAGCGGCGGACTGGACGGCGTCGATCAGGTTGCCACGCGGTATGATGCGTCGTTGCTAGCAGGAGAAATCAGCGAAGCGATGCTCGATCTCGATCTGGCGAGCGCGCGTTATGACGTTGCAGCGAGCCTTGGGGCAACACCGAGCGAGAAAGGCCGCGCGCAA
>JAYUAU010000143.1:0-14647 GCA_043741135.1 Sphingomonadales bacterium | reverse complement strand
GCAAGCGAAGCAATCCAGCTTTTGAGCCATTCTGGATTGCTTCGCTTGCGCTCGCAAAGACGGCAAGATGAGTCAGAATCAACGCACATTGGTATTAGAACTTCGCGCTGCATCTTTTGCGATCACGATCGCTACCCCCCAGCCAATTGCGCGCCCATCATCTGATGTAACATGTTCACGGCCTTCAACGGTCGCACCATCACTTTGAAGCGGGTGATCTTTTGGGATTCATTCCACCAGATCATATCGATGCCGTTGACGGTGATGCCGCCAATGACCGTCTCAAATTCAAGGATCGCGCTGCGATCAGCATGCCATTCGCCGAGATATTTGAATTCGTCATTGCCGAGCACTTTTGCGGCGCTCCACAGATATTTGAAGGTGATATCTTTGCCTAATTGCGGGGTGTGGACGACGGGCGATTCGAATATCACATCATCATCAAGCAATGCCGCCAAGCTTTCCGCGTTCGGCGCGTGCATATAATCGTGCCAGTGATCAAGCGCGGTTTTCATCGTCAAAATCCTTCTGGAATGGCGTTCATTGCAGCGTCGCCCAGTTCTGATCCACCATCAACATTGATGATCGACCCGGTGATATAACGCGCGCTGTCGGTGGCGAGGAAGAGCGCCATTTCAGCAATGTCGCCTTTGGTGCCGTAATCACGCAGCGCAATGCGGGCTTTGATCGTGTCTTCGGCCTGATCACTTGGCGCGAGCCTTGCCATGCCCTCAGTGTCAGCGATTGGCCCGGGCGAGATTGCGTTGACGCGCACGCCTGCTGGTCCCCATTCAAGCGCCAAGCATTTGGTGACCATGTTCACACCTGCCTTGGCCGCACAAGCATGGATTTGGAACATCATTGGCTTCACCGCTTGCCCCGCCGTTATCGCGATTAGTGACGCGCCGGGCTTATTGAGATGCTCAAAACTCGCGCGAAATACGTTGAAGGTGCCGAGTAGATCGATATCAATCACGGTCTTAAACGCATTCGCGCTCATGCCGAGGGCTGGCGCTAAAAAATTACCTGCTGCGCCTGACAGGACAATATCAATCTTGCCAAATGCCGCAACGGTTTCGCGGTAAACCTCCTCCAGTCGCCCGTAATCGCGCACGTCGCAAGGGAAGCCGATCACGTCGAGGCCTTCGGCCTTGAGCGCATCAGCCGCTGCAAAAATCTTATCAGGCTTGCGGCTCAGGATCGCGACCTTAGCGCCGTGCAGCGCGTATTGTCGCGCGATTTCTAGGTTGATCCCGCTTGATGCGCCCGCAACCAAAGCGACCTTTCCGCTCAAGACATTATCCTTCAATCCGCTCACCATCATGCTCTCCCTTTTTCGCCTGACAACTTGCGCAATCGCAAGCGGCACGGCAAGGCGTTTTGATGTTAATTGCTCTTTTGCCTGGCGACGGTATCGGCCCCGAAGTTGTAACTGAGGCTGTGCGCGTGCTTGATGTGCTTGGGCTTGACGGCCTGACCTATGAAACCGCACTGGTCGGCGGCGCGGCGTATAAGGCTCACGGCCATCCGCTACCGCCTGCGACGCTCGATCTCGCAAAGCGCGCTGATGCCATCCTGTTCGGCGCGGTGGGTGATCCTGATTGCGACCGTCTCGCGCGCGCACTCCGCCCTGAACAAGCGATCCTTGGGCTGCGCAAAGAACTGAGTTTGTTCGCCAATTTGCGCCCGGCAACATTGTTCAAGGAGCTTGCCGATGCGTCAACGCTTCGTTCCGAAGTGGCGTCCCAGATTGATATGGTGATCGTGCGCGAACTCAACGGCGATGTTTACTTCGGCGAAAAAGGCATACGAACAACGGCGGATGGCAAACGCGAAGGCTATGACATCATGTCATATAATGAGGATGAGGTGCGGCGGATCGCGCGGGTTGGGTTTGAAACGGCACGCGCACGAAAAGGACGATTGTGCTCAGTCGATAAGGCCAATGTGCTCGAAACATCGCAGCTGT
Source organism: Sphingomonadales bacterium (assembly GCA_043741135.1). Lineage (GTDB taxonomy): Bacteria > Pseudomonadota > Alphaproteobacteria > Sphingomonadales > Sphingomonadaceae > Aquisediminimonas. Next base: position 12,678 of record JAYUAU010000143.1, on the reverse strand, counting down.
GGCGCGACGTGGTGATCGAAACGCACGCCGAATATCCCGATATTGCGCTCAGCCACATGTATGTTGATAATTGCGCGATGCAGCTTGTCCGCAATCCCGGGCAGTTTGATGTGATCGTCACAGGCAATTTGTTCGGCGATATCCTCTCTGACCAGGCGAGCATGTGTGCGGGGTCAATCGGGATGCTCCCATCGGCCTCGCTCGATAGTGCGGGGAAGGGGCTTTACGAACCCATTCACGGATCAGCGCCCGATATTGCGGGGCAGGGGAAGGCCAATCCGCTCGCCACGATCCTCTCCGCCGCAATGATGCTGCGCTATTCGCTTGGGGTTCCCGAGGCGGCTGACCGGATTGAAGCGGCGGTGGCAAAAGCGCTTGCGGGCGGCGCACGTTCGCCTGACCTTGGGGGCGCGATGACAACAACACAAATGGGCGACGCAGTTTTGGCGGCGCTCTAGGCCACGACAATATCAGTCTGCGCGAAATCATTGCCTTTGAAGAACAAAGGTTCGCCAGTTTCCTTTGCGAGGGCATATGAAAAGCAATCGCCAAAATTGAGCTTGGCGGGATGGCCGCTTCCCCTTCCAAATTTCCGGTGAGCGGTCGCTGCTACAGCTACTTGTACAGTGCTGAATGGTTCAATAGATATGTTGAGATCGTTGATTAGTGTCACCAGTTTTTCTTCGAGGCCGTCGAGCTTTAGGCGTTGCGCGACCACATGGGCTTCAACCATCGTTGCACTCGAAATTGATAAGGCGTCAGAAGCATTTGCCATTGCGGCGATGATGTTTTCATATCCGGCTTCACGCCTTAAAATCGCAATCAAAACCGACGTATCGACAATCATTTGGGCAATCCAAACTCATCATACATATCGGCGTCATAATCCCAATCACGCATCGCAGGGTCCATTCGTTCCCAATTTTCGCGCCCAATCCGTGTCCACTTTTCAATCAACTCATCCTTAGTCAGCGCCTTCTTTTCCTTCTGAAGCGCTTCGGTGACCACAAGTGTCATGCTTTTGCCCGTTCGCTTCGCTATGAATTCGGCAAGCTCATAAGCCTTGTCGCTTTTGATATTGAGATTACGCATCGTCTATACCCTTCTGCCCTGCCGATCTGCATTGGCATAGCAGAATATATCTTTCGTTCAAGGATGCACCGCAACACTTGACCCCACCCCCTCTCAACCGGCAAAGCACCATCATGAAGAAAACTACCGGCCAAAATCGCGACATTACCTCAAAGTGGCGCCCTGCCACGCAAGCGGTGCGCGGGGGGACGTGGCGGAGCGAGCACGGCGAAACGTCTGAGGCTTTGTTCCTGACGTCGGGCTTTACTTATGATGATGCCGAAACCGTCGCTGCACGTTTTGCGGGGGACGCTGAAGGGATGACCTATTCGCGGTTGCAAAACCCTACGGTTGAAATGCTTGAAGCGCGGATTGCATTGATGGAAGGCGCTGATGCCGCGCGTTGCCAAACAACGGGAATGGCAGCGATGACCGCGGCTTTGCTCTGCCAGCTTGAACAAGGCGATCATGTTGTTGCGGCGCGCGCGGCGTTCGGGTCATGCCGTTGGTTGACTGATACGCTGTTTCCCAAATTTGGAATCGAAACGACGACGATTGATAGCCGCAATAATGATGAGTGGAAGGCTGCGATCAAGCCCAACACCAAAGTGTTCTTTTTCGAAACGCCTGCAAATCCGACGATGGATATTGTCGATATGGCTTATGTTTGCGGGCTGGCGCGCGAACACGGGATTACGAGCGTTGTCGATAATGCGTTTACCACCGCAGCACTACAACGTCCGCTTGAATTTGGGGCTGATGTTGTCGCCTATAGCGCCACGAAAATGATGGACGGGCAGGGCCGCGTCATGGCGGGCGCGGTGGCGAGCTCTCACGAATTTATGAATGAAAAGCTGCTCCCGTTCCAGCGCAACACGGGGCCAAACCTAGCGCCGTTCAACGCATGGGTTGTTTTGAAAGGCCTTGAGACGCTTGACTTGCGGATCCGGCGTCAGTCAGAAAATGCGCTAATCGTAGGTAAATTTATCGAGAGCCGCGTGCCGGTGATGCTTCATCCCGGGCTACCTAGTCACCCGCAACACAATCTAGCGATGCGGCAAATGGATGCGTGCGGGCCGATTTTCTCGTTCGTCCTTGATGGTGGTCGCAAACAAGCCCATGCCTTGCTCAACGCGCTTGAGCTGGTGGATATTTCGAACAATATTGGCGATTCACGCAGCATGATGACGCACCCTGCGTCGACAACGCATCACGGTATGGGGCCAGAGGGACGCGAAGCGATGGGCGTAGGCGAGGGGATGATCCGGATGAATGTTGGGCTCGAAGATCCACAAGATATCATCGCTGATCTTGATACGGCATTGAAAACGGCGGGGTTATGAAAGCACTTTTCCCTTATGCTGAAACGACGCGCAGTCTGACCGTGCGGGTGGTTGTGAATTTTCTGCCTGAACAGTCCGAACCGCAGAAGAATAGGTGGTTTTGGGCCTATCATATCCGTATCGAAAATGCGGGCGAAATGCCCGTCCAGCTTATCTCACGCCGCTGGGAAATCACTGATGCGCGCGGCGCGCTCAATTTGGTTGAGGGCGAAGGCGTGATTGGTGAACAGCCAGTTATCAAGCCGGGCACCTCATATGATTATGTGTCCGGCTGTCCGTTACCAACGCCAAGTGGTGAAATGATTGGGTGGTTCCAAATGATGGGCGCTGATGGGAGCCACTTTGATATTTCGGTGCCGCGCTTTGCGCTCAATGCGCCTGTCGTCAAAGGGTGAAGCGAACTCACCTCCCCTTAAATGGGATGCGCGTGTTCGATGCCGCCGCGCGGCACTTGAGTTTTACGCGCGCGGCAGATGAACTTGCGGTTACGCCCGCTGCTGTCGGCCAACAAATCCGTGCGCTTGAGGATACGCTTGGCACGGTGCTGTTCCGGCGGACGCCTAAGGGCTTGGAGTTAACCCCAGAAGCAGAAAATGGCCTTGCGCCTTTACGCGCTGGTTTTTTGCAGTTTGAAGAAGCCGTGCGCGCGATGCAGGCGGGGCAAACCTCCAAATCGCTCACGATTGCGGCACCGCGCGATTTTACCGCAAAGTGGCTGAGCGCGCGATTGGCGGCTTATGGTAGGACTGATCCAGAATTGCGTTTCGTGCTGATGACTGCTGATGATAGCCTTGATTTTACTGAGGCCAATCTTGATCTCGCTATACGTTACAGCACTGACCAAGGAGCACATGAAGGGGCAGCGCTTGGCGAAGGTGCATTGGTGACCGTAGGGTCAGGCGATGGGGTCATCGCGTGGCCGGGCTGTGAAGGCTTAGACGGGCCAATCGTTCTCCGCGTTGCTGACGCGGGGCTTGCGATAGACGCGGCGGCGGCGGGTTTTGGCCGCGCATGCGTGCCGGCTTTGCTTGCGGCGGCGGACCTTGCGACTGGCCGCGTTGTTGCGCACAGTTCACCAGTGAAGATCGACGCGACCTATTGGCTGGTCGCGCCGCTGCCGCAGTGGCGCCAGAAGAAGGTGAGGGCGCTCGTCGAGGCGCTACTGGGATAGCGGGAGCGGGGGAATGTCAACTATGCAAATTGTTATCCGGTGGCTCGATAAACATGTTGGGGCGATTCAAGCGGTAACCGCAATCTTGACCGTGTCACTCGCGCTTTTGGCATTGGTAGGCGTTAAACTCCAGATTGACGCGTCGGCGCGGATTGCACGCGAGCAATCAGCGCGTGATATTTACCGCGAGTTTCTAAACCTTTCGATCAATAAGCCCGAATTCACAGATCCTGATTATTGCACAATCGTGGGAACGCCCGCTGAGGCAGCTTACGAAAGCTATGTCGAATATATGCTGTATACCGCTGAACAGAGCATCGCGGCTGATCCTGATTGGCAAAGTGTCTTCAAGCCAGTGATGATGACGCACCGCGATTATCTGTGCACGATCAGTGATTGGTCGGGCTATAGTGGAGATGTAGAGGATATGGGGCAGGCGTTCAAAGCCAAGCAGTGCGCGAAACCAATTGTCTGCAATGGTGCTGCGGAGGGTGAGCAATAAGCGGAACGGATCCTAATACCAACTTGCATTGATGTGAACCCATTTCGTCTTTGCGAGCGGAGCGAAGCAATCCAGAAGGTGGCAGAAATGTGAGACTTTCTGGATTGCCGCGTCGCCTTTGGCTCCTCGCAATGACGGTTAATGGAGGTGCCCACCTCTCTCATGAGAGGGCAAAAGTTATGCCGGAACCTCACAATGTTTTCGGGCTTCAGCCTTAAAATCATACGAAAATTCGGTTCGACTGACACAATCGGGCCAGCGCCCGCTTGCCACCCAATAATCACACAGCCCCAGCCGTGCGCAGAGATTGATGAATCTGACATCATTGCGCAATCCCACTGTCGTGATCCCGAACAATATGCCGAGCAAAAACATCCCCTCAGCGCCGCGCATGTGGCGATAATCGTGGCTTGACTGCGCCCACGCGGCAAAGGCTTCATCCTGCATCTCGTTTATATACATGAATATCAACGTGCGGATTTCGATATTGCCAATTGTATCGAGCCGGTGGCTGATGCTGCCTCGGATATGGGCTTGTCGTTCGGCCAGCGGCAGTTTGAACAGTTCGACAGCATTGCGTGACATTTTATATTCACGGCTCGTGCCTCGTGGCAAGGCGAGGAGCGCGTCGGCAATGTCCCAATCGCCGGTATGCGCCGCAGTAATCATCGGAACAGCGGTGAACCAATCAAAGTCTGGCCAGCGGTTGCGCAGCCGAGAAAATTCTTGATACCCTTCTTCGTGTTTCCCAAGATCAATCAGAATTTGCGCGCGTGCGCTGAGAATCAAAAGGTTAAGCGGATCAATATCGGCCGCTTGGCACATCAAATGATAGCCTTCCTCGACACGGCCCACTGATGCCGCGAAGTCCGCTGCTTGCTTCAATAATTCAGGGTCGCAAGGGGCAAGTGCCATCGCGCGGTTGAGCAATGCCTCACGCGCGGCGAACAATCCTTCGGGTTCAAGCAAGCTGAGCGCGACCAAGGGCAGGCCCGCCGAAGGATCAAGCGCCAGTGCGCGCGTGGCGGCAAGCGAGGCCGAATCGCGTTCGCCTGCAAATTCATCAGGACGCGCGATCCACCGCGCCCGCACCGCATGCGCCATAGCGAGGCTACCCCATGCGGCCGCAAAATCAGGCGCAAGACGCACTGCGGTTCCGAGTAGCATCAAACTTTCTTCAACATCAGGCGGTGATCCTGACAGGCTGCGCGCGCGCAAGTAACAATCATGTGCGGTAGGGTCGATCTTCTGCGCACTTCTTGCCGGGGCAAAGATCAGATTGAGCCCTTGCGCCACAGCGGTTGCAATCTCATCCTGCAACGCGAAAACATCGGAGAGATCGCCGTCAAACCGGCCTGACCAGATCGTTGATAAATCAGTACAGTTAATGAGCGACGCCGTAATTCGCACGCGTGTCCCCCCCCGCCGCACTGTGCCATCAAGCAAATGCGTGGCACCCAGCGCAGCGGACACTTTCGATGTGTCCTTATCACGCCCGCGAAACTGAAAGCTGGATGCGCGCGCGACGACCTTGAGCGCGTCGGTTCGTGAGAGGATCTGGAGGATTTCTTCGGATATGCCTTCGGAAAAGAAATCGAGTTCCGCGTCGTTTGAAAGGTTATCAAACGCCAACACTGCGAGGACAGGTTCGCGATTGACGGGGGGTGTCGGTGCGTCGCGTATGGGCGTATCGAGAACAGGTGCTACAGCGGAGATCGAAATTGGCTGACCATGTTCAAGTGCTGCGCGCACGGCATCACTAGGTTCAACGCCAAGTTCATTAGTGAGCAGCGCTGCAAAACCATTGAAGCGACGCTGCGCTGCCGCCCGCGCCCCAGTGGCCACATCAGCGCGGATAGCACTGGCAACGACATTTTCCTCAAGCGGATCACGGCGCAACCATGCATCGGCAAGATGTTTGACTTGCGGCCAATCGTGCTGGCCTTCCAGATGATCAAGCAAGCCAATCACTTTATCGGCCATCAGCGCACTCACCCGCCCGCGCGCTTGATCTTGCCATTCGCGAAACAGCCCGCCAAGTTCGAGATCGTCAAGCAAATTGGCTGATCCCATTGCATCGATCATCGCCACTGTCGTGGGCACGTCATGATTGGCGATTGCCTGTTCGAATAGTGATACATCGCTTTCAAGGGCATTGGCACGAAGCGCGACGCGGTCTCGGCTGGCGTCCAATATATCGATATGCGCAGCTTTGAGCGTCGCGTTTAACTCAAACAAGCATTGGCGAAGGCTTGACCGTGCTTGTTCATCGCCGCGATCACCCCAGAAAAGGCCGCACAATCGTTCACGCGTCGCGCTTTGTTCGGGTGCCAGCGCAAGATAAGTGAGCAGCCCGCGTGTCCGCCGCCCGCTGATGATGATTTCGGTGCCATCAACGCCGAACAGCCGCGCACTCCCCATCGCGCGCAGCAAAGGCTGCCTATTCTGCCCCCCCAAATCTGCCAACGGCTTCGATCCTTATCGGTGGTTTGTAACAAATAATGACGGTTTAACGCACTTATAACGAAGGCTTAACGCTCATTTAGCCAAATGGCTGACGGTGCCGGTCTAGTCAAGTTCATCACCACTCGGAACCCACCGAGCGCTGAAGAACCAAAAGGACTAAGACCATGAAATATATCATTCTCACAATCGCAACGCTCGCTTCAGTCAGCTTCGCTGTCCCCGCTGTCGCTCAAGAGCGCGTGAATGTGTCACAGGCGGTCAGTTACCAAGACCTCGATCTATCGAGTGAAAGCGGCATGAAAACGCTGTCACGGCGCATTCGTAAAGCTGCGGAATTGGTTTGTGGCGGTCGCGTTAATGGAAGGCTCGCCGAACAAATGGCCTTTGCTCAATGCGTCACCAAAGCCCGTACCGACACAACCACCGCAATGGCCACCAAAATGGGCCGCTCATTCGCTTCTCGTTAACCCCCCCCAAAATTAAGGAGACTCACCATGAAGACGTTCATTTTCATCACCGCTGCGCTCTCGCTTTCCGGCCTGTCCGCGACTGCCGCATCCGCGCAAGACGTTAGAATATCGACGAGCGTGTCCACACAAGGCCTCGATCTATCGAGAGATAATGATGTGAGAGTGCTCAAGCTACGTATCCACCGTGCCGCGAAATCACTGTGCGGCGATTATGCCGATAGTCTTTACCGTGGAGAACGAAAGGCTCATCGTGCGTGCTACAATTCAGCAGTAAAATCGACTTTAGCCGCAGTGCAAGCCCGAACGAACGTATCGCTTGCCGCGCGCTAATCATTACCCTGAGCGACCCAAAGGGGCGGAGGCGCAAGTCTCCGCCCTTTCTCGTGTGAGATCAGGCCCTGCGAAAAATTATTTTGTGCACCGCACAAAAAACTCTTGCGTTTCGCGAATCACATCCCTATTTGTGCACTGCAACATGAAACAAAGGAATTTCAACCGTGGCACAAGTGAACGCAGACAAAGCGAAACCAACAGCAGCTCGTAAAGCCGCCTCCTCGGCGATTGCGCCTGTCCTTGCCGCGCTTGAAACGGCGGCGGAGGCAGTGGCCCCCGCACTTGCCACCGCTGCCGAAACTCTCTCTGAGACAGTCGCCGAAACTGTCACAGACGTGATTACCCCCAAGCTAGACCTCGCAAAACTCACACTTAACGAAGGAACCAAAATCATGACCGATACAAGCAAGAAGATCGAAGCAAGCGTAAAAGCAACAACCGCACAGGCTAGCGAAACCGCGAACAGCATGTTCAAGAACATCAACGTCCGCGCCAAAGCTGCGATGGAAAAGACTGGCGAACTCGCCAAGGATGTTGTTGAATTTAACAAGCTCAACCTCGAAGCCGTTGTTGAAGCCGGCAAGATTGCGGCTCGCGGCGCGCAAACCGCAGCACAAAACGTTGCTGATGTTGGCCGCAAGAACATTGAAGACACGACTGCAATGGTGAAGTCGCTGTCGTCAGTGAAGGCGCCTGCTGATTTCTTCAAAATCCAAGGCGATTTCGCGCGCACGCAATTTGATGGCGCGGTTGCTGAAATGTCAAAGTCGAGCGAGTTCTATTTGAAGCTTGCTGGTGAAGTGTTTCAGCCAATTTCGACACGCTACAGCGTAGCAGCGGACGCCGTAAAGGCGCGCATGGCTGCTTAATCCAGCACCGATATGTGATAAGAGTGGCCGCCCTGGGAGACCGGGGCGGCCATTTTCATATACAGTCTTAATCGCTCCTTGCCCCCGCCCCCTGCTATGCGATATCGACACGGATACGGGGCAATCGTATTTGACTTTTTTGACAGAATTACTTGTTTCACCTGAGAGTTGGATGTTCCCTTGGCGAAGGCAGGGGCCCAGTCCTGTCTCAAACGAAGCGGCGAAGCCTCAAAAACGCGGCCCGTCTGGACCCCTGCCTTCGCAGGGGAACATCAAAAAGTTCAAATGCAATTGCCCTGGACACGGATATGATAAGGATCAGCATGGCGCAGAACGATGAAGATGATGACGGCAATGGCAATGTCGGCGTCGCCACGCGCACGCGGACGCGAACCAAAAAGCCGACACCTTACAAGGTGCTGATGCTCAATGATGATTATACGCCGATGGAATTTGTCGTGCTCTGCCTCCAACGTTTTTTCAAAATGAACATGGAAGAAGCAACGCGCGTGATGCTCCACGTCCATCAACGCGGCGTCGGCGTGTGCGGGATATTCTCATACGAAGTTGCTGAAACTAAAGTGACGCAAGTGATGGATTTTGCGCGTGAACATCAGCACCCACTGCAATGTACGCTGGAGAAAGCGTGAGGGGGTTATTCCCGTACGATGACGATAAACTGCTCCGTTTCCAACGGCAATTCGTCGCTTGATATGACGTGAGGGTCATTGCCGCCTTTGACGATGAGGCGGCTCACGTCAGCATTTTCTGGTATCGTTGGAGCTGAGTTATAAATGATCTCTGCTCTATCTGCTTCGAGTTGGGCAACCCAATTTCCCATCGTTAGCGCTGTGTTGCAGCAATATATCATAATAGCCATTGTCTTGCACCTTTAGCATTGTGTTTCGATCACATCGTCAAGTTCATCTCTTTGCAATGGCAGGAGATTGCGCAAAAATGCCACTGTTTGCGTGAGTCCCGTTTTCACTGCTTTCGCGAATTTATCTTTGATCGGCTTGAGATTGGCTTTGTCATTCATCAGAGCGAGAAATGCGCTAAGTGATTTTGGTGTGTTAACGCATTGCCGAATTCTCTGCGCCTTCGCTACACGTAACGTCGAAACCGTCTGGTTACGTGAGATCGTTTCACCTACTTCTGCTTCGCTAAAACCAATGCCACTTAAAATTGATTTCGTGCGCATCCCTTGGATCGCAGAAGCCTGCTCGACCCTTTTAATTATATATTCGAGGCATTTGGCCTGAACCGACTCACCGGCACTGACCCCAGCGAGTGCTTCGGCATCCTTGGTCACCTTCGCCAATTTTGCATCACCAATTTGTTTGAAACAGAAAAACTGAGTTTCGTCTTGATCAAACGTGCTATCGACTATGTGCTGAACCGTGGCCGCCACATCCTTAACCGCGCTTGCCTGCGCCAATGTCCAGTCCTTGGGATCAGTCGCGGGACCCGGGGTTGATGTCGCGTTGCTCACGCCTTGGCTGGCGTTAGCGATTTTGGCTTGTGCCTTGTAATATTTATCAGCATCGTCGCGCGTTGCCGTGGCTTCGTCGAGTGCTTTCATGCTTTCCTTGCACGATTTCACTTTTGCAGTATCGGGCGTGGTGGCTGCGATCACCGCAGTGCATTTCCCCGCGCCAGCCGCTGTATCGGCCTCGTCCATTTTTGTCTGTGCTTCTTTTAGACCGGCTTCAGCCGTCACCAAATCATCACGCGCCTTGGCGACCAATTTCAATATTTCGGCGGCGTTTTGCCCCGTGCTGGCACTGCCCCCACTTGAAATGATCACGGGCTTTGGCGTCACCGCCCCTGTTAATTGCTCAATCGCGAGAATTGACACCATCACCCGCTGATCTCGGATCGCGACAATCGGAAGTTCGATCTCGCCAATTGCCCCGCTCAAATAGCGTTCGCAGGTGCGGTACATCATTTCGCGGAGCATATTGAGCGTCTGCGTGCGCGGGATTGTTGTTCCGGTTTCGCTATTTGACAACGCCGCCTGGATAGCCGCATTGAGTGATTTTGAATTGGTATCAAGGCCAAGCGAACCACTTCCGCTCGCCGATTGGCTGAGCACGGTGAAAACATCAGGGCTAGGTTCAATGCAAAAGCGGCGGAAAGCCGGTCTGTCGTTGTCGGGCACTTTTTCGATTTGGCTCAGCAAAAAGCGTTGCTTGGCATCAGAGGCGATGACGACCGGATCGCTACCAGACAATTTACTCACCCGATAAATCGAATTCGCCTCGGCACAGCCCTGAACGAAAAGACTGGTTGCCAATAATGCGATGATGCGCCGACTCATGACCAAATCTCCTCTTGTTAACTTCAGGCTAGCCGCGCCCAACGCGAATTGCGCGTGATGGCGATCACGCCGATTACGCCTTGATTTGTCATTCAAGCGTCTTCATCATCATACGACGCAAAGAGGTAAATGATGACAGCAGCCCTCATTATTGGTGCAGGCGATGCAACAGGCGGCGCGATTGCGCGCGCATTCGCAGAACAAGGCTTGGTGGCGTGCGTCAACCGGAGGCCGCGTAACGGAGAGCAATTGGAGGCTTTAGCACAATCAATCCGTGACGCAGGGCATCAAGCACAAGCCTATCCCGCTGATGCGCGCGATGAGGACGCGATGATCCATATGGTCGATGCGATTGAACGCGATGTCGGGCCTATCGAAGTCGCGGTATTCAATATCGGTGCGAACGTAAGCTTCCCAATCACTCAAATGACCGCGCAAGTTTACCGCAAAGTTTGGGAAATGGCGTGCTTTGGCGGCTTTTTGATGGGCCGTGAAGTCGCTAAACGAATGATCACGCGGCAGGCCGGCACGATCATTTTCACCGGAGCGACCGCTAGCCTTCGCGGCGGGGCTGGCTTTTCGGCATTTTCTGGCGCGAAGGCTTCGCTTAGGATGCTTGCTCAAAGCATGGCGCGTGAACTCGGGCCGCAGAATATTCATGTCGCTCACGTTGTGATTGATGGCGGGATTGATACCGATTTCATTCGCAGCATTCGCCCCGATTTTGACGCGATGAAAGCGAGCGACGGCGTGCTCTCACCCGATCAGATCGCGACCAATTATGTCATGCTCCATCAGCAACACCGCAGTGCATGGACGCATGAATTAGATTTGCGGCCGTGGAGCGAGGCATTTTGATATGACTAAGAGCATTGATTTCATCTTCGATTTTGCGAGCCCGAACGCTTATCTTGTTCATAAAGTGCTCCCCGCGCTGTGTGAACGGACGGGCGCAAGCGCGCGCTATATCCCCTGCCTACTTGGCGGCATTTTCAAGGCGACCAATAATAAGGCACCCTTCGTTCAGTTCGGCGAAATTCCGTCAAAGATGGCATATGAACGCCTTGAGATGACGCGGTTCATTCAGGCGCACTCGATCAATAGTTTCAAGATGAACCCTCATTTTCCGATCAACACGATCATCATCATGCGCGGTGCAATTGTCGCGCAACAAGACGGTGTGCTTGATCGCTATCTTGATGTGATGCTGAGTGAAATGTGGGAGCTTGGCACGAATCTGGGCGATGCTGAGATTGTCGCAGGCGCGCTTACCAAGCACGGATTTGATGGCGCTGGCATGATTGCGCGCACGCAGGATCAGGATGTTAAGGGTCAGCTTGCTTCGAACACCGAAGCCGCCGTGGCGCGCGGTGCTTTTGGCATTCCGAGCTTTTTTGTGGGTGACGAATTATTCTTTGGCAAAGAACGCTTGGGCCAAGTTGAAGCTGCGCTTACTGCGACATAATTGTGTGCAACCTTTACCGTCTCGATGCCCCCGCCAATCAAATCGCGCAGGCGTTTGACGCTGATGTTGGCAAAGATGTGTGGGACGGCGGCTATGTCGCGCCGGGTAAATTTGGGCCGGTTATCGTCGGCGAACAATACCGCCGCTTAACGCCAATGCTTTGGGGCTTTCCGCCACCACCGCAAGGCAATCGGCCCGTTACCAATGTCCGCAATCTTGATAGCCCGTTCTGGATTGGCACGTTACGCCATGTGGAATTGCGCTGCCTCGTGCCCGTCACGCGGTTTCAGGAATGGTCAGGCGAGAAGGGAGCCAAGCGTCAGCATTGGTATGATGTTCCTTCTGAACCGATCTTTGCCTTTGCGGGCATTTGGCGTGACTTGACCGATGTTCCCGTTTTCGCGTTTTTGACGACTGATCCCAATCCGCTGGTCGGCGCTGCGCACCCCCAGGCGATGCCGCTGATCATCGGACCAGAGGATTATGACACATGGCTGACTGCGGAATGGAGCGATGCCAAAAGGCTGGTAGAGCCCTATCCGAGCCAGTTGATGCGTGAGATTGAAGCGGTCTAGAGCATGATGAGTTTAGGTAGAGCAAATGTGTTCCCCTGCGTAGGCAGGGGTCCAGTCCCAGACAAAAAGAGTCTTTGTTAAGGTCTGGACCCC
>JAYUAU010000142.1:0-14745 GCA_043741135.1 Sphingomonadales bacterium | reverse complement strand
GTCTTTGCGAGGAGCGCAGCGACGCGGCAATCCACTCGCGGCACCGAAGTATGGATTGCCGCGCTTCGCTCGCAAAGACGAATGAGGCAGACTTATCGCAAATAAGTCTAGCCCATCACACTCGCATAAGCCCAATCGAGCCAAGGCCCGAGTGCTTCAATGTCAGCTGTATCGACCGTCGCGCCGCACCATATCCGAAGGCCAGCGGGCGCATCGCGGTATCCGGCGATATCATAAGCCGCGTGTTCGGCCTCAAGCAATGACGCTATTTTCTTGATCATCGCTTCATCGGCACCCTCAACGGTCAAGCAAACCGAAGTTTTGGAACGTGTCGCTTCATCAGGCGCAAGATGGCCAAGCCACGGGCGTTCCTCAACGATTTTACTGAGTGCGGCGGCATTCGCATCGCTGCGTGCCATCAAGCCTGATAGCCCGCCAAGCGATTGCGCCCATTCAAGCGCAAATATAACATCTTCGACCGCGAGCATCGAGGGGGTGTTGATCGTATCGCCCTTGAACACGCCTTCGGTAAGCTTGCCTTTCGAAACCAACCGGAAGATTTTGGGCAGCGGCCACGGCGGCGTATAGCTTTCAAGGCGGAGGGCCGCGCGCGGGCCAAGGATGATCACCCCGTGCGCGCCTTCGCCGCCAAGCACTTTTTGCCAGCTAAAGGTGGTAACGTCGAGTTTGTCCCAAGGCATATCGTAAGCGAACACCGCTGAGGTCGCGTCGTTAAAGGTAAGGCCTGCGCGGTCATCGGCGATCCAATCGCCATTTGGCACGCGCGCGCCCGACGTTGTGCCGTTCCACGTGAACGCCACGTCGCCGCTGAAATCAACCGCGCCGAGATCAGGAATTTCGCCGTAAGGCGCGGTGATCACGGTGGCATCAAGTTTCAATTGCTTGACCGCATCGGTCACCCAGCCTTCGCCAAAGCTTTCCCACGCCATCATCGTGAGCGGCTTGGCGCCCATCATCGTCCACATCGCCATTTCGAACGCGCCGGTATCAGAGCCGGGAACGATGCCAATGTGGTGCGTATCGGGGACTTGGAGCACATCACGGATCAAATCGATCGCGAGCTGCAAACGTGACTTGCCGATCTTTGAACGGTGCGAGCGCCCAAGGCATTCAGTTTGGAGTTTGGAAGCTTCCCAGCCCGGCGGCTTTGCGCAAGGGCCAGAGGAAAAAAACGGACGCGCGGGTTTGCACGTTGGCATTAGAACAGTCATGTAAGCGTCTCCTTGCAGAGAGCAGCGCGGCGTTGGGGCCGCGTGGCCCGTCGCCGCCCCTAACGCTAACCGCTCACATGTCAATCGGTTTACGGCGGTCGTTTGAATTTCGATATGGGCGGCGTGGTATTTTGTCGCTAAGGCGAATGAATGACTGACCGTAAACTCCCCAAGCGTATTTTCGCTGACGCAGCCCAAGAGGCGCAGCAGGCCAAACTCTCGACACTCACTAGCCCGCAAACCGATCATCCGGCGTATCGGCTGGCGTTTCAGGATGCCGAATTTTTGCTCCGCGAAGATTTGCGCCCCGTGCGCTTTCAGCTTGAACTGCTCAAGCCCGAATTGCTGCTTGATGAGGCAAAGATTGGATCAACATTCGTCTTTTACGGCTCGGCGCGGATACCCGAACCCGGAGCCGCCGCTAAGGTTGACGATCCAAAGGTCGCGAAGAGCCTTGAGGCAAAATCTCATTATTATGCTGAGGCGCGCAAATTGGCGCAAATGGTTAGCCTCATTCCCGCTGATAAAGACGGTCTGCGGCAATTCGTTGTGTGCTCAGGCGGCGGGCCATCAATCATGGAGGCGGCAAACCGCGGCGCGACTGATGTCGGCGTATCGTCAATCGGGCTCAACATTGTGTTGCCGCATGAACAAGCGCCTAATCCGTATGTGACGCCGGGGCTTAGTTTCCAGTTCCACTATTTCGCGCTGCGCAAAATGCACTTTCTGCTCCGCGCACGCGCGGTTGCGGTATTCCCGGGCGGTTTTGGCACATTTGACGAGACGTTTGAGCTGCTCACGCTTATTCAAACCGGAAAAATCAAACCGATGCCTGTGTTGCTGTTTGGCAAGGAGTTTTGGAACCGTGTCGTCAATTTTGACGCGCTAGTCGAAGAAGGGGTTGTTTCGGCAAAGGACCTAGACCTGATCCATTTTGTTGAAACTGCCGAACAAGCATGGGATATCGCGCGGCAATTTTATCCTGTGGCGTGAGTGCGGGAACGCCGATCAGTCATTATTTCGCAGCCGCCACCGTTGGAGCCGCAGCCTCAGCAACGGGTGCCGCTGGAATCGGTAAATTCGATCCTTGCGAATTCAAATAAACGATCACGTTCGCGCGGTCGGTAGCTTTGCCGAGACCAGCAAAGCTCATTTTTGTGCCAGCAACATATTTTTTGGGTGCGGTAAGCCACTCATCCATCGCAGCAAAATCCCAATTGCCGGGCTTCGTCGCCATGCCTTCGGAATAAGCGAAACCAGCGGCATGGCCGTGCTTTTTCCCGATGACACCGTAAAGGTTGGGGCCAATGCCGTTCGCGCCGCCCGAGGCAATCGTGTGGCATGACGCGCATTTCTTGAACACTTCCGCGCCCTTTGCGGCGTCGCCGAGAGTGAAGTTTGTCAGCTCAACAACCGCAGCCTCACCGCCGCCACCTGGCGCCGCATCAGCAACTTCATAGCCGCCTTTTTCAACCTTGTGATGACGAAACATTTCGCCGGTCAGAATTGTTCCGCCCAAAGCAACAATGCCCGCACCCAATATCCACCCTGCAATCGTATTTGTGTGGTCAACCATGCCAGAAAAAGCCTCGATAAATGTCTAAACTGCCTATCGCGATGTCCCTTAATCGCGCTCGCCGCCTACTGCAAGCCAGTTGCGCGCTTTGATTCGCCGCGATAAGCGCGGTTAAGAGATGGAAAATTATCCCGAACCCGCACAACCCTTGGTGCTTGCAATGCAGAACGCGGCGGCAGCTGACCCAAAACGTGCGATATCGTTTCAAGGCGCGCCGGGCGCTAATTCGCATATCGCGGTGATGGATATGTTTCCTGATGGGCTAGCGCTGCCTTGTTTTAGCTTTGAAGATGCGATTGAGGCGGTGCAAGATCGCAAGGCGGGATGCGCGATGATCCCGATTGAAAATTCGCTCCATGGGCGGGTGGCCGATATCCATTTTTTATTGCCTGAATCAGGGCTTGTGATCACACATGAATATTTTTTGCCGATCCGTTATGCGTTGATGGGCATCGGTGCTTTATCAGATGTCAAACAAGCGATCAGCCATCCCCAAGCGCTGGGGCAATGCCGCCATTGGTTGCGCGCGCGCGGGATTGCGCCGCTGGCCTACCCTGATACCGCAGGTGCTGCCGCGCGCGCTGTAGAGCTTGGTGATAAGAGCGTGGCCGCGATTGCGCCGCCGCTCGCCGCGCAGACCTACGGGCTGAACATATTCGCGGAGGGGCTTGAGGATTCGGGTGATAATATGACACGCTTTGTCGTCCTCGCGCGGTCAGGCGTTGCAGACCTGAGCGAAGGCATTGTGATGACGACATTGCTGTTCGAAGTGAAGAATGTCCCCGCTGCGCTCTACAAAGCGATGGGTGGGTTTGCTACCAACGGCGTCAATATGACCAAGCTTGAAAGCTATCAGCGCGGGTCAAGCTTTGCTGCGACGACATTCTTTGCTGATATCGAAGGCCATCCAGAAGACCCAGCGGTTGGCCGCGCGCTAGATGAGCTTCGTTATCACAGCCGGACGGTGCGCTTGCTTGGCACTTACGCCCAAGCCCGCGCGCGAACGATTAGCTGACCTCCCGTGCAGTTTGATGCTTTTGGTTGGCTTGATCTCGCCGTGCGCAAGCCTAGCCACAATTTTTATGCAGGCACACAGCCTCCCGAACTGATCGTGATGCATTATACGGCGTCGTATGAAGTGGCCTCTGCGATTAACACGTTTCTCAATCCTGTTTCGAAGGCAAGCGCGCATTTCATCGTCGACGTGGATGGCGAAATCACGCAGATGGTTTCAACGCGCGACGATGCGTGGCATGCGGGATACGGCGAATATCAGGGCCGCGCAGAGGTAAACCGCTTTTCGGTGGGCATCGAACTCGTCAATCCGGGCTACCACTTCAAAACCGATGACGACCATTATCTTGATTGGCAACACGGCTCCGTATCAAAAGCAAAGCTCGCGCCGTTCGGTGGGATGATCGAGGCACATGATCCGTGGGTCGGCAAAGCCAAAGTACACTGGGCGAATTTCCCTGAAAAGCAGCTCGCCGCACTCCAGCAACTGGTGCGGACACTGCTTTCAACCTATCCGGGCATCACCGATATCGTCGGGCACCGCGATGTTGATGGAGTGCGCAAGCTTAAAGTTGATCCCGGCCCCGCCTTTCCGATGAAGCGCTTTACCGCTTTGCTCACCAAGCGACCAAGCCCGGCTGTGCCTAAGCCCGTCGATTATCTGGTCAAATCTGATCTTGGCTATGTCAATGTGCGGTTGAAACCTTCGATTACCGCTGAAAAACTTGATTGGAGCCCACTTGTCAACGGGGATAGGGTGCAACAGATTGGCGCGAAGGCCGAATGGCTCAAAGTGCGGCGGTGGCGTGCGGGAAGCCCAAGTGAAGGCTGGATCATGGCGCGTTATTTAGTGAAAGCATGAAGGAGTTTGAGATGAGCGAGAGTGACCAAGGCGCAAAAAATGTGCCTTTCCCGGGTATTTTAATCAGTGTTGGGTGGATCATACTGTATTTTGGTTTGCAAATTTTATGCACCGTTGGGGTGGTGCTTCTCGTCAATGGCTTCACTGCGGGAGCAATGTCACCAATTTCAATTGTCTGGGGCATTATCACGTCAGGCGTTTTGCTGCTCATTCTGCTTTGGGCCTATCTCCGCATTGGCACGCGCGCTGATCAGCTGGGGCTAATGACCTTTGGAAACATGTCGCTCGTCAAAAGTCTAGCGCTCGCCGTGCCGCTGCTGATCGGGGTGTATCTGTTCAACTTCATTTACGCGACTTACGTGATCCCCGGCATTGATATGCAAAAGGAAATCACTGACCTCATCAAAAATATCCCGCGCACCCCGCTCAATATTGTGCTTGGTTTTAGCGCGATTGCGATCCTCGCGCCGCTGGTGGAAGAATTGCTGTTTCGCGGACTGCTCCAGAGAGCGCTTGGTCACAAGATACCAGACTTTGCCGCGATTGCGGTCGCGTCATTCGTTTTTGCAGCTATTCATTTACAGCCCTACGCGATTCCCCCACTGATGGTGCTCGGCGCGGCCTTTGGTTATATTTATCATAAGACCGGATCGCTGCGGATTAACATCATCCTTCACGCGATTAACAATGCGGTCGCACTGATGATGCTGTAGCGCTTATTCATCGATCCAGCGGGCGAGCAATGTATGCGCAATCGCAAAGCGCGGCGGCGCGACGAAGCGTGCGCCCGCCTCGCCCGCAAACGCGGCTCTTGCCTCATCCTTGCTCACCCACATTGCATCCTCAAGTTCGTTAGTATCAAGCGTGATCTTGTCATCCTGCGCCTGCGCAATGCACGCCAGCATCAATTGTGATCCGAACGGCCACGGCTGGCTGGTGACGTATCGGACTGCGCCGGTGCGGATGCCTGCTTCTTCAAATAGTTCGCGGCGCACGGCCTCTTCCATTGATTCGCCAGGCTCAAGGAAGCCAGCAAGTGCTGAATAATTGCCTGGGGGGAAGCGCGATTGCCGCCCGACAAGCACTTTGCCTTCAAACTCAGCGAGCATGATCACCACGGGGTCAGTTCGCGGAAAATGCTCCTTCCCGCACGCCGAACAGTTGCGCCCCCATCCTGCGCGGAACAGCGTGGTTGCCCCGCCACAGCGCCCACAGAAAAGATGAGCATTGTGCCAATCAATGAGCGAACGTGCGGTGCCGTAGATTGCGGCTTGATCACCGCTGAGCGTTGAGAGCGCGTGGAAGATGGCGGGCGAGCGCATCACCGTCCCGAGTTCGGGGGTGAGCGCGGCAAAATGGGGACGTTCATCAATCAGGCCAAGCAGGATCAGTTCCGCCTCAGGTGCCGCCTCGCCCATATTGTGCCACACGAGGCCGCCTTCAGGAGATATAAGCGGGTCAAGCCCCTCAAGGCCGAGCAACCGCCCCCGCCAATCGCTTTGCAAGCCAGCAACTGCCTCAACGTCGCTGCGGAGATGATCAACGCGGTCAAGCGGTGATCCGGTAAACCCGGGGTGATGATGCGGCATAATCATATCCTTGAGGCGAACACTCGATGTTGAAATCGGCATGCCAAGCTTCGCAGCGCTTGGCTAGACCCAGTCGAGGATTGGCCATTCTTTGCTCGCTGCATAAGCGCGCATCGGGGCATGCGGATTGGTCACAACCGGCTGATCGGCGAAATCAAAGCATGGCAGGTCTGAAATATGGTCAGAATAAAAGCGTATGTCATAGGCGTCGCGCACGATGCCCTCTGCGGCCATCCACGCCTTAACCATTGCTAATTTGCCTTGCGCATAGCAATTCTCACCCTTGATACGCGGCGAGACGAGCCCCGGCGCAATCGCGGTCACTTGAGTGGCGATAACATCGTCTATCCCGAGCAAATGCCCGATTTCAGCGACATAAAAATGATACGAGGCACTCGCGAGGATAATCCGGCGTCCCTCGGCGCGGTCTTGCGCAATTTGAGCAGCAGCCTCAGTCAATATGTTGTTGCTCAATGTCAGTGCGGCAAAACTCCGCGCCAATTTGGTCAAACGGGCTTGATCAATCCGCTGCCCCAACAACAACCCTAAATTGATCTCTTTCAAACGCGCACGATTGATCAGTTTGAGCGCATAACCAAGCGTTACGAGCGCAACGATGGGCACCAAAATCAGCCGCCAAGGCGTAGCATGCCTCACGGCGTGAGCGAGGAAAGGGCCAAAGGTGGCTGCCTTCGTTATCGTCTTGTCGAGATCATAAATCGACAGTTTATGCATCAAATCTCCATCATCATATTCAAGCTTGCCGATATGGGTAGAATCGACCAGTGTTTGGCGTGATGAACCAAAATGTCGATTTTGTCGAAGAACGAAAGGGTGATGCGCTGGGGGTGCGCTTCACCGGGCGGTTAACGCTTGCGCGGATTGGTAATCTTCCCAAGCGACTTGACGCTTTAAGCGTTGCCCCTGCCTTCATCGATCTATCTTCGATTGAACGAATTGATACCGTTGGCGCGTGGATTGTCCATAAACTCGCCATCACGCATGATGCCCAGATTATCGGCGCAACCTCCAACACCGCGCATTTACTCGCTCAAGTTGGGGCATCGGGCGAAGAGGTTCCGATGCGGCGCGAACCTGAAAGTCCGATCTTTCGCGTCATTGGCGAAATCGGCGATGCCACGATCTTGGCGGTTCGCACGATGCAGGGGATGCTGTCATTCTTTGGCGCGACGATGATCGCAATTGGATCGATCATCCGTCACCCCTCGCGTTTCCGGTTAAACGCGGTCATACAGCGCTTTGAACTTGTTGGGGTCAAGGCGCTTGCGATCATTGGCTTGATGAGCTTCCTGATCGGGATTGTGATTGCGCAGCAAGGCGCTGTCCAGCTCGCGCAATTTGGCGCGGAGGTGTTTACGATCAACCTGATTGGCCGGATCACAACGCGTGAGCTCGGTGTGTTGATGACCGCAATCATGGTCGCGGGGCGTTCAGGTTCGGCCTTTGCCGCGCAAATTGGCACGATGAAGCTCACCGAAGAAATTGATGCGATGCGCACCATTGGCGTCTCCCCAATTGAGGCATTAGTTTTGCCGCGCCTGATTGCGGCCGTGGCGATGATGCCCTTGCTCGGTTTTTATGCGATCATCATGTCAATCGTGGGCGGCGGGGTATTTTGCTGGGTTGCACTTGATATCCCGCCCTTGACATTTGTTCAGCGATTGCGCGAAGTGATCCCGATGACTGATCTTTATATCGCGATGATCAAGGCTCCTGTTTTTGGGATCATTATTGCAATGGCGGGCTGTTATCAGGGGCTACAAGTTGAGAGCAATGCTGAGGAGGTTGGCCAGCGAACCACAGCCGCCGTCGTCCAAGCAATTTTCCTCGTGATCGTGCTCGATGCCTTCTTTGCGGTGTTCTTCACGGCGGTGGGCTGGAAATGAACCTTGAAGACCCCATCGCGATCCGCGTGCGTGGCATCGTCAACCGCTTTGGTAGCCAGACGGTTCATGACGGTGTAGACCTTGACGTGATGAGTGGCGAGATTTTGGGCGTCGTTGGCGGATCGGGCACGGGAAAATCAGTGCTGATGCGCTCGATCATTGGTCTCAAGCGCCCTGACGAGGGCGAAGTTGAGATATTTGGCGAATCGATGGTTGATAAGGATGAACGCGACGCGCTCGACGTGCGCCGCCGCTGGGGAGTTTTATTCCAAGGCGGGGCGCTGTTTTCAACGCTGACTGTTGCTGAAAATGTGCAAGTGCCGTTGCGCGAATATTATCCCAACCTTGATCAGACTTTGCTAGATGAAATCGCGGCTTATAAAGTGATTATGTCGGGGTTGCCTGCTGATGCAGGCGCGAAATATCCGTCCGAACTATCCGGCGGCATGAAAAAGCGCGCTGGCCTCGCGCGCGCGCTTGCGCTTGATCCCGCCGTTCTGTTCCTTGACGAACCAACTGCGGGGCTTGATCCAATTGGGGCTGCGGCCTTTGATGCGCTTACGCTTGATCTCAAACGCACGCTGGGGCTGACGGTGTTTTTGATCACGCATGATCTTGATACGCTCCACACAATTTGTGACCGTGTTGCGGTGCTTGCGGACGGGAAAATGGTCGCGGTCGGTACGATCCCAGAGCTTCTCGCGCTCGATCATCCGTGGACCCAAATGTATTTCAAAGGCCCGCGCGGGCGCGCTGTGCTGCAAAGTGTTGATCATTTGAAGAAAACAGGGGCATGATAGGATAATGGAGACAAGATCGAACCATATCCTTGTTGGCAGCGTCGTTCTGGCGCTGCTCGCGGGGCTTGCCGCTTTCACCATCTGGCTCGCGGGGCTGACGAACGGCAAGCAGAAAGATTATGATATCTTCTTCAAAAGCTCGGTTGAAGGCATTGCCAAGGGCGCGAGTGTTAGTTTTTCAGGCGTGCCATCAGGACAAATCAAGGAAATCGAACTGTGGAAGCCCAATCCTGAATTTGTCCGCGTCCGCGTTTCGGTTGATGAAGGTCTGCCAGTGTTAATCGGCACGACGGCATCAATCCAAGGCGTTGGCTTTACCGGTGTTTCACAAATCCAACTTTACGGCGCGGTTAAAGGCGCGCCGCCCATTTCAGAGCTTGGCCCCGCTGGCGTTCCGGTGATCCCAACCAAATCGGCGGGGCTTGGCGCGCTGCTCAACAATGCGCCGCAATTGCTTGAACGACTGACGACGCTCACCGAGCGGCTCACTGAATTACTGACTGATGATAATCAGCGCGCCTTTGGCCGGATTCTGAGCAATACCGAACGGCTTACGGGCGAACTTGCTAACAGCGGCCCTGAAATCAAAGCAACACTTGTTGAAACGCGAGCGACGATCAAAGCTGCGGGGCTTGCCGTTGAAGAAATTGGGAAAATTGCGGGCAGCACTAACACTTTGGTAGAGCAAGAAGGGCGCTCAACGATCATTGAGCTGCGCAAGACGGTTGCCCAAGCCCAAAAGTCGATGGTTAACCTTGACGCAGCGATCAGTGATGCTCGCCCCGCACTGCAAACCCTCTCAACGCAGACTGTTCCCGAAATTGGTCAGCTCGTCCGCGATTTGCGGATAATGTCTGAATCGATTGGATCGGTCGCTGCCAAACTCGATTCGGGCGGTGCTGCATCACTGATTGGCGCACCCGCTTTGCCTGATTACAAGCCTGGAAAGGCCAACAAATGATAAAGCCCTTGATCGCCCTTATCGCCGCCTTGCCGCTCTGCGCTTGTATCAGCCTTGGCGGGAAAGCGCCACCGTCACTCCTCACGCTTACGCCTGCAAACACTATTGCCGCTGATCAAACGCGCACCGCGGGCGTCGGCGATACTATCGTGATCGCAGTGCCGACGGTGCCGCAAGCAATTGCGACGACGCGCGTTGCGGTTAATAGCGGCGCGACCTCAATTGCTTATATTAAGGATGCGGTGTGGGTAGAGGCTCCAGCGCGCTTATTTCAACGCGTGCTGAGCGAGACCATCGCGGTCAAAAATGGCAAGATGGTGCTTGATGCGCGGCAGAGTTTTTCGAACCCCGGCATGCAACTCGGCGGCACCTTGCTGCGCTTTGGGATCGATGCTGACGTCCGGGAAGCGGTTGTCGTGTTCGATACCTTGCTCTTACCGGGTAAAGACATGCCACTGCAATCGCGCCGTTTTGAAACGCGCGTGCCCGTAAGCGCGATTGAGCCTATGCCTGCGGGTAAAGCGCTTAATCAGGCCGCCAATAAGGTCGCGGAAGACGTTGCTAGCTGGATTGGGTCAGTTGCTAAATAGAGGGCGGCGCCACGCATCACCCTTTCTTAAACGGTGCCATTTCGCCCAGAAATTCAACCTCACGTTCAACCGCGCGCCGCTCTCTCACAAGGAAATCGGCAATTGCATCGCGGAACCCTTCGTCAGCGATGTAATGCGCTGACCATGTGGTGACGGG
Source organism: Sphingomonadales bacterium (assembly GCA_043741135.1). Lineage (GTDB taxonomy): Bacteria > Pseudomonadota > Alphaproteobacteria > Sphingomonadales > Sphingomonadaceae > Aquisediminimonas. Next base: position 4,057 of record JAYUAU010000142.1, on the reverse strand, counting down.
AATATAGCCGCGCGCGAGCTTATGTTCGCCTTGCGCGCCCGCTTCAACTGACGCCAACCCCCGTTCAATCGCGGCCTCAATCGCTTGATAATAGCAGATTTCAAAATGCAGGCAGGGCACATCTTCGCGCGCGCCCCAATAACGCCCGTAAAGCGCATTGCCGCCAATGAAGTTGAGCGCGCCCGCAATCGGTCTGCCGTTTCTGAGCGCTAAGATCAACAGCAACTGGTCTGCCATTGTCGCGCCGATTTGGCTAAAGAAATCACGCGTCAAATAAGGGCGACCCCATTTCCGCGCACTTGTATCCTGATAGAAATCCCAAAACGCATCCCAATGTTCAGGTTTAATGGCTGCCCCGGTCAGGCGAACAATATCGAGGCCAGCTTGTGCGGTGCTGCGCTCCTTGCGAATCGCTTTGCGCTTGCGCGATGAGAGTGCACCCAGAAAGTCATCGAAACATGAATAGCCGTGATTGGCCCAGTGAAACTGCGTGCCACTGCGAAGCAGCCAGCCAGCGCTTTCAAACCGCGCGCGGTCACGCTCATTAAGGAAGGTCGCATGTGCTGAGGAAAGCCCGCTTTGATCAACAAGCGCCTGTGCGCCTGCAATCAGCGTGGCTGCCACACTGTCATCATCGGTGAGCAAACGCGGCCCGGGCACCGGCGTAAACGGCACCGCAATCTGAAGCTTGGGATAGTAATGCCCGCCCGCGCGGCTGTAAGCATCGGCCCAGCTGTGATCGAATACATATTCACCTTGGCTATGGCTTTTGGCATAGCTAGGCATCGCACCAATCAAATCGCCAGCACCCGGCTCGATAACGAGCGGCACCGGTTGCCAGCCCGCACTGACGCTTGCGCTCTCCGACGTTTCGAGCGCGCTTAGAAAGGCGTGTGAAACGAACGGATTTGCAGGGCCTGCACAGCCATTCCACTGTGCAGGGTCAAGCGCTGCCACCCCACTTTCCATTCGAGCCGAAAGGCCGAGTTCACCGCGCGCGTTGACGTGCATTGGGGTTAGGTGTTGGCCTTTTCATAAATGATCTCATCAGCGCACGAAAACGCAACACGCTCGTCATCAGCTGTCCGCACCGTCCACGTGAGAATGATCAGCCCACGTTTGCGCTGCTCAGCGGCAAAGCGTGAGGGGAAATCGCGAACGTCATAGGCAAGGAAATCAGGCTTAGCGCGCCATAATCCCATACGCCGTGCGGCCCAGCGTTTGAGTGCGGCGATCATGCCGGGTGCGCCGCTCTCACTGACCACGAGCCCGCGCGTAAAACGCGGCGCATGCCCAGCAAACCAGCGGCCAACCGCAGGATTAAACGACATGATCGCAACGCGTCCCTGATACCCTTCAAGCGCGCGGCGCACTGAAAGACAGAGCACCCCCACCTTATTACCAACGGTTTTAATCTCGATCAGGATTGGCGCGCGGCCGCCCACAAGATTCAAGATATCGGTAAGCCTAGGAATCGTTTCGGTTGAATTGCGTAAACCAATCTTTTCAAGCAAATCCGCCGTCAACGCAGCAAACGCGCCGCTTTGATGTGAGAGCCGCGTGAGTTCGGCATCGTGGAAGACAAATGCCTCACCGTCACGCGCGGCCTGAACGTCTAATTCAATCCCGTGGCCAGCCGCAATGGCGGCGCTGAACGCCGCGCGGCTATTCTCAGGGATGTGCGCGCTGTGCAATCCTCGGTGAGCATAAGGCTGCGCGCGCAGAAAGGCAGTGCGCCCAGCCTCAGGCGGCGGCGCAATCAGGCCGTCAAGGAGCGCGAAGGGCGACAATCGCATCAACCTCCACCGCAGCACCCGCGGGCAAAGTCGGAACCCCAACCGCCGCGCGCGCGTGCCGCCCCGCGTCACCAAAGACATCAACCATCAGCTCAGACGCACCATTCGCCACCTTGGGCTGATCAGTGAATCGAGGGTCAGAATTGACGAAGACATTAAGCTTGACGATCCGTTCAACGCGGTCAAGCGAACCAAGCGCTGCCTTCATTTGCGCGATCAGCATCAATCCGCACGCACGCGCGGCCGCCTGGCCGTAATCGAGATCACGGTCTTCGCCCAATCGGCCAACCATCACATTGCCATTAGCAAAAGGCAGTTGGCCCGAAATGAACAGCATGCTCGATGCTTCAACGGTGGGCACATAGGCCGCGACAGGCGCTGCGGGTGAGGGCAAAATGATCCCCAATTCAGCCAATCGGTCTTCAACTGATTCAGATCGGTTGGTTGCACTCATCATCATAAGCGGCGGCTGAGTCATAAAGCTTTTCCTTCAAATCGGTTCATAATCCACGGCTTCGCGCTTGCCCAGTCATCAATCCGCGCATGCGCCGCACCGGCTGTCTTTACATGCGGCGCAAGCTTTGGTTCTCCTACCATATGCAATCGCCAAACGTGAGGGACAATTTGTTCAACTGAGCTATGCTGATGCGGCAAATCATCAACAAAGACCGTCTGGCTTGGATTGTAATCAGCGATAATTTTGGCGAGCAATTCGCCCTTTCCACCTTGATTGGTGTAAACGGGGAAATCGATCCCCACCGCGCGTAATTGCGCCGCGCGCGCATCCCGAACATCGTCGGTCAGGTTCGTCAGGATCACAACATCAGCATGGGTAGATAAAGCGTTGATCGTTTCAACAGCCCCAATGATCGGTTTTTGCCGGTGCATCTCGGTTTCGAAAAAGCCTTTGAGCAAAGGCCATATTTTAGCCTGTTCAACCGCATCGCCGCTCGCCTTATGCTTGAGCGCATCAACGAAATCGCCCGTCTCAAAATCAAAGCATATATCATGCGCGTCCTCAAGCCACTGCCCAAACGGCGTAACCATGTGGAGCAAGACTTCATCACAGTCGCTAATCAGCAAAGGGCGGCTCATGCGCTGATCCTCATCCGCGCGGCAATCAGGCTTTGCGGCGTGGTGCCAATCGAGCTTGCGCAGGCGATCAAATCAGGCTCATGGCCTTCGAGAAATCCAAGCACTGCGCCGAGCACATCAGGATCACCAACGCGCGCGCGCAAATCGGAGGGCTCAAGCCCAGTGAGCGCCATCAAACGCTGCGCCCGTTCAGGCTCGCTGATTGTCCAGATGAGCGCGGAGAGCGCCAGAACGTCATCTTGATTTGTTTCATGCCTTGTCATCGCCTAGTTCTGTCTTTTAGGGTTGCGGCTCGATAGCCATTGAGGATTTATACGCGTGACAAAAAGGGTGCTCGTTGTCGAGGACAATGAACTGAATTTGAAACTCTTTTGCGATTTACTGCGCGCACACGACTATGAGGCAGAGGGTGTCAAGGATGCACGGCTGGCGATTGACCGTGCGACAACCTTCGCGCCTGAAATCATCATCATGGATATTCAAATGCCGCACATCAACGGGCTTGAGCTGATCGAGGCGATCAGACGCGATATGATCCTACGCCGCATTCCGATCATGGCGGTCACGGCTTATGCGGGTAAAGGCGATGAAGACCGGATTCGCGCGGCAGGGGCTGATGCTTATGTCAGCAAACCGATTTCGCTGATGCGCTTTGTTGAAGTGGTCGCGCAACTAGGCGAAGTTGCCGATGCGCGCGCGCTTACTTAATCTTGGTTTCTTTGAACTCAACATGCTTGCGCACGACGGGATCATATTTCTTGAACGACAGTTTCTCAGTCTGCGTGCGCGGATTTTTCTTGGTAACATAGAAAAATCCGGTGTCCGCCGTGCTGGCAAGCTTGATCTTCACTGTGGTTGGCTTTGCCATGACCGATAAACCTTCTGATATGATTCGAATGCGCACCGAAGCGTGCGGAAAGCGGGCGCTATTGCGGGGACGCGTAAAAATGTCAAGCGCAGTCGGGGGCTTCTGTTGCCCGGTGCCCCCGGAACCGCTGGTTTCTGCTTCTGTTACCCGGTTCAGTCCGACCGTGTTCTGTTAGAATAACTTAGGAGCCGGAGCCCCATGGGTTACGCTGCGAGAGCAAGTGCTTCGTTATCGTTTGCACTTATGAGTTTGAACCATTTAACGGCTTATCCATGCCGGGCAAAAATATCGCTTTTCA
>JAYUAU010000141.1:0-6412 GCA_043741135.1 Sphingomonadales bacterium | reverse complement strand
AATACTTTGATGGGACCCAAGGCAGGGGTCCAGACCTTAACAAAGACTCTTTTTGTCTGGGACTGGACCCCTGCCTACGCAGGGGAACACATTTGCTCTACCTAAACTCATCATGCGCTAGATATGGGCTGTCGCAGATTTGGTGGCTCGCAATATTCAGACAAGAAATGTCTGATTTTGTCCGATAAGCCTTATCAGTATCAAGCTGCGATATCGGACATCGCAGGCAACGATATCATGGTTCACAAGAATGACTCTTTTACGTTGGTAGAGAAAGTGAGAAATTGGCTTGTCGATGTTGCCGACGTGATAAGTGCTCCGCCGCCATCGCGCATTTGGAAGCGATTTAATCAGTTTCAGACAGAATATTTTCAAATACTCTCGGCAGACGGGTGGTCAGCGGACGACATTGCAAAACAGCCATTTCGCGAACAGACAAGCCAAATGCAAAATTGGATCGCGGGTAATCCAGCGTAATTATTTTAGCATATGTCAGCTAATCGCCTCAATCACCGCCGCACGCAACTCTGGAAGGCCCATGCCCTTCTCGCTTGATGTGACGATCAGATCGGGATGCGCGGCGGGGCGTTTGCGGACTTCGGCTTCGGTTTTGGCGGTGATCGCCTCAAGCTCGCTCGCTTTGATCTTGTCGGCCTTGGTGAGGATGATCCGGTAACTGACCGCAGCTTGATCGAGCATCTCCATCACGTCGCGGTCAACGTCTTTGACGCCGTGGCGGCTGTCGATCAGGACGAGCGTGCGCTTGAGCACTTGCCGCCCGCGCAGGAAATCATTGATCAGGAACCGCCATTTCTTGACGACATCCTTGGGCGCTTCAGCATAGCCGTAACCCGGCATATCGACGAGCCGAAACGCCAGCGGCACGCCAACATCAAAGAAGTTCAGCTCCTGCGTCCGTCCGGGAGTGTTGGACGTCCGCGCGAGGCTGCTGCGGTTGGTCAGCGCGTTGAGCAATGATGATTTGCCAACGTTTGATCGCCCCGCAAACGCAACCTCATTGACCATCGGCGGCGGGATGAATTCAAGCGTCGGCGCGGATTTGAGGAAGGCTATCGGCCCACTAAAAATCTTGCGCGCGTTTTCAATCTCTTCGTCAGTGAAGGTCACGCCTTCACCGGCGCTTTCATTCCCGGGTGCCGTGAATAGAGCCACTTTTGCTGTGCGATGGTGAGGATGTTCGACGTTGTCCAATAGAGCAGCAAGCCTGCGGCAAACGGCGCCATCATGAACATCATCATCCAAGGCATGATCGCGAATATCTGCTGCTGCGCTGGATCGGCAGGCGCGGGGTTAAGTTTGAATTGCAAGAACATCGTGATGCCGAGGATCGCCGCAAGGACGCCGATGCCCAACAAATGTGGCAACGGTATTCCGAAATTGCCCGCCAAGGCAACGAGATTTGCAGGATCAGGCGCCGAAAGATCGCGGATCCAGAGCGCAAAGGGTTGATGCCGCATTTCGATAGTCAGCATCAGCACTTTATACAGCGCGAAGAATATCGGAATTTGCAGGAAGATCGGAAGGCAGCCCGCGACGGGGTTGATCTTCTCACGTTTGTAAAGCTCCATCATCTCTTGCTGAAGCTTTGGCTTATCGTCCTTGTAACGCTCTTGCAGTTCCTTGAGCTTAGGCTGAACTACGCGCATTCCTGCCATGCTTGAAAACTGGCGCTGGGCAACAGGGAACATCGCACCGCGCACGATGCACGTCAGCATCATGATCGCCAGCCCGAAATTATTGGTGAGTTTGAACAACCAATCGAGCAGATAGAAAATTGGTTTTTCGATGATTTCAAACCATCCCCAATCAATCGCTTTGCCAAAATGCGTGATGCCGAGCGACGTTTCGTAGGTATCAAGCGTCGCTACTTCCTTTGCTCCAGCAAAGAAATGGCTGCTGTTTGATAGCGTCTTTCCGGGCGCGATAAGTGAGGGTGCCACAGCATATTCGGCTTGATAGCTGCCAGCGCCCTTGCGGAAACCAGAATCAACCGCAGATTTTTGCGCAGGCACGAGCGCAGTCAACCAATAGGAATCGCCAAAGCCAAGCCAGCCGCCGGTCGTCGAAAACCGGGTTCCAGCGTCTCCTGCTTTATCAAGATCGTCATAATCAACATCGTAATTCACCGCGCCATTAAACGCGCCGAGCGGGCCGATGTGGATTGTCCAGCTATCCACTTCGCGCGAGGGGGCCATGAATGTGCTGACGGTATGTTCGGGCTTGAGGCGGTTGATGTAACCGTAAGCGCGCGCGGCGATGGGCCCCGCGCCATTGTTGGTCACGCTTTGGTCAATCGTGAACATATAGGCTTTGTCGACCGATATTTTGATCACGAACGTCTGGCCCGCACCGTTGTTCCAACTAAGCGTTACAGGAGTAGTCGGCGTTAGTTTGGCAATATCAGCAGTCCACACCGTTTCATCGTTAGGCGCATTCAGCTGATCACCTGACCAACCAAATCCCGCAAAATAGCTTTTCTTCGCACCCGCTGGCGATAGCAAGCGCACCGGCGGTGATTTCTTGTCGATGGTCTCGCGGTAAACCGGAAGGACAAGATCATCGATTCGCGCGCCGCGTAGGTTGATCGATCCGGTGAGGCGCGGCGTTTCAATCGCTATTCGAGGGCTAGCAGCAGCCACCGTTTTCGCATCAGCAAGCACAAGCTTAGCAGGCGTTGCGGGCAGTGTTGTCGCCGCACCGGCGGGCGCCTTGGCCGCCGCTGGCACGGGCTTGGGCTGCGGGAAATAGCGTTCGCTAACAACATTCCAACCCAGAAAAACGAGCATCGACAGCATCACTGCCAAAATCATATTACGCTGATTTTCCACCTAAAACCCCTAAACGTCACGGAACAGGATCATAGCCGTGCCCGCCCCAAGGGTGACACCGCAAGATCCTTTTGGCTGATAACCAGCCGCCTTTGATTGCGCCATAGCGGCTAACCGCCTCGATTGCATAGGCCGAACATGATGGCTGATACCGGCATGAGGGCGGAAGCACCGCTGACGGCCCCCATTGCCAGCCGCGCGCGATCAAAATCATCAGTTTTGCGATCATGATGTTGCGCGTTTCAGCGCTTTATCTAGTTCTTGGGCCAGTGTGGCATAATCACGTTCAATCCCGCCTGCGCGCCCGATGAGGATATGATCTGCACCGCTTATTCCGTGTGGTGCGATCAATAGCCGCGCTAGTTCGCGAAACCGGCGCTTCATCCGGTTGCGTACAACAGCGTTGCCAATTTTCTTGGTAACGGTGATTCCCAGTCGTTTGGTGTCGTCGCCATCGCCGCGACCCCGCACCAATAGCACAAAGCCGGGCGTTGCCACCCGGCGTGCTGAATTGGCGGCAAGGAAATCCTTGCGCTGACGGATCGTGATTAAGCCGAGAGCTTCTTGCGACCGCGCGCACGGCGATTGCGAATCACTGTGCGTCCGCCCACTGTTGACATCCGGTGACGGAACCCGTGGCGACGTGCGCGCACGAGGTTGCTCGGTTGAAAGGTGCGCTTCATCGCTCATATCCTTAACGTCTTGAATAGAAAATGGCCGCCTGTGGCAGGCAGCCGTTGGAGGCCGATTAGGCAAAGGCGGCTGCAAAGTCAATCACTCACTGCTTTCATCGCGCTTGCTTCGTTCTTTACGTCGTTTGGGGCTGGCACGCTGTAAACCCCAATCGGCAATACCGCCGATGCGTGGCTGCTTGCGTTTCAGATCGACGTAGCGACGCTTTGCCCATAATGAATTGCGCAGCGTGAGGCCAAGCCCAATCGCAAACACGATTGTGCCGCCTGGCCCTGGGAGGAGTCCGATAATCGGCGCGACGATCATGATGACGATACCAAGCAGCAGCAACCCAAACCGCAGCGCTGGTGACTGTCTAAGACGGGCAATTCTATCGCGAAACGGCATCGCCATTAAGTGGGAAGGCAGCGAACGCATCACAAGGCGCTTAATTGAGAATATTATACCGGCTGAGCTCAGTTGGCGTCATGTAATGGACGCCACTCGAAGGCGCGGCTGCATTAGTGAACGCATAGAATTCGCGGGCAACCTGCGGCGCTAAGCCCATTGCTTGATAGAAATTGATATAATCCGCGTGAACGGGATCATTCGCAGGCACGTCTTTTGCTTCATGGCCTTCATCATCCTGCCAGCTATGCACGCCGAATTGAGCCCCGCGTTCCGCTGTGCGCTTTACGCCTGCCAGAAACAGCTCAACCCCGCCCGACCGGATCGACCCGGTTGCGGGAACATGAGTGTTCATCCCGTGCGCGCGGATCATCCGCGCAATCGTTAGGTTAGCCTCATCATCAACAGTGCCGGGGCATTCAACCATCCGGATTGTCTTGACCTGTGGATAAAGCGCAAGCAACCGCCGAAATTTATCGGGGCTATCGCTGTCAACTTCGTCGGCAAGTTCGATCAATGTTGAACTGATAACCGAAAATGGCCCAAAGCGGGCAACACTTGATGACGGGGGTTCGTTGCTGACGTCTTCATACTCAATCGCTTCGCTGACAACATAATGATCGGCAGCGCGCGCGATTGGCGAAACTGATAAAATGATTGGCAGTGCTAGAATCGACCATCTGATACTTTCAATAAAAGCAGTAATCGACAAGCTGCTGACTTTACCTATAGTGGGCAAAAGCAGGGGAGCAGATGATTTGAATTTGATCGTCATATGTGAAGATGGGCATGACAGCAGCACTGTTTCCAGAACATGTTTGTTTGTCGTTAATGCTGGCTTACCGATGAAGCGCGCTTAATGGTCGCAACGGTTCAGACGGTCGCTTATCTCGGGCTAGAAGCGCGCTCGGTTGAGGTGCAATGCCAGATTGCGCCGGGTAACCCACGCTTCACAATTGTTGGTTTGGCTGATAAGGCGGTCGCCGAAAGCCGTGAGCGTGTTCATTCAGCCATCTCGGCAATGGGGCTATCGCTGCCGCCCAAACGGATCACGGTCAATCTATCGCCCGCGGACCTTCCCAAGGAAGGATCGCATTATGATTTGCCTATCGCGCTTGCTTTGCTGGGTGCGATGGGAATTGCCGATGCTGAAACGCTCGCTGGTTATGTGATTGTGGGGGAGCTTGGGCTTGATGGCCGGATTGCCGCGTCCCCAGGCGTTTTGCTCGCCGCCCTTCATGCGTCTGAACATGAGCTCGGGCTGGTTTGCCCCGCGGTGCAAGGGCCAGAGGCGGCGTGGGCGGGACGGATTGAGGTGATTGCAGCGCCTGATTTGCTGACCTTGCTCAACCATTTTCGTGGGCAATCTTTAATTGCGCCGCCGGTGCCCGGTGAAGCTGAGGATATGTGGCAGGGGCCAGACCTCGCTCAAGTCAAGGGCCAGGAAACCGCAAAGCGCGCGATCGAAATTGCCGCAGCCGGCGCGCATAATTTGCTGATGTCTGGCCCGCCGGGATCGGGAAAATCGCTGATGGCGGCGTGTTTGCCCGGGATATTACCTGATCTAACCGCCGCCGAAGCGCTTGAAGTGTCTATGGTCGCTAGCGTTGCGGGTGAATTGCAGGGCGGCCGTTTGATCCGCACCCGCCCGTTTCGCAGCCCACATCATAGCGCGTCAATGGCGGCACTCGTCGGTGGCGGATTGAAAGTGCGCCCGGGTGAAGTCAGCCTCGCACATCTTGGCGTTCTATTCCTCGATGAACTGCCTGAATTTCAGCGCGCGGTGCTTGATTCGCTCCGCCAGCCGCTTGAAACCGGCGTCGTCAGCGTCGCGCGCGCCAATGCGCATGTTACCTTCCCCGCGCGGGTTCAGCTGATTGCCGCGATGAACCCCTGCCGTTGCGGTCACCTTGGTGATGCGAGCCTCGCCTGCGCAAGGGCACCGCGTTGTGCGGCTGATTACCAAACCAAAGTATCAGGCCCGCTGCTTGACCGGATCGACCTTCATGTTGAGGTGCAAGCGGTGAGTGCAGCTGATCTTGTTCTCCCGCCCCCCGCCGAAGGATCAGCGCAAGTGCGCGCGCGTGTGATGGCCGCACGCGATATCCAAACCATGCGTTATGAGGGGGAAGCTGTGCGCACCAATACTGAGGCTGACGGCAAATTGCTTGAAGCGGTGGCAACACCCGATGAAGCAGGGCGCAAACTGCTCGCCCAAGCCGCGCAAGCGATGCGCTTAACCGCCCGCGGCTACACCCGCGTCCTCCGCGTCGCGCGGACAATTGCTGATTTGGCAGGGCAGGAAACGGTGGGGCGTATCCATGTGGCTGAGGCACTCAGTTACCGGCGGCAGGCACCTCGGAATTGAGGGGGCTGCAAGCTAGGCACCTCCATTAACCGTCATTGCGAGGAGCCAAAGGCGACGCGGCAATCCAGAAAGTCTCACATTTCCGCCACCTTCTGGATTGCTTCGCTACGCTCGC
>JAYUAU010000140.1:0-15018 GCA_043741135.1 Sphingomonadales bacterium | reverse complement strand
CCTCATCGCCGTCGCCAGAAAGCTCCTCATCATCCTCAACTCTATTGCAAAACAAATCGTCATCGCCACTTGACCCAAACACAATCGCTGTCGAAGGGGGCTGTCCTGAGCGCCTGCAAGGCAGTCGAAGGGCTCGCAAAGACGAATGTGCAAACGTCATTCCATTCACAAAGCGTGATGCGCGCCGATGCTGGCTTTTATCCGGTCAAGCGTGCTCTTACGCATCGCCCTCTTGTTCCAAGTATAAGCGCAACTTGGCAACATCGCGAGCTGACCAGCGATTGCGAGGGCTTGCGCCTCTACCGCCTCGGGGGCGACCGTCATATCCAGAAAACCAGCCTCAACCGCACCTTTGGGATCGTAAATAAACGCTTGCACCATCGCGCGCGTCATATGCGCGGGGCTTAGCCGTGCGCGCGCGAGTTCAAGTGCAAACACGGGCAGGTTCATCCCCGTCGCGGTTTCGTTCGCGCCGATCTTAAAGTCTCCGGCCGCCCCAATGCGCGTATCGCATGCCATGAGGATGAACACCCCCATCGCAATCGCATGACCGGTGCATGCCGCGACAACGGGCAGCGGCCCACCGTAAAGCCGCAGCAGCAATTCGCCGCCCTGATCAAGCATTTTGCCAACGCCATCAGCACCGATTGTGGCGAATGCCTTCAAGTCAAACCCGCCTGAAAAACGTCCCTCACGCCCGCTCAATACGATGGCCTTTGCGCTGGCTTCTGCCTTATCGAGCGCATCGTTCAACGCCGCGAGCATATCCAGATTGATCGCATTCGCCTTGCCATCATCCATCCGGATCAGCGCGACATCATTTTCGATTGTGAGGGAAACGGGCATAAGTGGCTTTCTTGATATTAAAGTTCGATCATCTCTCCTCACTGCTCACCCTGAGCTCGTCGAAGGACTGTCCTCACCTCTTCTATCTCACTAAACAGAAAGGACAAGCCTTCGACGAGCTCAGGGCAAGCGGTGAGGAGGGTTAAGCTCATCGCTGTGCTTGACGGTAGCATCAGCGGCTTCCACACTCACCGCGTAACCGACAAAGGAGTCGCCACCATGCCGCAAACACTATCCGAATATACGCCGCCCGCCGTCTGGACATGGGATAAGGATAATGGCGCGGCGTTTGCTAATATCAACCGCCCAACCTCTGGCGCGCTTGAGGAAAAGGCAATGCCCGTGGGCATCCACCCGCTCCAGCTTTATTCGCTCGGCACGCCCAACGGCGTGAAAGTGACGGTAATGCTTGAGGAACTGCTCGCGCTCGGCCATTCGGGGGCGGAATATGATGCGTGGTTGATCAATATCCGTGAGGGGGATCAGTTTGCGTCAGGCTTTGTCGATATCAATCCCAATTCGAAAATTCCCGCTTTGCTTGATCGCAGCACCGACACGCCAATTCGCATTTTTGAATCAGGTGCGATCCTCATATACTTAGCTGAAAAATTTGGCGAATTGCTGCCGACCGACCCCGCTAAAAGGGCTGAGGTGATGAGCTGGCTGATGTGGCAAATGGGCAGTGCGCCTTATCTCGGCGGTGGCTTTGGGCATTTCTACGCATATGCGCCGGTCAAGATCGAATATTGCATTGATCGTTTCGCGATGGAGGTGAAGCGCCAGCTTGACGTGCTTGATCGCAACCTCGCTACCCGCGAATATATGGCGGGCAATGAGTATAGCATCGCCGATATTGCGATCTGGCCGTGGTATGGTGCGCTGGCGCTCGGCGTAGTTTATAATGCGGGAGAGTTTTTGCAGGTACAGGAGTATAAGCATCTCCAACGCTGGACGAAGCAAATTGGAGAGCGTCCCGCTGCCAAACGCGGACGGATGGTCAACAACCCCTTTGGTGCCCCCGAGATGCGCTTGCCCGAACGCCATGACGCGAGCGATTTTGAACTACGGACGGCGGATAAGCTGGAGGCAGCCGCCTAAGATATTTTCGTGTTAACCGAGGAGATGTGTCGATGCCTAGTCTTTTCACGCACCCCGTGCACCTTGGCCACGGCGCAAAGGCGACTGCGCAGCCCGAATTTACCGGCATGGAGTTTTACGCCAGCTACATGGAGCGCACGGCTGCGGACGGCGTGGAAGGACGTCTGATATCCTATTATACCTTCACCCAAAGTTGGGACATGTGGGAAATGCATCCCGCAGGCGACGAAGTCGTCTTGTGTACGGCGGGAGAAATCACGCTCCACCAAGAGGGACCGGACGGCGACGTGACGATGGTTACGCTCGGCGCGGGTGACTATGCGATCAACGCGCCCGGCGTTTGGCACACCGCCGACGTAGCCAGCAGTGCTACGGCATTGTTCATCACAGCAGGCTTGGGCACCGAGCACCGCCCGCGGTGATTACGTTCGCTCTCGACAGTCTAATTGCAAGCTAGGCACCTCCCTTTACCCAAGCAAACCGTCACCCTCGCGAAAGCGGGGGTAAATGTGTGACGTAAAACTGCCAGTTTTGAAGCGTTGGAATCATTTGTTCCCGCTTTCGCGGGAATGACGATGGGTTGATAGAGGTGCCCAGCTCTTGACGGATTTCAATTGTTCACTTATTGTTCTGATTTTGGAAGGAACGACTCATGATTGGTTATGTCACACTTGGAACGAGGGATTTGCCGCGCGCGGCGCAATTTTATGATGCGATTGCGGCTGATATGGCGACTGGCCGTATGATGGAGGCGGAGAATTATATTGCGTGGGGCACGCCCGGCGGTGCTGCTGGGGTTGCGGTCATGCGACCCTTTGATGGCAAGGCGGCAAGTGTCGGCAATGGCGTGATGGTTGCGCTTGAAGCGAAGGATCAAGCGCAGGTGCAGCGGCTCTATGACATTGCGCTTGCCAATGGCGGAACGTGCGAAGGCCCCCCGGGCTTGCGTGGTGGCGGGTTTTTTGCTGGCTATTTCCGCGATCCTGACGGCAATAAACTCAATGCCTTCGTGATGGGATGATCATCGCCACGCTTGGCACGTGGCACCCTCGGCGTTAGCATGAGCGTATGATTGATATTACCCCCTCAGGCCAAGCGTGCGGCGCAACTGTGACGGGGGTTGATCTGTCACAGCCAATCAGCGCAGACCTTGTCGCAGAAATCAGGGCCGCATGGCTCACGCATCATGTCCTCGCCTTTCCGGGTCAACACCTGTCCGATGATGATCTTGAGCGATACACGATGGCCTTTGGCGGATTTGGCGATGATCCCTTCATTGCGCCGATTGCGGGTCGCAAGCATATCATCGCAGTTGAACGCATGGCTGATGAAACATCACCGCTGTTCGCTGAAAATTGGCATAGCGATTGGAGCTTTCAAGCGCGCCCGCCCGCCGGAACTTGCCTTTACGGATTGACTATTCCGCCCTGTGGAGGCGACACTTTGTTTGCCAACCAGCACAAAGCGCTTGATGTGATGCCCGATAAGTTGCGTGCGCGTATCGAGGGTCGAATGGCCATTCATTCTGCCAAGCGCGCTTATGCCCCAGACGGCGCTTACGGTGCTGCTGACGCGCCGAAACGGTCCATGGATATTCGCCCTTCGACAGACGCGGAGGCGACGCAAACCCACCCGATCATCCGCGCGCATCCCGAAACGGGGCGGCTCGGGCTATTCAGCTGTTTTGGTTATATCATTGGGATTGAGGGGATGGACGATGCTGAGTCGATGCCCTTGTTGCTTGAGCTTTACAGCTGGCAGGGGCGCGAGGAATTTATCTACCGCCATAAATGGACGCAGAATATGCTGTTGATGTGGGATAATCGTTCGCTGCTCCATGCGGCAACGGGCGGTTATGATGGCTATCACCGCTTGCTCCACCGCACAACGATTGCGGCGGCTTAATCGCTGCCCGCTGCAGGCGTCTCTGTCGGCGGCGTTTTGTCTTGGGCTTTGCGCTTACGCAAATTGGCGCGAAGGGCCTCTGCCAATCGACGATCCCGCTCTTCCTTTGCACTGCTCATTCCCCTGCGATAGAGCCATATGCCTTGACGCGTCTACACGCTTTGTTCATAGGCCCGCGTCTAACGACGTAATCGTGGTTAAGAGTGCTGCCGTAGCTCAGTGGTAGAGCGCATCCTTGGTAAGGCTGAGGTCCGGAGTTCAATCCTCCGCGGCAGCACCATTTTTTCCCGTATATTGACGAAGCGCGCGGGCCACCGCAAAGGGCGTGTCATGCGTTTCTTTTCTGATAATGCCGCCTCAGTTCACCCTCACGTGCTCACCGCTATGACGGCAGCGAACCATGTTGATACAGCTTATGATGGCGATGCGCTGAGCCGGTCGCTTGATGCTGCCTTTTCGCGACTGTTCGAAACCCCTGTTGCAGCACTTTGGGTGCCGAGCGGAACAGCCGCTAATGCGCTCGCGCTCGCTGAGTTTTGCCCGCCGCACGGCAGTATCTTGTGTCACCGTGACGCGCATATCCAGAATGATGAATGCGGCGCGCCTGAATTTTACACGCACGGCGCGAAGCTATTGCTCGGTGAAGGAGCAGGCGCGAAACTTACCATAGAGACGTCGAAGGCCGCGCTCAATGCGGTGCCAAATGATGTTCACCGCGTTCAGCCGCACGCGCTATCGATCACTAACGCGACCGAATATGGCTGTGTTTATTCTCCCGATGAAGTCTCCGCTTTGGGTGAATTGGCGAAGTCTCGCAGTCTTCGTTTTCATATGGACGGCGCGCGTTTTGCTAATGCGATTGCGTATCTCGGATGCTCGCCTGCTGATCTCACATGGCGCGCAGGCGTTGAAGCCTTGTCGTTTGGCTTTGTCAAAAATGGCGGCATGTCTGCTGAGGCTCTGATCTTCTTCAACCCCGTGAGCGTCGGCGCAACGCATCAACGGCGTAAGCGCGCTGGGCATTTGCTCTCCAAGGGGCGCTATCTCGCAGCCCAAATTCTAGCACTCCTTGAAGGTGATCTGTGGATTGAAAATGCCCGTGCTGCCAATGCTGGCGCGCAGGTTATCGGTGCGGCGGCGGGTGCGCGGCTACTTCATCCTGTGCAAGCCAATGAAGTTTTCGCGGCGATGACCCCGCACGAGGCTGCGAACCTGCGCGCCCAAGGCTTTGACTTTTACGATTGGGCGGAGGGCGAAGTGCGTTTCGTCACGTCATGGGATCAACCCAATAAGGATATAGATATGCTTGCCCGCGCGATTGCCGCAGTATGAGCGAACAGCCTTCACTCCTTTCACCGCGCGTTTTCATCCCTTTTATCACCGTCACACTGATTTGGGGCGCGACATGGATTGTGATCAAAGATCAATTGGGCGTGGTGCCGCCAAGCTGGTCAGTCACTTACCGCTTCTTGCTCGCTGGGGCAGTGATGTTCCTCGTCGCTGGCGTGACGCGGGTGCCGATCATCCTCAAACGCGACGGCATGATCCTTGCGCTGGTGTTTGGCGTGGCGCAGTTCACCTTCAATTTCAATTTTGTTTACCGCGCAGAAATTTACGTCACGTCAGGGCTGGTTGCGGTTGTCTTCGCGCTACTGTTCGTTCCCAACGCCTTATTCTCGCGCGCGTTTCTGGGGCAGAAAATCAGTGGCCGTTTCTACATCGGGTCGGCATTGTCGATCATCGGAATTGTGCTGTTGTTCGTCAATGAAGCAAGCGGTGATGACCGTGATCTCACATCGACGTTGACGGGCATCGGTTTCACGCTTGCCGGGGTGTTGTCAGCGTCAACCGCCAATGTGTTACAAGCCACCGAGCGGGCGCGTGCCCAACCGATGGCAAGCTTACTCGCTTGGGGGATGGTGTTTGGCTCGGTCGTGAATGCAAGTTTTGCCTGGATCACAACCGGCCCCCCGTTGATCGATCTGCGACCAAGTTACCTGCTTGGCATTGCTTATCTGGGGATTATCGGCAGTGCGCTGGCATTCACGCTTTATTTTGGGATGATCCGTTTGATCGGGCCCGCCAAAGCCGCCTATTCGAGCGTGACAATCCCGATTGTCGCGATGCTGATTTCAACGATGGTTGAAGGATTTCACTGGACGCCGCTCGCGGTTGCAGGGTGCGTTACTGCGCTTTCGGGCTTGGCGGTGGCGCTCAGTGCGCGCAAGCCGGCTTGATAGGTCGGGAAAGCGGGTTGCCAGCCGAGCACACGTTTTGCCTTGAGATTGGAAACGCGGCGGTTTTCAGCGTAAAATTCAAGCGCCATGCGCGATAGGTTAGCGTCTGCGATACTCTGGAGTGGCGGATAGGCGCGACCAAGCAAGTCACACGCCGCTTCGATAACGCGGTTCTGGCTGCACGGCAGATCATCGGACAGGTTGTAAACCCCGGGGGCCGCGCCAAAGCCAGCCACCACGCCCGATACGATATCATCAACATGAATGCGGCTGAAAACTTGTTCAGGCATATCGATCCGGTGCGCTTTGCCCTGTCCCACGCGCTCAAGCGCGGATCGACCCGGGCCGTAAATTCCCGGCAAGCGGAACACATGTGCGCCGAACGCTTGCCAATCACGATCAGCATCATTGCGACCAGCGCGCCGCCCTTTGATAGCGGCACTTTCATCCACCCACGCACCGCCGCAATCACCGTAAACGCCAGTGGATGAGAGATAGCCAATCCACCCGGCGGGGCTTGCCCTAATCGCGTCACCATAAGTCGCCAGAACCGCATCACCGTCCACCGAAGGCGGCACTGACGAAAGAATATGCGTCGCGTCCGCGAGTGCCAGTCGCACCGAAGCCGCGTCATCAAACGCGATTGTGCCAGTACTGCCCGTTGAGATCACGTCCCAACCACATGCGCGCACCGCCTCAGCAATCCGCGACGCGCAATAGCCAAGGCCAAAGATCAGCAGGCGCGACATAGGCTCATTCCCGATTTCACCAGTGCGCGTCTATCTGTTCTCGTTCGATTCTGCTAGGCTGCTCGGCAACAAAGGGATCAATGATGGCCAAGCCTAAACCAAGCTGGATCGATAAAGTGAATGCCTCAAAGCCGCCCGTCGTCAAGCCAGCGCCTGAGAATTTTGCTGGGATGCTCAAGGGGCAGATGATGCTGATCCCCTCACCCAAATTGCTTGATAGCTTTATTCGCGCGCTGCCTGAAGGGAAAGGCGTTGATATGGCGACGATGCGTAGTGAACTCGCCAAGCAGAACCGTGCAGTCGTAGCGTGTCCAATCACAACGGGGATCGTGTTGCGCACCGTGGTTGAGGCTGCCAACGAAGCGCGTGCAAAAGGCACTAATATCAAAAACATCACCCCCGTCTGGCGCGTTGTTGACAGCAAGGCAGCCGTGCTCAAAAAAGTCGCGTTCGATCCCAAATGGATTTTGGAACAGCGCGCGCGCGAAGGAATTTAATATTTCGCGGCAGGGCAATCGCATTTGAACTTTTTGATGTTCCCCTGCGAAGGCAGGGGCCCAGTCCTGTCTCAAACGAAGCGGCGAAGCCTCAAAAACGTGGCCCGTCTGGGCCCCTGCCTTCGCAGGGGAACATCCAACGCTCAGGCGAAACAAGTAATTCTGTCAAAAAAGTAAAATGCGATTTCCCTCGATTCTACCGTCAGCATCGTTGATCAACACCTCACCCTCTTCTCTGCGACCTCTGCGTCTCTGCGCGAACTAGAACGGGATGACATTTCACTGCATCGTCTTTGCGAGGAGCGCAGCGACGTGGCAATCCACTCGCCGCACTGGGGTATGGATTGCCGCGTCGCTGCGCTCCTCGCAAAGACGATCCATATTCAAGTCGTCATGATCTAATGTTTTTCATACGCATCGTTGATCAACCCCTCGCCCGCGCCTACACTCGGCAAATGCTTGATATAAACGCCTCGCTCACCGCTCCCGCTGTCATCCGCCGCGCAGATTATACCCCGCCTGATTGGCTCGTTCCCGATATAGCGCTGGATTTTCAGCTTGATGCCGCCGCGACACGGGTGAAGGCGACGCTGAGTGTCACGCGCAATGGCGATCCCCTGGCCCCGCTGCGGTTAGACGGTGATGGTCTAAGCCCGCTTCTCATCCGGATTGACGGCGTTGAGAGCGATGCGTGGACGCTCGATAATGGCATGCTCGTCATACCGCTTAGCGGCGATGCGCATAGCATAGAAACCGAAGTTTTGCTGGCTCCTGCCGATAATACAAAGCTGATGGGCCTTTATGCGAGCGACGGCCTGCTCTGTTCGCAGTGTGAAGCTGAAGGGTTTCGCCGCATTACCTTTTTCCCCGATCGCCCCGATGTTCTCAGCCGTTATAGCGTGCGGATGGCGGCGGATAAGGCAGCCTACCCCGTGCTGCTTTCAAACGGTGATCCAGTGGCCGCGGGTGATCTGCCCGACGGGCGGCATTTTGCGTTGTGGAATGACCCTTTTCCTAAGCCTTCTTATTTGTTCGCACTGGTCGCGGGTGATCTCAAGGCGAACCGCGATAGTTTCACCACAATGTCGGGCCGTAAGGTTGATCTCGCAATTTGGGTGGCGGAGGCTGATCTCCCCAAAACGCAGCACGCCATGGACGCGCTCAAAACGAGTATGAAATGGGATGAGGATGTTTACGGTCGCGAATATGATCTCGCGATTTTTAACATCGTAGCCGTCGCTGATTTCAACTTTGGCGCGATGGAGAATAAGGGGCTAAACGTCTTTAACTCGCGTTACATTCTCGCTGATCCCGATAGCGCGACTGATATGGATTATGACGCTGTGGCAGGCGTGGTCGCGCATGAATATTTCCACAATTGGTCGGGCAACCGCGTTACCTGCCGCGATTGGTTCCAGTTGAGCCTCAAGGAAGGCTTCACCGTTTTCCGCGATCAGTGCTTTTCAGCTGATCAGGGGTCTGCTGCGGTCAAACGGATTGAGGATGTGCGCGGGCTTCGTGCCTCCCAATTTCCCGAGGACAGCGGGCCGCTCGCGCATCCGATCCGGCCTGAATCCTATATGGAAATCGGCAATTTCTATACGTCGACAATCTACAGCAAGGGCGCTGAAGTCATCCGGATGCTCCATACGATTTTGGGGGCGGAGCTTTTTCGCAAAGGCAGTGACCTCTATTTTGATCGCCACGACGGGCAGGCGGCAACATGTGAACAGTTCATTGTCGCGATGGAGGATGCGAGCGGGGTTGATCTCACTCAGTTCCGGTTGTGGTATTCACAAGCCGGAACCCCGCGCGTTCGCGCTGAACTGTCGCATGATGGGGACACGCACGTCACCACGATAAAGCTTGCTCAACACATTCCGAACACGCCGAGCCAAGTGAATAAGGCGGCAATGGCTATCCCGTTAAAAATCGCGCTGTTCGATGCGCAGAGCGGATTGCCCTCGGGCGAACGATTGGAAATATTGCGCACTGACAGTGCCGAAATCCGCTTTGAAGGCCAAAAGGCGAAGCCAATCCTTTCGATCAATCGTGATTTTTCAGCGCCCGTCATCATCGAAACTGACCGGACAATCGCTGATCTCGCCTTTTTGTCAGCGCGCGATAATAATCCATTTGCGCGTTATGAAGCGATGCAGCAGTTGATGCTCGATACGCTCGTGAACGCAGTGGTGACGGGGACGTCAGATCACGCGGCGGTGATCAAAGCGGTTCGCGATTGCGTTGAAGATCAATCGCTTGATCCCGCCTTCGTTGCCGAAATGGTTTTGCTACCCGGTGAAGCCTTCATTGGCGATCAGATGCTCGTGGTTGATCCCGATGCTATCAATGCCGCGCGCGAGGCATTGCGGAATGATGTGGGAACGCAGCTCATTGACTGGTGGCGCGCGCTTTATGCCAAACACCGCGCGAATGCCTTCACCTATTCGCCGAGCGCAAAGGGTGCACGGCGGCTCCGCAATGTGTCGCTTGGCTATATTGTAGGCAGCAAGGCGGCAGACACCGGAGAGCTTGCGTTCAGCCAGTTTGAAGCTTGCGATAATATGACTGACCGTATGGCCGCACTCGGTACTTTGGTGAACAGCGATGCGGCGGAACGCAGTTCAGCACTTGCGAGCTTCTATGACCGCTACCGTGACAATCCGCTGGTGATCGACAAATGGTTTACCAGCCAAGCGCTCTCAGCGCGTAGTGATGCGTTGGCAGCGGCGCGGGCCTTGCGCGCGCATGCTGATTTCACGCTGCACAATCCCAACCGCGTGCGCTCGCTGGTTGGTGCCTTCACCGCTAATCAGCGCGGCTTCCATGATGTGAGTGGGGGCGGCTATGCCTTCCTTGCCGATACGATCATCGCGCTTGATCCGATCAACCCGCAGACTGCTGCCAAGCTAACACCGCCGCTCGGTCGCTGGCGGCGATTTGATGAAAAGCGACAGACACTGATGTGTGCTCAACTAGAAAGGATAGTCGCAACGCCGGGCCTTAGTAAGGATGTGTTTGAGCAAGCGAGTAAGAGTCTCGCGTAGAGCATCGTGCGAAAAATCTGCACCATTCGTCTTTGCGAGCGAAGCGCGGCAATCCATCGGGTGGTGCCGCGAGTGGATTGCCGCGTCGCTTCGCTCCTCGCAAAGACGATTACATTTTAAGCTACACGCTCTAAAGCTTCGGCAACATCGCCTTGAGATAATTGAGTTTCCCTGTTGGCCGCACGGGTTTGATCGTCAGCTCCGAAAGCGACGCGTAGCTGAGTTTTGGCATCTGCGGTACCGGGCTAAATGCGGGCAAGTTGCCCGGATAAATGAAGCCGTGAGTTGCCCACTGTGTGGTGCCCAGCGCGGCACTGGGCGCAAACCAGACGCGCACCTTTGTCCAATCACCATTTTCGGATACATCAATCACCTCAACATCGCGTTCAATCTGGCCGCGCCTGCCATTGATTGGTGACCAATTGGCGTGAGTCACCCGCACCGTCCGCGCGTCGACGATTTCGCTCACAGTGGCAACATGGCCAAGCCGCATAGATCCTTGTGGAATGAAACTCAGCACCGCGCCAATTTGGGGGCGATTACCACGTTTGAAACGGCCTTCGGCTTGATCCCACCAGGTATAGGCATCGCCGTAAATCTGAACGCCTGACACTTCGCGCGCAAAAGGAACACATTCCCAGTGGTCGCGCGGGGCCGGCTCGTGCAATCTCAGCGCCTGTGCTGGATTGGCTATGAACAGCGCAATGATCGCAAGTGAGAAAAATCGATTTAGCATCCTCACTGTGGTTAGCGGACAAGGTTAATTGAAGCGCTAAGCAGCATGGTTAATGACGTGCTAAGACTTGCGTTTACGCTGCTGATCGTTGCAATGGCAGGCGAAAGGGCACCGATGTGAACGTTGACGAATTACTGGCATCAGAATTTGCCTTTCTATCCGATATCGTGCGCGGCCACGGCATCGAGCGGCCAGACGCCATCGCGATTGCCGATGAAGACCGGCGGCTGAGCTGGGCAGAGTTCAATTCGCTCATTGACCGGACGGCCACGCGGTTGCAACGCGAGGGCGTGGGGATTGGTCATGCAATTGCGATTGTTGGCCTTAACAGCGTTGAGCAAGCCGCCATCATTATCGCGACGCTTCGGATTGGCGCGGTTGCCGCCTTGCTCACCAATTCGGCAACGGGTGAGGCGATTGCCGCCATGTATGCTGACTCAGGCGCCAAGCATTTATTTCTGGATGCCCAAGCGGCCGCAATGCTTGGTGATAACCCAACGCCGCGCGCCATCCGAATTGCGATGGATGATAGCGATGTGGGAGAGCCGCTGACGCGCTGGATTGATCCTGTAGGAGCAATCCCTGATCCGGTGCCGCTGACACCCGCAGACGCGTTCAACATCATCTATTCAAGCGGGACAACGGGCCATCCCAAGGGGATCATTCACAGCCATCAGATGCGCTGGCAGCATATCTCACGCGGACTTCCGGCTTATTCGAAAGCGGCTGTGACGATCAGTTCAACCCCGCTTTATTCAAACACAACTATGGCGGCGTTTCTGCCAACGCTCGCAGCAGGCGGAACCGCTGTGCTGATGAAGAAATTCAACGCGCAGACTTTTGTTGAACTGGCAGAACGAGAGCGCGCAACCAATACGATGCTCGTGCCTGTTCAATATCGGCGAATCATGGCGCTGCCCGATTTTGATCGCTATGACCTATCAGCGTTTGTGATGAAATATTGTACGAGCGCGCCGTTTTTCGCAGCGCTTAAGGCCGATGTTGTTAAGCGCTGGCCGGGTGGTCTCGTTGAAATTTACGGATTAACTGAGGGCGGCGGCACTTGCTTGCTCCAAGCGCATAAGCATCCTGATAAACTCCATACCGTCGGTCAGCCAGCCCCTGATCACGATATCCGCGTGATTGATGAGGCAGGCAATGAACTGCCCCGAGGCGATGTAGGCGAAATCGTCGGGCGATCACCAGCGATGATGAGCGGGTATAACAACCGCCCGGACGCGACCAAAGCGATGCATTGGTATGACAACGAGGCGCGGCTTTACTACCGCCACGGTGATATCGGCCGGTTTGATGAGGATGGCTTTTTGATCCTGATGGACCGCGCAAAGGATATGATCATTTCAGGGGGGTTCAATATCTATCCAAGCGATCTCGAAAGCGTGCTTGCCAGCCACCCTTCCGTAATCGAATGCGCGATCGTTGGTGCGCCGAGTGAGGAGTGGGGAGAAACGCCTGTTGGTTTTGTCGTTCTGCGCGGGGGTGCTGATATGGCGGCGGTGCTCAGTGAAACCAATGCCAAGCTTGGCAAAACGCAGCGGATCAATCGCCTCGTTGAAGCGCAGGAACTCCCCCGCAGTGTGATCGGCAAAGTGCTCAAGCGTGAGTTACGCGACCGGATGGGTTAGGTTCTGCTGCAATACTTCGTCTTTGCGAGCGAAGCGCGGCAATCCATACCCTAGTGCGGCGA
Organism: Sphingomonadales bacterium; assembly: GCA_043741135.1. Lineage (GTDB taxonomy): Bacteria > Pseudomonadota > Alphaproteobacteria > Sphingomonadales > Sphingomonadaceae > Aquisediminimonas. The sequence continues at coordinate 2,195 of JAYUAU010000140.1, read as the reverse complement.
GTGGATTGCCACGTCGCTGGGGCAATTGCCCCAGCCTGTCCTGAGCGGCTGGCTTGCCAGCCAGTCGAAGGGCTCCTCGCAAAGACGAATCAACTAAATTTCATCCCACTCTAAGCACCCTCCGCACTGTGGATTGCCATGCTCGCTGGCGGCGGCGTATATTTGGGTTCGCTCTCACCCAAAGCGGCTAAAGCGCGCGCACGGTCTTCGTCCGTGAAGCTGCCCGTCGTCAGGCAAAATTCAACGAGATTGTCGTTGGGGTCTTTTGTATAAATTGACCGGCACCAATTGTGATCTACCTCCATCACTGACCGACCAGCCGCCGTCCACTGCTTGCGGCGCCAATCAAGTTCATCAGCACTGTGAACCGCAAAGGCGATATGGTTCATTTCATCGGGCAGCCCCGCCGCCTTGCTCAGGCTCGTTTCAAACGCATCGCCACCCGGAACGCCGTGCATCTCCCAAAAGGCGATAAAGCAGCTATCATCACCGCCCATACGGTAAAAATAATGCTTCGCCCATCCGCCTGCCATCACTTTGGCGACTTCGACTTTGACGAGTTCAAATTCCATGACGCCTTCATAAAAAGCGTGGATCGCGCCGATATCGCGTGTGGCGAGGGCAAGGTGGTGATAACTCATGCTTCGTCCTTTCGGTCAACCATCCGCATTGAATCCGCGTTAAAGCCTTCTGGCGCTGGCACTTCAACAATCCGTTCAGGCACATCATCAAATTCAAGCCGAAGCGCTTTTGAAGTGACCGCATGCATATCATACCAAGCGACGATATAGGTCAATTCAACAATCATTTCGGGATCAAGCGAGGCCCTCAACGCGTCGAAAATACCGTCTGCAACGCGGCCCCCCATCAAAACCATCGCGTCAGTATAGGCGAGCACCGCGCGCTCGATTGGCGTGAAACAATCGGCAATCTGCCAATGCGGGATGGCGGTAATCTGATCCTCAGTCACACCGTAAGCGCGGGCCGCTTTGCAATGTTGCGAGAAAACAAACTGTGATCCTCGCGCCCACCCCGCGCGCATCTGGCCGATTTCACGGAGTTTGGGGTCAAGCTTGCGGTCAGGCGAGCGGTAATATTGAAAGCCCTGAACACAGTGTTTGAACGTAGCGGGTGAATTGGCAAATACCGTCCACCAATCGCCTGCTGTGCCCGTCTCAGTGCCGGGGTCAGTGACGGGATCGCGGTCTCCAAACAGCGCAGTGTATAGCATTTGCACCAACGGATCAGCGTCAGCGCGCGGAACTTGGGGCAGGCGCGGCACGCGCTAAAGCGCCCGAACAAGGCGAATGGCAACGCCCATCCACGCCGGATCTTCGACAATCTGTTGCTTTGCGCCAGCACCAAGCGGAAGGATTTGAAGGCGATTGCCCTCACGCCCGATCAAGCGCCCGAATACAAAGCGCCCGGCAGGTCTTGGCAATAACACATCGCGGTTAAGCGCGGCGGCGAACGCATCGGGGGCTAACCGGTCGCACCAGATTTCATCGCCAGCACGGTATTCGCCGAGGCTGGTCTCAACAATGATGGCAACCGCGCCTTCGCTTGGCCCCGGCGTGGCCACCGTTGTTTCATGTCGCGGCGCACGAACGCCGTCACTCGCAAGGATCGCGACAACGGGGAGGTCAACACGGTCAGGCAGTTTCACCAAATCGCCTGCCTCAACCCCCAGCGCTTTCGCAATGCGGTTGAGCCAGCCAACCGATACGGTGCGTGTGCCGGTTTCAAGTCGACCAATGGTTTGCGCGGTGGTGGCGGGCACGCAGCGTTCACCAACTTCGGCAAGCGTAAGGCCTTTGGCGCGGCGAACTTCACGAATGGCAGTGATCAAGTGCGTATCTCCAAACAATTAACTAACCTATTGGGTTTTTCCCTTTCCTACAGCACAGAGATAATGGCAAGGACATTTTTCATGATTCGGGAGCGATAAAATGCTGAGTCCATTGTTGGTTGATCGAAATGTACCGAGTGACGGCATCAATACGGCGGTGCGGAAGGTGCGCAGCGTAACAGTCAACCTCGCCGAATCGCCGCTGGGGTGGTTACGCGCGCGCGGGATGCTGAGCGAGCGGCAATTTGTCGCGGGTGAAGCGCTGCGACGTGATTATGAGCGCGCGAGGCTGACGCAGCGAACCACGATGGTTTGGGACGCTGCGCCAACAAGCAAGGTCGCGCGC
>JAYUAU010000139.1:0-6495 GCA_043741135.1 Sphingomonadales bacterium | reverse complement strand
ACGTCACATTATCTTGGCACCGGTTTTGCTGAGAGCATGGGCATCCGTTATCAGGATAAAGACGGTAATCATGCGCTGTGCCATACGACTAGCTGGGGCGTATCGACGCGGCTGATCGGCGGGGTGATCATGACGCACGGCGATGATGATGGCCTACGCTGCCCCCCCCAAATTGCGCCGCAACAGATTGTGATCGTGCCGATGTTGCGCGATGATGAGGGAGACGCGGCGATCCTCGATTATTGCAAGGCGCTCGCCAAGGATGTCCGCGCGACGCATGCTTACGGTGAGCCGCTGCGTGTGCTCGTTGACGTGAAGGCCAATAAGCCTGCAACCAAGCGCTGGGGCTGGGTGAAAAAAGGCGCGCCGCTTATCCTTGAAATCGGCGGGCGCGATGTGGCTGGCGGCAACGTATCGGTGCTCCGGCGTGACAGGCTCTATACCAGCGAGGGCAAACTTGCCTCGGAGATACTGACCCGCGATGAGTTTGTGGCGTGGGCGGGGCCAGCGCTTGAATCGATCCAGCACAATCTCTTCGCCGAAGCACGCGGGCGGTTGCAAAACAATATCGCGCGCGACGTGACCGATCTTGCTAAGCATTTCAAAGGCAGTGAGGATAAATTCGTCGGCTGGGTAGAGGTTCTATGGTCACGGCCAACGGGGGCGGTGCTTGATGGGATCGTTAAGCAGTTAAAAGCGCTCAAAATCACAATGCGCAACACGCCGATGGGGGGAGAGCCTGTTGAAGGGGTGTGCTTCTTTACCGGCGAGAAGGCGGTCGAACGGGTGCTGATTGGGCGGACTTATTGAGGGGGTGGAGGTGCCAGATGCAACTTATATCGGCAAAAACGGGAATTTTGCTGAAGCGAAAATTTGGCAGCCTTGGATGGAGGCTGCAGCATCGGTCGCCCGCAAGCTTATGGAATTCAATGAAGTTGACAACGAAGATGGAGAATCAGTCCAATATGATCCCTTTGGTTACAACGAGGCAGCGAGCGTAAGCTTACTTGTGGCTGCTGCCGAGCGTATTGGCATGGTATCACTCGCTGAATATGTCACTCGTAAATCGCATAAAGACAAGCGTCGCAAAGACAGGAATGGTCGTACAGACCTTTGGCTTTGCGATGCAAACGACAAGCATTGGGAGTTCGAATTTAAGCAACCGTATGACAAGATGTATGGATTGGCTGCACTAGAAAAAATGATGACCTCTTCCCGGAGCGAGGCGAGGGCACTAATAACAAGGGGTACCAACTTGAAAAATCGAGGGATCACTCCAGTCGCAGGACGCATATTTTATGCGCACAATCTATTCCCTGATAAAGATGAAAAGTTTGAAGAGCGACTTAAAGAGTTTTGCAAGAAAGGCGCCTTCAGCGACAAAAATGGGACTTGGGTGCGTCACGGTTGGAAGATAGTCCCGAAATCTAAAGGCACACCGACCTACTTCCTGTTTGATGTCATGGAAAAAGACTAAGCCGCTCGCTTCAACTCCAATACCACCCCCGCTCACCACCTGTAATCGCGGACAGGCGGTTAAGAGCGCGGCCGGTCAAGTTGCAAGTGTTACAAAAACATCCTATCCTCCCCTCTTGGAGGCCAGTTATGGGCAAGCATGATGTCATCAAGCCAAGCAGCACCGCGCGCGTTGCGAGGCACCGCGCCGAAATGCGTGCCAAGGGCTACCGGCTCAAGTCAGTTTGGGTGCGGGACCGTGAAAGCCCTGAACACCAAGCCGAGATTGCACATGCCAACCGTGCCATCAATCAATTTGAGCGCACGCATCCCGAAGAGGCGGGCTGGATGGACGAGCTAAAAGCCCGCGCTTGGGACGACCTGCCTGATTGATGCTTGTCCGGGGGGCCATCGTGATTGCATCTGCCGGGGGCGGACTTCGCGGGAAGCCGCGTCCAGCAATTGTCGTCCAAGCGTCAGATTTCGACTTCGTCGAGACGTTGATCGTTGTGCCGCTCACCAGCAGGGAGCTTGATGACAATGCGGCAATGCCTTTGCTGATCCCAGACGGGCAGAACGGCCTTGAGGAAGCTAGCAGAGCCATGCTCCATCGGATCGGGGCGATTAGAAAATCTGATGTTGGCGATGAAGTCGGCACACTCTCCTCCAACGACATGGCGCGTGTCGATGCTGCCCTGTCGCTAGTGCTCGGCTTGAATGCCGCCTAATAGACATTGGAGACCCTCAGATGACAATATCTAGACTCGGAATCGACCACATTTGCACAGCTTGACGGAGTCGATTTTGGTTCACTGCAAGGAGTGAGGAGTGAGCGATACTTTTGTATCGTGATCGACGAAGGACGCGGCAGTGGAGCAAAAGCGGCCCGCCCGCCCTTGCGGGTCGTCTTGGGAAGCTCGCTGGACGTCGTCGCGCGGCTCGCACGGGCAACCAGCCCGCGCTTCGCCTCGCTCCTCGCCAGCGAACTGCCCAAGACGATCAAGCTGTGCAAATGTGGTCGATTCCGAGTCTAGTAACTGCGCTCTCCGCCTTCTAGCCTCTATCCAGCGCGAGGTCGAAAAAATGGCAACGTTGCATAAGCTCGATTTATTCGCTGAACGAGCGGCGCGGAGAAATGTCGCGGCTGCGCTAGAGATTATGAACCGGCCCGGTGCCGAACCGCCGAGGGAGGATGACAAGCTAGTTGGCTTTCATCCTCTCCCTGCTATACGCGCCCCATGAATAACCCAGCCCCAAACCCCCTCATCGTTCACATGATTGCTGCCGCGCGGCCTAATTTTATGAAGGTTGCGCCGCTGTGGCATGCGCTGACGGCGGCACCCGATTTTGCGCCGGTGCTAATCCATACGGGCCAGCATTATGATCCCAATATGTCGGACGCGATTTTTGCTGACCTCAGTCTGCCTTCGCCTGATCATCATTTAGGCGTTGGTTCGGGGAGCCATGCTGAACAGACGGGCAATGTGATGATTGCGTATGAAAAGATTGCGATGGCGCAGAAGCCTGATTGGTTGATTGTTGTTGGTGACGTTAATTCAACCGCAGCGGCGGCGATGGTGGCGGCAAAGCTTCATATTCGCTGTGTTCATCTGGAGGCGGGCTTGCGTTCGGGTGACCGGATGATGCCTGAAGAAATCAACCGGCTTGTCACCGATGCAATTGCTGATGTGCTGTGGACGCCCTCGCCCGACGGCGATGATAATCTGATCGCTGAGGGCGCTGATCCTGCGCGCATCACCCGCGTGGGCAATATCATGCTCGATAGCTATGAAATGGTGCGGCCTGCGATTGAAGCGGCGAATGTGCCCGCCGAACTCGGGCTGACGCCCGGAAATTACGGCGTCGTGACGCTTCACCGGCCAAGCAATGTTGACGGTGACACGCAACTGTCGACGCTTGTTGACGCGCTCATTGCGGTGCAAGCGCGATTGCCTTTGGTGTGGCCCGTCCATCCGCGCGCGGCTAAGCGGCTCAGCGAAACGGGCCTAAGTGAGCGGCTGACTGCGGCAGGCATCAAGCTGATTGAGCCATCGCCCTATATCCGCTTTATGAGCCTCGTTTCGAACGCGGCGGCGGCGATTACTGATTCAGGCGGAATCCAAGAGGAAACGACGTATCTCAGCATTCCGTGCCTTACGCTGCGCGATAATACCGAAAGGCCAATTACAATCAGCGAGGGTACCAATGAATTGGTGAATGCGGCAACGCTTTTTGCGGCGCTAGAGGCAGCGCTTGCCAAACCAAAAAGCCAGCGGCCGCGCCCCGAATTTTGGGACGGTGCTTCAGCTGCGCGCTGTGTGGCCGATTTGCGCGCGCGGATGGTGTGAGCTCATCCCCCCTCTCCTTTGGGGAGAGGGCGCGAGACTTACAATCTTGATTGTTAGTCGCAGCGGGTGAGGGGTTTCGCAGCTTGACGGTCAAGTGCCTGTAACCCCCTCACCAACTTCGGCTAAGCGGTAAACCGCTAAGCCTTCATATCCTCCCCCCTTGCAGGAGAGGGTGTTATTGTAAATAGTTGATTTTCTTGCATAATTTATCATGATTTTCTACTGTGTAGATACTGTGTAGATACTGTGTAGATAATTTTTTACATTTAATCCAGAAATGTCGTTTTTGCCAGAGGTGCCTAATCATTCTTGGAGGGAAATCAGGGGGTCACGTCACTATCTCTCAACGAATTGTTGCGTGTTTAGCTTACGAAAATCGCGTGGGCTCATTTCCTCCCAGCGCCTGAATGCCAAGGTGAAGGGGGCCGATCCGGAATAATCCAGCAGCTTGGCGATTTTGGCCATTGGCATGCCAGAATTTATGAGTAATCCACGCGCCAGATTTGCGCGCACTTGATCGAGTACATCGGAGAAATTGGTCGCTTCATCGGCAAGGCTTCGCTGCAGAGTTTTGGGATGAATCTCTAACAACTCTGCGACCGAGTTAATCGAGGTAGAACTCGTGCCAATGATGCTTGAGATGGCAAGCGCCACCGTCGTCGTCGTAGATCCGTTATAGACGGCAATCCTGTCAATTCGTGATTGGACATATCGGTGTAGCAACGGGCCGAACAATTGCAGCGATCCGATGGTCTTATAGTCCAACATATCTACCCCGAAGACGATCTCGTTATAATCCGCTTCAAACTCGATTGGGCAGCGGAAAAATGCTGTGTGAAGCGAAATGTCTTTGGGTTGACGGTGACGAAAGCGAATGAGCGCGGGACCTTCTTCCGGTCGGCCTGTTCCGCGCCGCGCGACGCCCACAACACTTGCAAGCGCGTGCTCGACGAGGTGCCGAGAGAAAATAGCGAGTCCATCTGGGCAATAGCGAAAAATAGCTTGTCCTGCCTTCGCATCCTCCATCAATCTAAATGTCGCCCCGTCGGTGTGCAGTCGCCAATATTCGATGCCCTTTATGAGCCACTCCCGTACGCTGGCGCTAAATTTTGCGAGCAGGAGGATCGGACCCAGATTTGGATAATGGTTGGGAATTTCTAAAGTCCATTCCATGCCAAGGTTTGGCAGATCAAATTCGTTTGCTGCCGTTTCGATCAGCAAATTGAATTTGCGGCATGAGATATAAGCATCAAAATTGCTCAAAGCAGACAGCGGCAAGCCAATTCGCTCAACCAGCGGCCTCAGATCATGACCAGACTTGGCGACACACTCTTCAAGCCCGAAAAGCGACTTTGCCCGAACATAGCTCTCTGATTCGTTGATCATTTTCAAATGACACTCCAGCGGATCAAATTTTCCTCCATGTCCTGAAATATAAAAAATAAGATATAAATTATAATTTTTACTATAAGACTATCTAGAGTAAAAGATTTGAAAATAAATTCTTTGTTTTTTCCACAATTATTATGACCAAACTCTCTAATTAATAATAAAATAGGATTGAAATTGCTGATGCCTCTTTGTAGAAAAGAGCTTCAGAATCGATCTCAAAATAATTTATCGTCTGATAACAGGGGGAGCAAAAATGCGCTATAATTTATCACTGAAAACGATTTCATTTCACCGTCAGGGGCGCACCTTTTCACGGGCTATGCGTCGCGCGGCGCTCTTGGCATCAGTCGTTTTGGGCTTGGCATCGCCCGCATTTGCAAATGATGCCACTGTGGGCGGTGTGTCCGAGCCAGTTGGGCCGGGCTTTAATCTCTCGCCAATTGCCATCTTCGTGCCGTTCCCTGTTCTTCCAACGGTTGTGACAGTCGATACGGAGGATCTGAATGGCCCATTTAATACGGTCTATGTCACTGGCTCCATCGCCCCGACGACAGTAGACGTTGCTGCGGGGAGAACTCTCAACTCAACACTTGGGGGCGGTATCGTCGTTGGCAGCTTGACGGGCGATGTGGCGATCAATTCTGCGGGACGGATAACTTCGTTGTTGAGCGGCATCGCAGTCGGCAACGCTGGCTTTGGTTTTACACCGATCACCGCAAACACCGCGATTGATGGTCGGGGCGCAGGCTCGATTATTGCCGGCGTAAATGGGGTAGAGGCCTACTCGGTCTCGACCACAGCGGGCAGGGGCACAATCACAATCAGAAATTTCACTGGAGGAATCACTGGTGCCAATGACGGTATTCTGACAAACTTTGGCACTGGCGGAACGCTGGGCGACGTTCTGATCACCGGCAACGGCGATGTTACGGGAACGCTGCGCAACGGCATTGAAAGCTATACCACTGGCGCGACCACCATCACCAACAACGGTGTTGTCACGGGTGCCATCAACGGCATTGCCTCTAACTTTGGTATCTTCACCACACCGGCTGCGACAACCATCGTCCAAACGAGAAACGCAACAGGCGGCGCCACTGGTAGCGGTATCGTTGCGGGCACGGGCGCGGGCAACATCAATATCACGTCGAGCGCCGTTGCAAGCGGCGGCTCGGGCATTTTTGCCCTTTCCGGCTCTACAGGGAACGTGATTGTCGACGGCGGCAACACAGGCAGGGCGACAGGCAGCGTGCTCGATGGCGTGGTCTTGAATACCGCTTCGGCCACGGCAGGCAGGGGC
>JAYUAU010000138.1:0-15068 GCA_043741135.1 Sphingomonadales bacterium | reverse complement strand
AGGGGTCCAGACCTTAACAAAGACTCTTTTTGTCTGGGACTGGACCCCTGCCTACGCAGGGGAACACATTTGCTCTACCTAAACTCATCACGCTCTAGCCCGCCGCCCGTCCGACAGAATGATAGGTTAATCCGGCCGCTGCAACTTCCTCCGCGCGGTAGATATTACGCAGATCAACAAGGCACGGAACTGCCATCGCAGCCGCAAGCCGCTTAAGGTCAAGCGCTCGGAAAGCATCCCATTCGGTTATAATCGCGACAACATCTGCATCACGCGCAACAGCATATGGATCTTGTTCATAACTGATATCGGGCATGAGAGTTTTCGCAACTGCCATGCCCTCAGGGTCATAGGCAGAGACGATTGCCCCAGCATCAAGCAGTGATTGAACGATGGCGAGGCTAGGCGCGTCGCGCATATCGTCAGTGTTTGGCTTGAAGGTTAGCCCGAGCAATCCCACGCGTTTACCGCGAGGATCGCCATCAATCGCTGAAAGAATTTTCCGCCCCATCGCGCGCTTGCGGCTTTCATTGGCTTTGACGACCGCTTCGACAATCCGTACCGGCGCGTTGAAATCCTCTGCGGTCTTGAGCAGGGCAAGCGTGTCTTTTGGGAAGCATGAGCCACCGTAACCGGGGCCAGCGTGGAGGAATTTTGAGCCTATCCGGTTATCAAGACCAATGCCGCGTGACACGTCCTGAACATCAGCGCCAACGGCTTCGCATAGATCTGCGATTTCGTTGATGAAAGTAATTTTGGTCGCAAGGAAAGCGTTGGCTGCATATTTGATGAGCTCAGCGGTGCGCCGACCGGTGAAAAGGATTGGCGCTTCATTCAAGAATAAAGGCCGATAGATATTACGCATCACCGCCTGCGCGCGCTGATCATCGGTGCCGATGACAATCCGGTCGGGTCGTTTGAAATCACCTATTGCGGCGCCTTCGCGCAGAAACTCTGGGTTTGAAACCACGGCAATGTCAAGATGCGGTGCAATTTCGCGTAAGATGCGCTCGACTTCATCCCCCGTGCCGACAGGAACGGTAGATTTGGTGACGATAACAGCGGGTTTGCGGAGTGCTGCGGCCACATCGCGTGTGGCTTGATAGACATAGCTGAGATCAGCATGGCCATCACCGCGTCGCGACGGTGTGCCAACGGCAATGAATACCGCATCAGCGTCAGCGACCGCAGCAGCAAGTTCGGTTGTGAATGACAGACGCTTTGCAGCAGCGTTGGCAGTCACAAGTTCAGCAAGACCGGGTTCGTATATCGGCATGATGCCTGCACCCAGCGCATCAACCTTAGCGGAATCGAGATCGACGCAGACCACATCATGTCCGAAATCTGCAAAGCATGCCCCCGAGACAAGGCCGACATAGCCCGCACCAATCATCGCAATTTTCATTGAATCACCATCTTCCAAAGCAAGCCACTTATGCAGCAATTATCAGCGTGGCCATTAGCCTTTCAGCCACAAAGCTGCCAGCAAAATGACGCTTCTGAAAAAGAGGCGCCCACATACGAAAAGAGCCGGTCTTTCGACCGGCTCCCTCGTCTCAATCCTAAGCGGATCGAATGATTTAGTTGCCTGAACCCGGGCCGTATGTGATTTCCACACGACGGTTTTGCAGTTCACGGACACCATCAGCAGTTTCAGCCTTTGGTGCGCTTTCACCAAATGCCTGTGTTGTGATGACACCAGCAGGAATGCCACGGCCTTCGATGTAGGCGCGAACCGAAGCGTTACGACGTTCCGAAAGACCGACGTTATACTTTGGTGTGCCTGATTTATCGGCGTGACCCGCAAGCATGACCTGTGCCTGACCGCAGTTAGCATAAGCCCCAACAGCCGAATCAAGAATGCCACTTGCATCGCCCGTAATATCGGATTTATCCCAATCGAAATAAACGATATACGGCCCAGGCGTGCACTCAATCGCCGGTGGCGGAGGAGGAGGTGGTGGGGGAGGAGGTGGCGGTGCCACTTCTTCAACCACTGGCGGCGGCGGTGCCGCTGGCTCAGCAAAGTTGTAGATCAAGCTACCGAGGATGCTGTGTGAACGATAATCGCTCTCAAACGCACGGCCCGTTGCATCAATCAGGTTAACATTTGGTGCGTTAAAGAAGCGATACTTCAAACCCACGTCCCAGTTTCCTGAGAGCGGCGCACGAATGCCAGCAATCGCTTGCCACGCAAAACCAGTATCTGAATCGTCAAGGAAATTTCCAAAACGATTGAGCGCGATTTCTTGCTTCACACGAGCAACACCGGCACCACCGCCGACAAAGCCTTGAAGGCCATCATCATCACCAAAATCGATCACGCCGTTGAGCATGAAGCTCAAAACCGATGTTTCACCACCAGCAAGTGGGTATGAACCAGCTGGCACAGTTGTGAACGGCGACGTTGTTGAGATACGAGCAGGTGTACTGAGTGTCGACGAATAAGCCTTCACACCAGCTGACTTGTAGCCAACTTCGGCTTCAAGGCGGAAGCCGCCGAAATCATAACCAACGATGCCATCAGCATCATAACCAGTATCATGATCAGCCGCACCTGCATTTGCAGATGTACCAATGCTATAACCAGAGTCTTCAACAATCGAAGCACCACCTTCGACACCAATATACCATGCATCATTCCGCGCGAGTGCGGGTGAAGCCATGGCGGTGGAGGCGAGCGCGATTGCGATAGCCAAATTCCGCATAAAAATCCCCTTTCAAAAATGCCACTTGGGACAGCTTGTGACCCGTAGCTAATCGAGCGCGGTTGCGCAAGCCAGCAAATGAAGGAGAGTGTTGCAAAAATGCTTCTATTCGTAAAAAATCAGTAATTGGTTGGTTAATAACGGCCGTTCAAGTTGCGATTAGGCCGTGGGTTCGAAGCATAGTGAGAATCGAACCAATCGCGCTGCGTGCTTCGGCATCAATGATCGCGCCGCCCGCGGGGGCAGCAATTGCGCTAAGCCGCACACCCAGAACCTTATTCCCTCCAATTGAAACTTGCTGGCCTGATAGCGTGGCAATCGCCCATGCCGTTCCATTGAACTGAACTGTTGCCGCATCGGATAGGCTCCACAAGCTCATCCCCTCGACTGGCGTGACGAAACGCCAGCCGCTGAGCGTCCAACCCGCTATTTTATTGAGATTTCCGGCCCATGCGCCCGTCGCTCCAGCGCCAACAATCCATGATTGTCCCGGCAGTGGCGCAAGGGGAATGTTGACTTGCGCGATTGATTGGACAACCGGATTGACGAGCAAATCAATGAGCGCAATCGCTTCGTTATGCGTAACCTCTTTTTGCGCTTGTGCCGCCGCTAAGAAGGGCAAGCCGAAACGGTTGGTGCTTTCATTCATCGATCATTCCTTGGTTTTAGAGAGTGATGGTAACGCTGAGCGGCGCAGAGACACTATGCTGGCCAATTTGATTGATAGTGACAGTCGTAATCGTCGCACCCGCGAGCTGATCGGCGGCGCGATCTGCGGCCAAATAGACGAAGCGAGGCACAAGCTCAGTGAAAAACCGTGCTGATTCGCCTTGCGGGATGAGCTCGATCCGGTAGGCTTCACTTTCTTCGCCAACCGGCGCATCAACGCCGTCTCGCCATGCCCATCCCTCACGACTTCGCCTAATCCAGCTAATCACTATATCACCGCTATTGTCGCGCGATACGCGCGGATGGACGGGCGAAAGCGGGGTTAACGCCCCGCCAATTGGCGATGTACTGGCAATAGGTGGAGATACATCATCAGCAATCCCAACCGCCATCACGCTGACACCCGGCATCGCGAATCGAGGATCGAGCAATGCTAGGCTTTCGGTTTCAAGCAGCACGAACCGATCACCAACCCCGTGCCCTGCAATTGCGCCTTCAGTGCCGCGCCTGCCGCGTAGCAAGTTCGATAATCGCCAGACGTCGTCACCGCGTGGTTCAGCCTGCCCGAATTGGATGATTTCTTTGCCAATGATTGCTCGGTTTGCGCCGGCCAACAGCCGCATGTTTTCAGCATCAGATAATTGCATTGATGCATTGAGCAGTTGGACATCAACGAAGTTCTGCTGATCAAACAAGCCCGCACACGCGCTGCCAAGCGCACCCAGTGTTTGGCCAATAATAGCGGGAGCGGCGGTTTGCCCGCCATCCTCCCACGTCTGCCCACCATCATTGCTCACCAGCAAGGCCGCGCGCCGCCATCCCGGCAACGCGCCTGCGGCTGCAACCGCAAGCATCGTTTCGCGCGGCGCACTCTCAGTCAGCGCGGGCAGATCGATCAGCTCAATCCGCGTTGGGCCGTGCGCTTCATCGCTTTGCGAAAGTGACCGCCCTGGGTCAGCGCCGATAGTCGGCATCGCCCCGCTCACGGGCACAAGTTCAAGTTCGAGCACCATGCGCTCAAACACCAGCGAAGCGATTCGCCAAACCTCTGCCATGCCGGGTAGCGTGACATAATCACCTGCGCGAAGCCCAAGATGGAGCCATGGCAAACGAATCCGCGCGCGCAGGCGCTGTGCCCAAAGATCGGTCAAGCGGCTCTCAGCGAGCTGCTTTGCGGTGCTTGCTGAAATTGTTGCAGGCAGATCGAAACGAGCGCCGTGTCGCGCGCCGCCGTCACGTCGCGCCGATTGCAACCCTGGCTGATAATCGCGCGCTGCATCATAATAACCAATTGAGAGCGTTTCGGGAATCGCAAAGATAGACCCGCGCTCAATCGAAATACGCGGCGACGTGCGTGCGCGTGCCTCAGCGCCGAGCTTTTGCGGTTCGATGGCAAGAGGCGGCGCCCCCCCTTCGCTCACAACCAATTTCTGACCATCATCAACGAACGAAAGTGGCACCGCGCCAGACAGCGTTTCAGCAATTGCCCTCACGCTATCACCGCTCGCGGCGAAGCCATCAATCAGCGTTGGTGCGGCTTGCTCAGTGGTTCCGCTCGACAGTTCCGCAATGATCTGACCGACCGAGACTGGCGCTTCATCCGCAAAGACTTCAAAACTGAGCGAGGGGATACGGTTACCAAAATCGCCAAGCTGAAAATTCTCAAAAACAGCATAAGCGGTGCCACGATAGGCGCTGGTATTGGCGATGCCCTCATGCGCCGCGATGACGGGATCAATGCCTTGATCGTCACTGCCATGATAAAGCGTAAAGCCAGTTTGGGTCTTGAAATCGCCCTCTGCGCCGCGCAACAAATTGCCGTCCGCCCAAATTCGGCCAATCCGCGCAACGCGGCGTGCTGAGAGGATCACCGCAAATGAGGCGCTATAGCTGTAGATGTTGGTCTTGGGCTTCCCCTTGCCATTTGATTGCACACTGCGCGTTTCAACTAGATCAGTTGCCCAGATAACTGACCCTGCGACGCGAACCGCGCCGAATAATTTGGGAATGGGCGCGCCGTAAGCTGATGATTGCACCGAAAAATCGCCAAGCCGAGGCCCTTCGCGGTTCTTTGGCGCGAGCAACCTTTGGTCAATCTGATTGCCAATGATCGCACCAATCGCTTGGCCAATACCAGCGCCAATCTGCCGACCAATCGCTGCAAAAACGAGAGTTGCCATGCTAGCTTTCCTGACTTTTGAACCATGATGCTATCAACGGCCACCGCAGCGGGCCGGGCGTTTCAACGACGCGACGCACAGAGGCATCAGCATGGATCAACCCTGAACCGCTCCACACGCCTAAGTGAAACTGCATCGGCCCTGCTTGCAAAAGGAGGATATCGCCTTCGCACAATGCGCCGATGCGCCGCGTTGCGAGGCCATCAAGCAAATCAATCCAGGCCTCAACACGGTCACCGCGCAAGGCATATCCAGCAGGAGCCTTGGCTTGCCAATCAAAGACGATGGCGATCAGCCCGACACAATCAACGCCGTTAACGGCATCATGTCCGTGGAGGCGAAACTTAGTTCCGATGAGGCTCCGCGCACTCTCAACTGGCGTAGCGGGTGAGCAAATCATTGCCGGGGACATGGGGTTCTCCTCTGAAATTGGCAGCATTGGCAAAACGGTTGACGCAAGTCGTGAAGCGGCGGTCGCAACCTTGCGTCAAAAGCACACGCATATTGGGCAAGACGGGAAAGGCGGGTGGCTCACGCAGCTGAAGCGAAGCGCCGACATTACCGACGATCCGGCTCGTCATTCCAGCATTTGCGCCGTCGACCCAGCGCAAATTGCCAAAGGCATAAATACCATCAGCAATCACGCCACCGCCGCTAATCAATACACCGCCATTTTGAGGCGTAACGCGCGCGACTTTTTGCAGAGGCGTCAGATCAATCTGACATTTCTTATCGCCCAGTGAAGCGCGGCACGCGGGGGAGGTTTCTTCAACAACGGGTATATCAAGAACGCTGCTGATCCCGCGCAGTTCAGCGCTGAAGGCATTGTCTTTGACGTCAACACTTCCCAACTCACCGCGCACCAGCAGAACGGGGATCGCCGCCTTATCAAGCCAATCAACCGCGCTGACCCACAGCGAAGCCCCGTCCCAGCGTCCGCTGAGTAGATCCTCAGACCGCAAAGCATCACTCGTCAGTGCGCCCGCCAATTCAATCGTATCCGCGTCAAGCCCGTCACTGCGTTCAATCGCCGACGGGACTAACCCTGGCGTTGCGTGGTAAATCAGATCACCGCGCGTCAGATCTTGATCATGACTGGTAAAACCAATCGTCACGCCGTCACGCCGTTCAAGCCGCCAGAGGAACGCTAGCGTCGTTAAGGGTTGCTGATACCATTCATTCATCGCCGCCATCCTCGCGGACTTCAATCAGTGGCACTGAGGCCGCTTCGCCCGCCAAAAAGCTTGCGCTATCAACCTGAAGGCTATCGGCTTCAAACCGAACGGGCACATCGAAAGCAAATCCAGCGCGCACTAGTTTGCCGACCGGCGGCGGCACCGCGAAACTGATCATGCCTAAAGGGGCAAGGCTCCATCCACTCACCGTGACACCGTCAACCGAGACAAGGATTGAGCCAGCAACGGGGCGCGTGATCCGCCGCGCCTCCCCGTCATCTCCAATCCCATATGATTTGATCAGCGCGAACCGCGTTTGGATACCGTCCCCCACGCCAATCAACTGATCAGTCGGCAACGGCGTCCCCGTCATCGCACGCGAACTATGATCATAAGGATCACGGAACCGAAACGCCTTGGCAGCACCGCGCCGCGCCCGAAAAAAGGCGATCAGGCTTTGCAAGTCAGCTTCGGAACGAACCCCCGGCCCTGCATCAAAGCGCAATCGTGCGCTCGCCCAATCGGCGTTGCGCTGCTCATGCCCTGATGCGGTTGTCACGATTGCGGTTGAAAAGCCCGGCGCAACGCTTGCCCCGCTGCCAAGTGCGAGAGGAAAATCGACATCATCAAAGGCGTCCACAACGCTCTCTCCTTGATCAAAATATGTGAAACCATCGCGCAGCACTTGGGGAAGCGCCCAGATGAACGTTTTCGCGACACCGCGTTTGCGCGACGCCAGCGCCGCTGCCTCAATCAAACGCCACTGCAACCGATCATTTGGGGCGAGCACAAAGCCCGCAAAGTAGTGCTGCTCAGCAACCGGATAACCAAGCCGCTGCGTTGCCACCGCAAGCCCGCGCACCGTTGCGCCGCTATTCCCCGTCGTCACCCAATCATAATCTTCAAGCTGAAGCACATCGAAAGCTGGCGACGCCCAGCCAAGCGGCACATTGGCGCGCTTTGCCTCGGGTGCTGCTTCATCAAGTACCGTTGGGAGATAGACAAGGAGCAGCGTTTCGCAATTGGGTTGGTCAAGCTTAACCGCTGCCATGAGTGCTGCGGTTGAACTCGCGAGAAGCACGCCTGCAGCGTCAAGCAATGCGGTTTGTGCGGGTGTCAGCGGCGCGCGGATTGATGGAATTTCAATCGGCGATCCACCAAGTGCCGCCTTGGCGGCGGCATCATAAATGCAAATCCGTCCATCAGCCATAATCCACCACCACGGCTCGCCGACTTGGAAGCGTGGCGCTTGTCCCGCCGACGCAACAATGAACATGAACGCCCGCGCCACCGCTTGCAGATAGGCCATAGCATTGGGGTTAGCAGGGGAGAGCAAGGCCGAAGGCGGGGTATAGCCGGTTAGCGCGGGATCACCGTTGAACGCGCGCTGCTTCCAATCATTCCAGCAATGTTCATCAAACAATTCGTAAGACAGCGAAATGATCAGATCATAATCAAGCGCTTTCGCCCGCGCGGCAAAATCGGCATGCCACGCCGCACAAGCGACGTTAAGCGCGCCGCCTGCCAAACTCACATAAAGCCCGCCACTCGCGCTTTCGAGCCGGAAATAATGGCTCATCCCAACATAATGGTTGATCGTCCCGCGATAGCCAAGCGCTAGAATATTGCGGAGCAACCGCGCAGGCGCGAGATTATAATGATCATCATAGCCCGTCGCGATTGCCAGATCATGCGGCGGGATCATCGCGTCCCCGATTGAGAGCACTGACCCCGGGCCATCGCAGACGATATTGGTGAGGCTAAGCGAAGCCTCGATTGGCACCGCAAATACGCCGCCGTTCGCACTATAGCCGAGGGGAATGATCGAGATAAACATCCGATCAATATCGCCCGCGAAAACGGGATCAGCTTCTTGTGGCAACAAAAACCCGCCATCAAGCGCGCCAAAATCGAGGCTGATCCGGTTGCCGTTGGAATAGTTGGCAAGCCGCACATACCAACTGCGCAGGAGGCCGCTCGCGTCGCGCCCTTCAATCGTGAGCGTTGGGCCGTTGACCGCTTCAAGCGCAGCAATCCCGCTTGACTGCCAATCAAAGCTCAACCGGCACCCGCGAAAATCGCGCGAGGTTTCATAGGCGAGCAAAGGATGATCGAAGCTATCGACCGCCTCCCAAATCAGCCCCGCAAGATCATTGCCCTTGTAGAATACCGCATCAACGCGAAGGCCGTCAGGTGCTGTTGTGGTGAGCGCGGCCATCATCGGACGCGGAAAATTAACGCTCCAAAACCGTGGATCAAATCGTTTAATGACGTTCTTTTGCTGGTTTCCATCCTTGTTCGCGAGCCAGTAAGCCATGTCAGTCCCTCTCAGACAAAGCGGCACGCACCGCACGGGCAATTTGGCGACTTGACCGCGAAAGCGCTTCGGGGGCTGAGCCTGCTGGCGCATTGACCGCAATTGAAACGCGAACGTCTCTGCCGCCGCCACCGTTGCTATTGGCTGCAATTGACCCGCTTGATGTGGGAACGAACAGTTCTGGCCCACGTTCACCAACAAGGTAAGCGCGGCCCGGTGAGACTGGCCCTCCGGTTGCGCGGCCCGGCGCACCGAGTAATGCGCCGAGCAGCTGGACGCCTGCATTGATCAGGCCATTGCCACCGCCCCCGCCGCTGCTACCTCCGCCTTCGCTGCCACTGCCGCCAAGTGCTTCATTGAGGCCAGACCGGATCGCCGCACTCGCAATTTCAGCGAGCACTGAAAGTGCAACGCTTTTCAAATCCTCAAAGCCCAATTTGCCGGTGCGGATTGCTTTTGAGAGGCTGTTTTCAAGCAAGATTCCCGCGCGCTCAATCCCAGCACCCAGCGGGCCATCAAGCACCCCGCGCATTTGCGCTACATCGCGCGCAAAGCCCTGCGTATCGGCACGCACTGAGACAGTGAGCCGTTCGATTTCCTCATCCATCGGGAAATTGCTCCATCATTTGGGTGATTAACGCCGCATCTCCGCTGGCTTCGGATTGGGGAGCCAGTGCGCTCAATATTCCCGAAAGTTCAGCAGGCGTGCAGCGCCAAAACTCATCGGGCCGCCAGCCGAGCAAAGCGGCGCACAGCCCCGCAAGCTGCAAAGCAGCTTGGCTAAAGTAAATTATCATGAAAAGTCCTTGATCGGTGAGGGAGGGGGATAGGGGCTTAAAAGAAAAAGAGGCCGAGCCGCCGCCGAGGAGGGCGCTTGTCAGCCTTTAACCAACCCACCATTTCCTCATATTCGTGGAAAAACATATCATTGCTTAGGCGATTGCGAATGCTCATCACAAAGGGAGCACCTCTTTCCCAATATTTTATAGCCGAAGACCGATGCCAGCGCTTGAATAGTTCAAAATCTATAATGCCGCGCTGAATACCGATTGAAATAAGTTCATAGCTGTTTAGGATTCGTCCTATTGCTAGCGCCTCGGTTGTTTGTTCTTTGTTTGAATCGGCCCAGACCGCTAAGCCGCCTGGTTTTTTCGAGAGTTCGACAAATATTTTACGCGCTTCAATAATATCGCGGTCTGATTCAAGGTGAGAGATATGGTCTAATGTTGCTTGACGACGGGCAATCGCGCGTTGGGACAATACACCCCATATCGCAATTACAGCGGCGATTGCCCCAGTTACAAAAACGGCCCCCACTTCATTCATGGGAGCCGTTCTAACAATTAAAAATATGATTTGGCAATGGCTATGATAGCCCGCCCCAACCTTCACGAATTACAACCATTTTACACCTCCATATGGCCGTTTAACACTAGGTTCGTTAACCTTGGCTAAACAAGATGCTACGCCTCTTGTGAGGGACATGGCATCGACGGCGCTGGTTTGCAAGGCAGTTCATCACCGCCCCTGCAAAATCTGGCTCAGCAACACCTTGAGCGCGGGGGTAGCGGCGGCGAGGCCACCCGCCACCACGCCGTCACCAAATTGATCGCGGGTGAGCGTCTCAGGTCGTTCTGCGATACAGTGCCAGAACAAAGCAACCATGTCAGAGAGCGACAAGCCCCCCGCCGCCGCGCGCTCGACAAGGCCAAATAGCGGCCCGATTTCGCTTTCGGAAGCGACGAGCGCGGTGAAGCTGGGGCGGAGGACATAGCCCAATAGCTCAGCCTCACCGCGTGCTGGATTCGCGGTCATAGCGACACAACCACGCCTGAGCTTTCGAGGCTCAGCGTATAACTGCGCTCACCATTGAAATCGCCCGCATAATCAAGCCGCGCGACGAGGAATTTGCCGCGCAACCGCTCACCACTTTCAAAGCTCAATTCATAATCATCGAGCACCCCGCTCAGTGCACTTTGCTTAATCCGTGCCTCGCTTACTGAGCCGGTAAACACCCCCGCGCCCGATGCTGAAACCGAGCGAACGCCAGCACCTGATAGCAATTCGCGCCACCCGCCTGATCCTTTGTTGGTGATCACGACGCTTTCGCCGTTGATGCTCAGTTGCGTTGTGCGCAAGCCAGCGAGCGTTGTATAAACGGGCGTCACGCTGCCATCGCCAACCTTTAACAGGAAGGCACTTCCTTTTTCTGCTGCCATGTTCTTACTCCTTAGTTTTGAAGAATTCGCACCCGATATTCGACGAGGCCTGCCCACGGGCCGCTTGCATCACGGACGATGAGCGAGCGCAGAAAAACGAGGCTCGCGATGCGCCAGTTCGGTAAATCACGCGGGAGGGTGGCCACCGCAGTTTCAACCGCAGCGACAAGTCCGTGGAGCCGCGCAGGCACTTCACCATCATCCCATATGGTTATCGCAAGCCGAAGTTCACGACCGATTTGGGTTTTGGTGCTCCAGTCAGTCACCACGCCGTCACCAATCACGATATAAGGAAAGGTCGCGCGCGGCGGTGGGCCGTCGAAGACCCCGCTGACGATACCCGATATCCCCGGCGCGTTCGAAAGCGCTGCCACTAATGCTGTCTGCACCGCTTCTACGCCGTTCATCGTAAAACTCCCTTTACCAAATCGGCAAATGAGCGCAGCCGAACATCATCAACGATGCGGCGACGCAGGCGCTTGCCGCTTAAACGAATGCCACTGTCGATCCGCTCGATAGTGATGCCGCGAGGCAGCTCAACCTTGGTCAATTGATCGCTCACTTTCGCAACGCGCGTCCGCGTCAGCTCAGCTGATCTTGCCAAAAGGCGGTCAAAAATCGCCATGATCAGCGCACTTCATCAGTGGTGAGGATCATGAAACCAGGCGTGCGCGGATCACATTCAACGCCGCGCACGCCAAGAAACCGCCCGCGCCAAACAAGACGTGTCGATTGCGTAATCCCTTCACGCTTGCGCATCGTAACGCGCCAGCGCGGCAAAGCACTCAGCGTATCAGCGGCAGTAAGCGAGGCGGGCACCAAGGGCACGACCGAAGCCCACGCTGCACCTTCATAAAGATAGCGGCCCGTGGCTCCCGCTTTCAAATCGCGCGTGCTTTCACGCCGTTCGATGGTGACGCGCTCACGCAATCCCCCGGCAAATTCAGCGCTCATGACAGATGCATCCGCCGCCAAGGCCGCCACAGTGCAGCAACCGCTGCGGGCGGCCCCGCATCATCAGCGCCGTCACGATTAGCATGAAGATGTGCGGTCAGCCGCAATATGCCGTGGCGAAGTGGATCAGAGATCGCTCCCCATGTCAGCGCCGCGCCCGCAGTATAAGCCACATCAACGCGGCCAGCGGCACCAGCTTGCGTAATCCGCACCCAGCCATCGCCGCTACCGTCAATATCAAGCGCGTAGGCGCCCACGGGAAGCGCGAAGCTCGCCCCTTCAGAGGGGATCCCCGTAACGCCCGTGATTGATAGCACGGGGGTCGCGCTCAATCGCTGCCACGCGGGCGACGATGGAAACCGTTCAACCACACCGCGCGCGATTTGGATTTGCCCCGTAAAGCCTTCGCAGTGGCGAACGGCGGCGGCGAGCAAAGCGGCAATGGTTCCGTCTTCCTCATCACTTTCGATACGCAAATAGGTTTTCGCTTCATCAACGCCGTCTGCGCCGATGATCAAGGGATCAATCAACATGGGGAAATCCTTGGGTTAGGAAGGGGATTAAGCCCCGAGGGTGTAGCCGCTCGTCGCGCGCCAGATGGCACCGGGCACAGCGGGACAGTTGATCGTGACCGCGCTCGCCTGCGATGATGCAGCGATGGGAAAGCCGAAATCCTCACGCCACGGCGAGATTGTCCCTTGCGCTGCCGCATCGGTGGGGAGTGTGATCGCGGGGAGGCCTGGTAGGTTGGTTGTGGTCACGATGGTCGGCGTTGCACTGGCAACCAACGCTGTTGTTGCAAAGCGATTGATTGCCAAATAGGTAAGCAATTGGCGTAGCCCCGCAGGCGGCGCGGGCAATGTGAGCGTTAGCGCGACGCCCGCCGCTGCGGTTGCTGTCACGATGTTCGGCGTGATCATGCCAATCAAACTATCATCAAGCGGCGCTATATCGGCGGCGAGCGTGGTTGTTACCGCGCCCGACGAGTAGGAAATCACGCGAGCACGGATCATGCGGAACGGCGCACAACGGCCCACCCAAAAGCCTGCATTTGACGCTGACGTGACCGTGAAATTGGTCGTTGAGGATGCGTTGAGCTGGCGCAGCGGGATCATCGTCCAATTAACTGCGTCAATGCTCCCCGCGACTTCAACCGAGGCAACAAAGGTGCCGCGCAGATCAAGTGAGACACTCGCCGCTCCGTCAGCGCCGGTTATGATCTCAGAGTTAAGCGCACCTAGCGTGCCAATTTGGTAAATCGTTTCGCGCGGATGCAACGTTCCGACATTTATGTCTCGTGAAATTTTAGCCATTAAAATGCACTCCAGTTGAGGATGATTGGCCCGCTCATGGGCGCGGAAAAAGTGAGTGTGACGGTGATCAAATTGACGCCAGCAACGCCCGCAAGGCTCAGCAAATCTATCATTTCGGCGACATTTTCATCATCATCGCCGCCAGTCGCTAAGCTGAGGAAAATGCGGTGCGACGGAATAACGCCGTTTGCGACCACAATCTGGCTTTGTTCAAACGTGCCACCAGCGGCGGGCAATGTGATGATGGCCGTGCCCGAAAGCGGCGGCGGCCCGGCAAGGCCTTGGAGGCCTTGAACACCTTGCAAGCCCTGAAGCCCTTGTGGCCCCTGCGCGCCGACATTGCCTTGCGGCCCCATCGTGCCAGCCGCACCGATGGCCCCTTGCGCGCCAGTTAAGCCGGTTGCACCGGTTAAGCCAATTGGCCCTTGCGCCCCTGCCGCGCCGGTGGCTCCGATGGTACCTTGCGGGCCAGTCACACCCGTTGAGCCAGTCTGGCCGATTGGCCCCGCTGGCCCCGTTGATCCTGTTGATCCTGTTGATCCTGTTAAGCCGGTCAAGCCTGTTGGTCCCACTGGCCCCACTGGCCCGATTGATCCGGCTGCCCCTGCCAATCCCGAAGCCCCCTGTGGCCCTGCGCCGCCGGTAGCGCCAATAGTCCCTTGCGCACCTTGCGCACCTGGCGAGCCCGCAAGCCCGGTTAGCCCTCGTGGCCCAACAGCACCCGCTGGCCCAATTGCCCCTTGCGCACCCGGTGTGCCATCAATGCCAGTTGCACCTTGTGGTCCCGCCAGCCCGACTGGCCCTGTTGCGCCTTGTGGGCCGATCAATCCAATATCGCCCGGAAGCCCTCGCGGCCCAATCGGCCCCGTAGCGCCACTGCTCCCCGGCGGGCCAATCAGCACCGCGAGCGGCATTTCAAGCGGATCGAGCGCTGATACCGCCTGCATTCCCGCCGGCCCACGCCACTGCGTGATCAGCGCTGCGGCTGGCCTTCGCCAGCGAAGCTCGATCATGATGTCACACTATCGCGGAGCCGGAGCGAAACGGGTTCAGTCACGATCACGCCGCCCGCCACAACCAGCCGTGCATCGGCAAGATAAGCGCCGGCAACGAGAGACGCAGACGTTACGGCGTCGATTGTTAGCGTCCATCCGGCAGGCACATCGCCTTGTAGTTCGCGCGGCGTCACGCTGAAGCTCGCTGCCATTGGCGTATTTGCCGCAATCGTTGTTCGACCAGCGGGCACAGCCTTGAGCTGCGCGCTAATCGCACTCACACTGAGCGGATCGCCCGACACAGCGTCGAGCGCGAGCGAAATCGTTTCGCCGCGTTGATAGATGAAGGGTATCATGCGTGGTTCCTCAACAAAAACCCCTCCCCATTGCTGGAGAGGGGAGAGGGAAAGTCGGGCGTTAAGTAGGATGACTTTAGATTGGGATGAGGATTAGTTGAATCGTTCCCCTGCGGAGGGCACCCATCAAAGTAATACTTTGATGGGACCCAAGGCAGGGGTCCAGACCTTAACAAAGACTC
>JAYUAU010000137.1:0-35904 GCA_043741135.1 Sphingomonadales bacterium | reverse complement strand
GAGGCAGGGGTCCAGTCCCAGACAAAAAGAGTCTTTGTTAAGGTCTGGACCCCTGCCTCCGCAGGGGAACGATTCAACTAATCCTCATCACGCTCTAGATGCGCTCGATAATGATCGCGGGTGCCATCCCGCCTGCTGCGCACATTGTGACGAGCCCGTAGCGGCCGTTGGTGCGTTCGAGTTCGTCCAAAATCGTGCCGATCAGGATTGAACCCGTCGCGCCAATCGGATGGCCGAGCGCGCACGCCCCGCCGTTCACGTTCACTTTGCTCCGATCAAGCTTGAGATCCCGCTGGAATTTCTCTGCGACCACGGCAAAAGCTTCGTTGATCTCCCATAAATCGATGTCATCAACGGTAAGACCAGCTTTCGCCAGAACCTTCCGCGCAGCGGGTACTGGCGCGTTGAGCATCAATGTGGGACAATCGCCGACGTTTGCAGTGGCGACGATCCGTCCGCGAGGTTTTAGGTTGTTCTTATCAGCATAATCTTTTGAGCACAGCAAGATGGCCGCCGCACCGTCAACCACGCCTGAGCTATTTCCGGCATGATGCACGCCTGTGAAAACAAGGTCAGGATACTTCTTTGTAATCGCTTCGCGGAACGTTTGCCCATCAGGCTGGATCGAATAATCAGCAATGCCGTCGAACGAAGCCTTGAGCGCGGCTAGCCCCTCAGCGGTGGTTTGCGGGCGGGGAAATTCTTCATGATCAAGCGCAACGCTGCCATCTTCGTTGAGAACCGGCACAAGGCTCTTGGCAAAACGGCCTTCGTTAATCGCAATCTCAGCGCGGCGCTGGCTTTCAAGACCGAGCGCATCAACGGCTTCGCGCGTGATCCCCTCCATCGCAGCAATGGCATCGCCGCAGACACCCTGATGCGATTGCGGATGAATGTCCTGAAGATGGCGATTGCCTGATCCCATGCCCATTGGCTTGATCCCAGCAGCCATTTCGTCAGCCATCATCGACGCGGTGTAAGACATCATCTCAGTGCCCCCCGCGATCACAACATCTTCCATGCCCGACATGATCTGAGCTGCCGCAAGGTTAACTGACGTGATCCCGCCACCACAGAAACGGTCAAGCGTCATCCCCGAAGCCCTAATATCATAGCCAGCATCAAGCGCCGCCATCCGCCCCAAATCGCCGCCTTGCTTCCCCTTTTGCGTGCTTGTTGACCAAATGATATCGTCAACGTCAGCCGTGTTGAGGTTATTACGATCTTTGAGAGCTTTCAGCACCGTTGCCGCCAGGTGCTGCGGGTGAAGATGCGAAAGCGCGCCTTTGCCGGGCTTGCCAATCCCGCGCGGGGTGCGAACAGCATCGATGATATAAGCGTCGGCCATAAGAAATCCTTTCAAGATTGGCCAAATGATAGCTGATTCACATCAGAAATGCAGTGATTTTCCTCACCTCAGCTGAGTGAAGTTGATGCCGTCTTCGAGAACAAATTTGACGCTACGGCCCAGTGGGTCTTGCGTTTGGAGCGCCGCCAATTCATCACTCTGCACCCGCGCCAAAATGCGGCCATCGTCGTTCTCACCAATGACATAGCCCCGATCAGGCGCGCCTTTTTTGGCGATGATTGAGTATGTTTTAATGATCGCCTCAGTTGATTCGTTCAGCAATGTTGGCGATGGCTGTGCAGCAATCGCGCTCTGAATAGCAGCGCTTGATTGCGGCACCCAAACTTCCTTAGGACGTGCCGAATAGATGCCAACGGCTTCCTTTGAGAGAAACCCTCCGTTGGCAAGCACGAGGCCGAACTGATCCGGCGAAGCGCGCAACAGCTCAACCATCGTCGCAATGGCGTGCATCGAATAATTATTGCCCGCGCCGCCAAAGAAAGGCAGCCCGCCCGTCACGGTCGCGGGCACCGCGCGCCAATCAAGGCCAATAGCTTCGGCTGCGAGCAAAACGGCGCAGGGGAAGCAACTGTAAAGATCGAAATAGCCTATCTCACTCGTCGATTTTCCCGCGTTTGCCAGCGCCTGTTTGAGCGTCAATTCGATAGCGAGCGACCGTGAGAGGTCGGCACGTTCGGTGGGTAACAAATCAGCTGCTTGTGCATAGCCATGCAGATAAATCCATTTTGCCGGATCAACCCCAAGTTCTGCAGCACGGCGTACCGAAGTCAAAATCACAGCAGCACCTTGATTGACCGCATCCTGCGCCACATGCCATTTGAGATAGGGATCAGCGACGGGATAATTCTCAGACGATGGTGACGCCAAGAAGTCAGCTGATCTAAGCTGGGGGAACTGTGCGTAAGGGCTTTTCGCGGCGACGCTTGAGAAACTAGCCCATAATTCTGCCATCAAGGCATTATGTCCAGCGCGGCTATTCCCAAGTCGCCCGCGCAACGCATGTTCGAATGCAGGGTAGGTTTGCGTTGGCGCGCCTAGGCCATTTTTGATTTCATAGGTCGAAAGCAAGCGCGCGCCATAGCCGCGGTCTTCGCAGTCACCCGCTGCACTGGCTGACCAATCAAGTGTGATGCCCTTTTTCAGAGCAAGTTTCATCGCAGCGGTCGCCTCAGCACCTGCCAGCAATATGGTATCAGCCTCGCCATTAAAGATCGCCACAGCACTTTCATTGACGAGCGTCTGCGGCTGATCACCGCCGACGACTGAATAGATCATTTGACTTGGCGAAAGACCAAGCGCGGCAGCAAGTGTCGCAGGAGGATTCGCGCACTTGCCAAACGGTTGCGGCGCGCCAGGGACTGAGTCGAGCATCGTTCGAACAATGATGATCCGGTCAATTGCGACGGCAACATCATCCACCGCGCCAGTATCTGCCAGAGCCTTTATCGCAGACGACGTGATAAGCGAAGCAGGGCTTGGCGCGATTGACGCATCCGAGTCGTCCCAATGATCGACGATTTGGCCAACGCCAATCAGGATAGGTGTGTTAGGATGGATAACCATTATAACCCTTTGTTCTTGTCGTGTCTGTAAGGTTAAGTGCCTGGCCGTCGCCGCGCGCTTGTTTCCGATGTCGATGATGGTTCAGAATTGCGGATTGTGACCGTGCCCAGCTTTGTTGGTTCGTCGACAGTTTCAGGCTCAGCCGGAATCAATTCCTCAACTTTGCCTTCAATCACAACGCGACGTCTGATACATTGCTTGCGATCAATGCTCGGAAACTGAGCACAATTCCAAAGCGATTTCTCGAAACTTTGTGATCGATTACGCAAAAAACTAAATGCCGCAGTCGAAAGCTGCGCTTGATCGACAGGAAAGCCAGCAGGCATTTTGGCGGTATTTGTCCAGATGAATAATTTGCAATAATCGCGGTCACCGCATGTCCGCGCGGCTAGGATTGGCAGAAATGCAGGAATGACGCCGCGATCAACCGACAGGATGAATTCACCATTAGAACCTTCGACTAACACCTTATTGCTCGATTCAGCTACTTGCAGAGTTGAGCTGCCGGTAGCGAGGTTGAGCGTTTCAAGGCCGCCAACCGCACCATTATGCGCAGATGAAAGCCGCGCGAGCCTCGGAATATTGGGTTCACCGCCACCATAACGCCCGCGAAAAGCAGCGGGCGTGCCCCAAAACCCAGTCCATCTGAAGAACAAGTGCGTTGCCTCGGCACGAATTTTATCGAGCTTCGCGCTCCATACCGGGACGACCCAATCAGTATGATAATGCGTCGCCCAACCAACTGGCGCATAGACGCTTCCGCTCAGCATTGACTGCGCCACGCCTCGCAGCCGTTGCCAGCTGGCAGGTGCAGGCACGCGCGCCATTGATCCATCGCAGGTGAAGCTAAATTGGCAACCAGTCGATCGCTCTTGCCCTTGATAAACGACGCCGCACACCGTTTTGGGATAGGCGGGATGGCGAACGCGGTTGAGGATCACTTGGGCGACGGCTTTTTGACCTACTAATGCCTCACTCCCCGCTTCATAATATATCGCCGAGGTAAGGCAATCAACTGCGCGTTGGGTATCAAGTGATGATCCTTGCATAATGAAAGGCGCGGCTGCTGGTACGCGCGCTTGCGTAAACGGTATGGCCGCATTGATCTTTTTTGCCGTTTCCAACGGCACTTTTTTGAGAATGACTGCGTTGACTTCAGGCGTTTTATCGGGCGGCGCGATTATCGCAGTTTGGATGGTCGAATTGTCACCGTGGTTCGTTGGGATGGTCAAAAACAGCGCGGCCACAGCGAGCAGAAGCGCCGCGATAGCAACCTCATTGAACCAACGCTTCATCGCAACAGATCAGGCTTCGGGTAAGAAATCGGGCACCGAAAGATAACGCTCACCGGTGTCATAATTGAAGCCCATGATCCGCGTGCCCTTGGGCAGGCTGGGAAGTTTCTGTGCGATTGCAGCGAGCGTTGCGCCTGATGAAATGCCAACGAGCATCCCTTCCTCAGTCGCCGCGCGCTTTGCCATCGCTTTAGCGTCAGCAGGGTCAACCTGAATAACGCCGTCTAGCAATTGTGTGTGAAGGTTTGCAGGAATGAACCCAGCTCCGATCCCTTGAATGGCGTGAGGCCCAGGCTGGCCACCGCTTATCACGGGGGAAAGAGTTGGTTCAACTGCATAAACCTTCAAATTTGGCCAATGGCCTTTCAGAAACTGCGCGCATCCCGTGATATGTCCTCCAGTGCCAACCCCCGTGATCAACACATCTATTGGTGTATCAGCAAAATCAGTGAGGATTTCAGGCCCCGTCGTGCGGACATGAACATCAATGTTAGCGGGGTTTTCGAACTGCTGCGGCATCCACGCGCCCGGCGTTTGCGCAACAAGTTCGATAGCGCGTTCGATGGCCCCCTTCATGCCTTTTTCACGCGGGGTCAGGTCAAAGCTAGCGCCGTAAGCAAGCATCAGGCGGCGGCGTTCAAGTGACATGCTTTCAGGCATGACGAGAATGAGTTTGTAGCCTTTTACGGCCGCCACCATCGCAAGGCCGATGCCAGTATTGCCGCTCGTTGGCTCAATGATTGTGCCGCCCGCTGCAAGAGCTCCCGACGCTTCCGCCTCCTCGATCATCGCAAGGCCTATCCGGTCTTTGATTGAACCGCCGGGGTTTGATCGTTCGGATTTAATCCACACTTCAGCATCAGGGAATAACTTCCCCATCCGGATATGTGCTGAGTTTCCAATCGTATCGAGGATGCTGTTTGCTTTCATGATTTCAACTCCTTGAATTGAGGCTCAAATGTGCGGGCATTGCGTAGTTCGGGAAACATATAGGCCCAAAGTCCTGTAACGAAGATGGCCCCTATGCCGCCGAATACAACTGCACCAACTGGGCCGATGAGCGCCGCTGCCAGTCCAGATTGCATCTCGCCAAGTTCATTGGACGCCGATATTGCGAGCGTTGAGGCTGAACTGACACGCCCTCGCATCGCGTCAGGCGTATTCAGCTGCACTAGCGACGAGCGGACATAGACCGAGAGCATATCTGCTGCCCCCAGCACCGCTAATGCTCCGACTGACAGTGCAAAGTTGCGCGAAAGGCCAAAACAGATCGTCGCAAACCCAAAGACAACGACCGCCCAGAGCATTTTGATCCCGACATTGTGTTGAAGCGGACGAAAGGCAAACCACAGCGCCATGATCGCCGCGCCTAGTGCGGGGGCCGCGCGCAACCAACCCAATCCGTCCGCACCAACATCCAAGATCGTGTGTGCGTAAAGTGGCAACATCGCGGTCGCCCCGCCGAGCAGTACCGCAAAGAGATCAAGTGTGATTGCGCCTAGCAAAAACCGCTCATTCCATGTATATTTCAGTCCTTCGATCATCTGGCGGACGGGGTGCGTTTGTGTATCGCGCACTTGCTGGTCAATTGGATTGATTAAGGTTATGGCAACGCAGGCAACGCCAAGCATCGCAGCGGAAAACCAATAGGGCAGGGCATTGTTTGCTTCGAACATGAAGCCCGCTGCTGCCGGGCCGATGACCGAGGCTGATTGCCACGCAATTGAGTTAAACGCGATGGCGCGCGGCAGGATCGTGGGCGGCACAACATTTGAAACCATTGCGCTCATCGCAGGGCCAACAAACACTCGCGCCATGCCATGCGTGGCGGCAAAGCAGAATAATAAGGGGATTGTCAGCCAATCATTTGCGGTTGCAATTCCGAGCGCGATCATGATCACCATATCAATCAGATTGGCAATACGTGCCACGGTTCCGCGATCAAACCGATCAGCAGCCCAACCTGCAACGGGGGTGAGGATGAACAAGGGAATGAACTGAAAAAGCCCGAGCAAGCCCAGCTGAAGCCCCGCTTCGCGCTGGCTCATGCCATAATCATCAATAGCGATAACGACGAGTTGATAGCCGATGATCACGATCATCGACATCGTCGCCATGACGGCGGCAAACCGCGCAAGCCAATATAATCGGAAATCGCGGTAAGCGAAGGGCGAATTTGCTGAAACGAATGTCACGCGCTATCCTTTGCGGGAAAGCGCGTGGCATGCAACAGCCTCGAACATGAATCGTGTAAAAATCAGTTTCAGGCTAGGAGGATCGCTGTGAAGAAAGTCTCAATTTCGCTAATGGCAATGGCAATGGCGCTTGCGCTTTCGGGGTGCAAGCAAATGAGCAGCGGGGCAGCTTCGGCCAGCGAGTCTGCGGGATGGACGCGCTATTCGGCTTCCTATCTTGATGGCTATTTCAAACTCAATCCCAGCTATGCTGTGTATCAAGGCCGCCACGAATTTGATGGCAAACTGCCCGATTGGAGCGCACAAGGGTTGGCCGCGCAAGCCAATTTTCTAAAGACCGCGATCAAGGATGCCCAAGCGATTGATCCGACAACGCTCTCCAAAGCGCAGCAATTTGAGCGTCAAAACCTCATAACGACCGCTCAAGGCGAGCTGTTCTGGCTTGAGGATGCTGACGCGCCTCGCAAAAATGTCACATGGTATTTTGATAATGGGCTTGATCCCAATGTGTATATCGCGCGCCCTTATGCTGATGCGGAAACGCGGATGAAGGCTTTTATCGCTTACGCCAAAAATATTCCGACGGCCGCTGCGCAGATTAAAGCCAATGTGGCGGTGCCGATGCCCGCTAGCTTCATCGATTATGCGGTGCCGGGCTTTACAGGCTTTGCAGATTATTATGCGGGCGACGCCAAAACAGCGTTCGCGAGTGTCAAAGACCCTGCATTACAGGCCGAATTTGATAAAGCCGCCGCAGGGGCAGCGACGGCTATGCGCGGGCTTGCCACTTGGCTTGAGGGAAACCGGAAAACCGCAACGACCGATTTTGCGCTTGGCGCTGATAAGTTTGCTCTGATGCTTTCCAAAACCGAAGGTGTCGGGACATCGCTCGACGATCTTGAAACTATGGGCAAGGCTGACCTTAAGCGCAACCAAGACGCACTGAAGGCTGCGTGTGACCAATATGCAAAAGGCGGCACAATCCAAGACTGTATGGCGAAAATGAACCTGTCCAAACCGCAAGGCGGGCCGGTCGCCGAGGCGCGGTCACAATTGCCGGGACTTAGGAAATTCCTGATCGACAATGATATCGTCACGATCCCGGGCACCGAAGACGCTCTGGTTGAGGAATCGCCGCCGTATAACCGGCAGAATTCAGCCTATATCGATATCCCAGGGCCTTATGAAAAGGGCCTTCCGTCAGTCTATTACATCGCGCCACCAGACCCCAAATGGGATCAGAAAACGCGCGACGCTTATATTCCGGGTAAGAAGGATTTGCTCTTCACCTCGGTGCATGAAGTATGGCCGGGGCATTTCCTCAACTTCCTTCATGCCAACCGCGCCAAATCGCTGTTTGGGCGGGTGTTTTACAGCTATGCTTTTGCTGAAGGATGGGCGCATTATAGCGAAGAAATGATGTGGGATGCCGGGCTTGGTAAGGGTGATCAAGAGACGCATATTGGTCAGCTTTCGAACGCATTACTCCGCAACTGCCGCTTCCTCTCAGCCATCGGTTTGCACGCGCGC
The DNA here is from genome assembly GCA_043741135.1 of Sphingomonadales bacterium. Classification (GTDB taxonomy): domain Bacteria; phylum Pseudomonadota; class Alphaproteobacteria; order Sphingomonadales; family Sphingomonadaceae; genus Aquisediminimonas. Next base: position 27,952 of record JAYUAU010000137.1, on the reverse strand, counting down.
GGTATGACGCAAGCCCAATCGAAGCAAATGTTCCTGAAAGACTGTTATCAGGATGAGGGCAATGCCAGCCAGCAAGCCGCACGCGGTACTTATGATCCGGCCTATCTCAATTATACGATGGGCAAGTTGATGATCCGCAAGCTACGTGATGATTGGGTTGCGGACAAAGGCGGGCGCAAGGCATGGAAGGCGTTTCATGACGAATTTTTGAGTTATGGCAGCCCTCAAATCCCTCTGGTTCGCGCGGCGATGATGAAAAGTGAGGCGAAGGCAGTTTTTTAAGCGGGGATGCTGATGAAACTGTCGACCACGCGTTTGCGGCCGGCACTTTCAAAATCGATTTCTAGCTTGTTGCCTTCGATTTCGGCAATCAGGCCGTAACCGAATTTTGTGTGAAAAACGCGCAGACCTAGTGAAACGTCGCTGCGGCCTTTGTTGCCAATGCTTACCGCTGACCCGCGCGCTTCGACAATGCGTGTGGGGGCAGTGGTGTAAGGCGAAGCGGCTGCGCGTTGCCAGCCCGGTCCGCGACCGGTGCTGCGGCCCAAATGCGCGAATGGATCATCAAATTCGCTCACACTTGCGCGCCATAGACTTGCTCCGCCTGAAAGGCTGCTTTCATTGACGATATGATCGGCAGGCAATTCGCCGATAAAGCGTGAGGGGATGCTGCTCGTCCATTGGCCGTAAATACGACGGTTTGCCGCGTGAGTGATGCTACACTGCGTCCGCGCGCGCGTGATCGCAACATAGGCAAGACGCCGCTCTTCTTCGAGCGCGGCAAGTCCGCCTTCATCTAGTGAGCGCTGCGAGGGGAATACACCTTCTTCCCACCCGACAAGGAAGGTTCGATCAAATTCGAGTCCTTTTGCGCCGTGGATCGTCATGATCGTGACTTTTGGCGTGTCAGCAGCAGCCTCATTATCCATCACGAGGCTGACATGCTCTAGGAAATCACCAAGCGCCTCATAGTCTTCCATCGCACGTGCAAGCTCGGTGAGGTTCTCAAGTCGACCTGCCGCTTCAACCGATTTCTCCGCTTGCAGCATCGCGGTGTAGCCAGACTCGTCAAGGATCGCGCGCGCCAAATCCGCATGCGGCAGTAAGCTCGCACGGTCACGCCAGCTCGCAATATCGGCTACTAATGTGCCCAACGCACGGCGCGCTTGCGGCGTTAACTCATCGCTATCGAGTATCATCGCTGCCGCGTGACTCAGCGGAACGCCGTTTGAGCGCGCTAATATTTGCACTTTAGCAACGGCCTTATCGCCAAGCCCCCGCTTGGGCGTGTTGACGATCCGCTCAAACGCGAGATCATCAGCGGGTTGATTGACAAGGCGAAGATAAGCAAGCGCATCGCGGATTTCAGCACGCTCGTAAAAGCGAAACCCGCCGATTATTTTGTAGGGCATCCCGATTGAAATGAAGCGATCTTCAAACTCGCGCGTTTGAAATTGTGCGCGAACGAGGATTGCCGTGCCATCAAGTGAGCCGCCGCCGCGTTGATATGTTTCAATCATATCACCCACACGCCGCGCCTCTTCAGCACCATCCCAGACGCCGATGACATCAACTTTTTCACCGCCTTGGCTATCAGTCCATAATTGCTTGCCCAATCTGCCCGTATTATGCGCAATAACACCTGAGGCAGCGGCCAGAATATGTGCGGTTGAGCGGTAATTTTGTTCGAGCCGGACGATCTTTGCGCCCGGAAAGTCCTTTTCAAACTTAAGGATATTTTCAACGATTGCGCCGCGCCATGAATAGATTGATTGATCATCATCGCCAACGCAGCAGATATTTTTACGTGTTTGCGCAAGCAATCGCAGCCACAGATATTGGCTCGAATTCGTATCCTGATATTCGTCAACAAGGATATATTTGAAGCGCGCTTGATACCCCTCAAGCACATCGCGGTGGCGCTTGAGGATCGTCAACATATGGAGCAACAAATCACCAAAATCGCATGCGTTGAGGCTTTTTAATCGCTCCTGATATTGCGCATAAAGTTCGCCGCCTTTGCCAGCTGCAAAGCGTTCACTCTCGCCCGCATCAATATCTGACGGGATCAGCCCGCGATTCTTCCATTCATCAATCAACCCGCCAAGCGCCTTGGCAGTGAAGCGTTTATCATCAATGTTGGCTGCAACGATTAGCTGCTTCATCACGCGCAATTGATCATCGGTATCAAGGATTGTGAAGTTGCTTTGCAGCCCGACCAGTTCAGCATGACGCCGTAACATCTTTGCGGCTATGGCATGGAATGTGCCAAGCCACGGCATACCTTCAACAGCATCGCCAATGATCCGGCCAACGCGCTCTTTCATTTCGCGCGCGGCTTTGTTTGTGAATGTCACGCAAAGGATTTCGGAGGGCCACGCCTTGCGGATCGCAATGATGTGCGCAAGCCTTGCGGTCAGCGCTGCGGTCTTACCCGTGCCAGCGCCCGCAAGCATCAGCACAGGCCCTTCGGTCGCCAACACAGCCTCTCTCTGAGGCTCATTTAGCCCGCGTAGATACGACGGCAGTTCAAGTTGGATCGGTTGATTCACCCGCGAACGATTAGGGAACGTTTATGCCAAGGGCAAGCGGCACCTACTATTCTCGAAATGCATTTTCGCCAAGCCGCGTGATCGGGGTGAGAATATAATTCATCACTGACCGTTTATCGCCGAGCAATTTCACATTAGCGACCATCCCCGGGCCGATGGGTAGTGATCGGCCTTGCTTGTCCTTAAGCGCATTGGCAGCGGTGCGAACACGCACGGTATAATGGCTTTCACCGGTTCGTTCATTGATTATGGCATCGGGGGAGATTGAGACGACTTTACCGTCGAGCGATCCGTATACGGCGGGATCATAAGCGGTGATATCAACCCGCGATGCCTGTGCCATCCTCACAAAGGCGATATCTTTTGGCGAAACCAAAGCTTCAATGAGCAGCGATTGATCTGAAGGAACAATTTCGACGACCGGTTCGCCCGGGCGGATAATGCCGCCAACGGTGCTAACCAAGACGCGGTTGATGCGGCCCGTAAGCGGTGCGCGGATTGTTGTACGTGCAGCGCGATCAGCAAGCGCGGGCATTGTTCGAACACGAGCGGAATATTCGGCTTGCGCGGCAGCTAACTCAGTGGCTGCGCGTGATTGCCAATCTTGGCGAACTTGGGAGAGCGTCGCACGCGCCTCACCAACACCGGCTTGTGCACGTGATATCGCGGCGGCGGCGGCACTTGCTTCAGCGGCTGAAACGGCAGCGGCATTTTCGGCTTGTAGCAACGTCATCCGCGGCTCAATTCCGCGCTCAACAAGCGGGCGGATCATCGCAAGTTGAGCAATATTTGAATCGCGCGCTGAACTTCGGGCGGAATAAGATGCTTGCGCTTCAACAACAGCTCGCTGTGTTTGGGTGAGTCGCGAATTTGCAGCATTCATGAGGCTCGATAGCTCGGCCATTCGTGACGCATGAAGCGCTTTTTCAATAGCGAGCAAATCGCCTCCAGCATCAATTGCAGTTGGGTAATTTGGCGTGCGTCCTGCTACTTCAGCTTCAAGCCGTGCAATTTTGACCGCTAATGCTGCGGCTGTTGCGGTGCCGCTGCCCAATTCAGCACCAGACAGCACAGTGCTTAACTGGATCAGTGGATCACCGCTTTTGACGATTGAGCCTGTCTTTACATTGATCGATTCGACAATCCCGCCTTCAAGATTAGAGACAATCTGTAATCGCGCGCTCGGCACAACGCGGCCAAATCCGTTCACTGAGCGATCAAGCTGCGTAAAACTTGCCCAGATGACGAACGCGATGAAGAACGCCAATATTCCCCATAAGAGTAAGTTTGAAGCGGCGGTGGGTTTGATCCGGTCAGTCAGATCTTCGAGGCGTGTTTCAGACATGGGGTTAAGCCGCCTTCGGTGCGTTGATTTGTGCGAGAACTCTATCTCGCGGGCCGTCGGCAATAATTTTGCCCTTATCAAGCAGGATGATACGTTTCACGAGGCCAAGCAACGGTGGGCGGTGCGTTATCAGGATCATCGTCCTCTGCGCCATTTCCATGTTGAGCCGCTGGAGCAACGTCGTTTCGGTTTGCCCGTCCATCGCACTCGTTGGTTCATCAAACACCATGATCTGAGGTTGGCCGATCAGCGACCGCGCAACCGCAATTGATTGGCGCTGCCCACCTGACATCCCTTCACCGCGGTCAGCAAGCTTTAGGTCATAGCCATTTGCCATCTGGCCGATGAATTGATGCGTTCCTGAGATTTCTGCTGCCCGAATGAGTTCATCATCGCCGACGTTCGGACGACCGAGGATGATGTTATCGCGTACCGATCCGGTGAAGAGAACGCTCTCCTGCATTGCCGCTCCGATATTCGCGCGCAGGGCAGCAGGATCAAGCTGGCGCAAATCGGTGTTATCGAGAAGGATTAAACCGTCCTCAGGCGGATATAGCCCAAGTATGAGTTTCGCGATGGTCGATTTACCTGAGCCAACGCGCCCAAGAATGGCGACATGTTCACCCGGTGTAATTGTGAAACTTACCCCATCAAGCGCCTTTTCAGCAGCACCGGGATAGCGGAATGTAACATTGCGGAACTCAATCTTGCCTGTCACCTTAGCGAGCGAGAGCGCGGCTCCCTCAGGCCCTTCAGGCGGCAAAGTCATCATCGCATCGAGTTGGCGGTAAGCCGCGCGCGTTGCAGTCATTCGTGACATGAGCTGTGCGATTTGTCCAAGCGGCGCGATTGCACGGCCTGCTAGGATCGAGCAGGCAACAAGGCCGCCTGTCGTCAAATCGTTCGTTGCCAGCGGTGCAACGCCAACGACAACAACGCCAGCATAAGCGATGGTATTGGCAGACGTAGCAACCGTCACACTGATCGTTGAAACAAGCCTTTGACGCAAAGAGACGGCTGCGTGATTACGAACAGCGCTTGACCAACGCTGTGATAGCATTGGCCCAGCACCAGATGTCTTCACGGTTTCAATTCCACCAATCGTCTCAACCAGCACCGATTGCTTCAACAATCCATCGCCCATGGCTTGGGCCGATAAGCGATCCATCGCCGGGTGCGTTAGCCATGCCACAAGGATCACCACCGGCACCATGATGAGCGGGATGATGACAACAATCCCGCCGATGAGCCAGATAAGGAGCAATGATAGTAAGATGAAAGGCACATCAACAATCGCTGATAATGTCGCAGACGCAAAGAATTCGCGGAGCGACTCAAGTTCGCGCATCAGGCCAGCCAATGCGCCCGTCGATCCGCGCTTCAGGTCTAGCCGAAGCGCCAAAATTCGTCCGAACACCGCCTCGCCAATGTCATAATCAATATCCGCGCCGGCGATATCAACGAAATAACCGCGCAGAGTCCTTAGAATGAAATCAAAAACCAGCACAATGCCAAGGCCAATCGTGAGCGCAATCAGTGATGAAATAGCGTTGTTTGGGATCACACGGTCATAGACCGTCATTGTGAACATCGAGGCTGCGATACCGAGCAGATTCACCATCAACGCGGCAAGCGCCACTTTGATATATGTCGCGCGGTGCGCCATCATTGGTTTGGTCAACCACGCGGCAATCAAAGGTGCGCGCGTTTTGAACTTCATCTCTTCGCTCATCGTTTTAGTCCACTGTTCGCGGGCGCAATTTCAAGCGCCTCAAGTAATTTTCCCGTGCGCGACAGCAATGTATATCGAGCGGTATCGAGTTCAGTCAGTGACCTGATATAGGCTCCCGCCGATTGGAACAGATTATCCTCTGACGCTAAGACATCGAACAGTGTACCACGCGAAACGCGAAACCGCTCAGCAAGCACGTCGCGTGATTGACGGCTGGCAACATAGCTGACCTTTAACGCCGAAAGCTCGGTTTCAAGCGCATTTACGTCTGCCCATGCGATTGCCGCATCGCGCGCAGCTTCCTCGGTTATCCGCGATGCGCGCGCTGATGCCGCCCGCGCCCGCGCAACAGCCTGATCAGCACGTTCCTCTATTCCCCCAAAAATGCGCTGGCGGAGCGTCACGCGAGCGCGAATGTCATAATCCCGCTGCGTTTCGAACACGCCGTAGCGCCCAGCATCAATGCCAACGGATATTTGCGGCAAAATGCCAGCTTTTGCGCCGTCTGCATCGCGTTTGCTAGCTTCGAACTGAGCTTGCGCGGCAATAACGGGCGCAGTTAACCGCGAATTGAAAACAGCGAGATCCTTGCTCAACGTTTCACTTATCAAAAGCGGCGCTCGTTTTATGTCTGCCGGCGCAGGCTCACCGATAAGCTCAGCATAGCGCGCTTCTGCGCCTGCGAGTTGACGTGTGAATTCGGCCAAACGTCGATCAGCGGAGCCAATATAGCTATCAACTTGTGCAATATCGCCGCGCGCTGAAACGCCTTGATCGATCCGCGCTTGAACCGCCACCCTCAAGTCACGCTGATTGGCGGCAAATGTTGTGCTGAGCGCGACCAATGAACGATAGGCAAATACCTCATACCAAGCGCCAATCGAACGCAAAGCTATCTGATCGGCGGTACCATCTATGCCTGCTGTTGCTGCTTTCAATCGTGCGCGTGCTGCACCAATTCGCGCGCCCGTCGCGCCAAAATCAAACAAGGGTTGCGTGATTGAAAGCGTTGCATCGGTACGTTGTCTTGATCGTGACCGTTCAATGATATTTTGCGGATCATTCGAAAATGCACGCGAAAGCGTCTGAAAATTGCTGATTGAGATATCGACCGAGGGAAATTGTTGAGCAACGCTCTCTGCCCGTGAAGCATCTGCTTCATCTTTTGAGGCTTGCGCTTCCTCCAATGCGGGATGACGTGAAACCGCAAGTTTCACAATGTTTCGCATTGTGACCGCATCAGTTGTGGTTTGACCGAGGGTCAAAATGGGGTCGTTGCTCAGGTCAAGCGAAAGCGGATATTGCGACGGCAATGGCAACGGCGCAATGGCCTGAGCTTGCAACGGCGACGTCGCTGCGAGTAGGCTTGCAGTAATAAGAAGGGACGTACGCAGATTTGAAACTCCAATAGTTTTTCAGTCTATTAAGGGGGATTTTTTACGGCGGCTAGCCAATATGTTGAGATGTCCGTCGCGAGCTGAATGGTAACCTTCATGAATCTGCTATTGTCAGTGCATTGGTAAGGATATACCGACCCTCGTAAAGGTGATATTCGAATAAATTGCATTTCGCACTTTCACCGTTTTCTAAGCCATTACGGAATCAGGAACCAATGACCATGTCTCAGCCACTCCGCGCTCAGCCTTCGTTTGAAGACACCGCAGATGAAGATGAAATCGCCGTTCTTGTAACGCGGTCGCGCGCGGCGCAGGCGGTGATTGAAACATATTCTCAAGAACAAGTTGATCGGCTGATCCGTGCGATGGTCTGGGCCGTGGCCAAACCGGGCGTTGCTGAAATGATTGCTCAGCACACCGTCGATGAAACCCAACTTGGCAATTATGATGGCAAATATCTCAAGATTTTCCGCAAAACGCGGGCGACATTGATGGATATCATCGATGATAAATCAGTGGGCGTGATTGAAGAAGATATTGCGCGGAACCTTATTAAGATTGCGAAGCCTGTTGGCGTGATTGGTGCACTTTCGCCGTCAACCAATCCTGAAGCGACGCCGGTGATCAAGGCCATTTCGGCTGTAAAAGGGCGCAATTCAATCATTATCGCGCCTCACCCTCGCGCAAAGCTCACGAATAAATTGATTTGTGATTTAATGCGTGATGCACTTGTGAAAATGGGGGCGCCCGCTGACCTCGTCATCAGCATTGATGTTCCCTCAGTGAACAAGACCAATGAGCTTATGAAACAATGTGACCGCATCCTCGCGACGGGCGGTGGTGCAATGGTGACTGCAGCCTATTCAAGTGGCACGCCAGCGCTGGGTGTCGGCGTTGGCAATGCAGTCATTACCGTGGACGATACTGCAGACCTTGACGATGCTGCAGAGAAGATTCGCATGTCAAAGACGCTTGACCTCGCGGCAAGCTGTTCATCGGATAATGCGGTGATCTTGCTTGATGCCATTTACGAAGACATGCTCGGCAAGTTGCAGGCAAAGGGCGGCTTCATTCTCGACGCGGCAGCGAAAGCAAAGTTCCAAGCGGTGCTTTGGGTTGATGGCCATATCAATGCCAAGGTTGTTGCGCAGACGCCGCAATTCATTGCTGATTTTGCAGGCTTCACAATCCCTGAGGGCACCCAATTCTTCATTATTCCCGAAACGGGTTACGGCGCTGACCACCCCTTTTCAGGCGAAAAGATGACGGTCTCAATGGCGCTTTACCGTGCCAAAGACATTGATGAAGCAATTGCGCTGACCAACAATATTCAAGCCTATCAGGGGCAGGGGCATAGCTGCGGTATCTATTCACGATCAGATGCAAATATCATGAAGTTGGCCAACGCGACGCGCACGAGCCGTGTCATGGTCAATCAACCGCAATCAGCCTCAAACAGCGGAAATCTGTGGAATGGGATGCGCCAAACTTTCTCGCTTGGGTGCGGGTCATGGGGGGGGAACGCCACGAATAACAATATTACGTGGCGCGACTTGATCAACGAAACATGGGTTTCAAAGCCACTCACGATTCCTAAGCAATTAGCGAGTGACGAAGAGTTATTCGGCGATGTGATGGCGTTGGTCGGGTAAAATATGAAGCGCAGAGTCAGTAGCGGCTCACCAATGGAGCCGATTCTTGGGTTTAGCCGTGCCATCCGAACCGGCAATCAGATCATGGTTGCGGGCACAGCGCCGATTGAACCAGACGGTTCGACCACGCCGGGTGACGTTGCGGCGCAAATGGAGCGTTGCTGTGCTATAATTGAAAAAGCGATAGCCGATTTGGATGGTGATATCGCTGACACAGTGCGCACTTGCATTTATCTTACTGACCGCAGCGATTTTGCGGCCGTAGCTGCCGTTCATGGCAGGTGGTTTGGAACCGCCAAGCCTGCTACAACGACGTTAATCGTCAGCGGCTTCATCAAACCCGAATGGCTCGTTGAAATTGAAGCAGAAACTCTTAGCTTATGACCAATCAATTTGACCTTACCGAAGATCAAGTGGCGATACAGGAAATGGCGCAAAAGTTTACCGCCGATGCAATCACGCCGCATGCGGCCGAATGGGATGAAAAATCTATTTTCCCCCGCGATACGATTAAGGCGGCGGCTGAGCTTGGTTTTGCGTCTATTTATGTGTCTGAGGAATCGGGCGGCATTGGTCTTGGCCGGCTTGAGGCTGCGTTGATCATGGAAGCGATGGCTTATGGATGCCCTTCGACGAGCGCCTTCATTTCGATCCATAATATGGCAAGCTGGATGATCGATCGCTTTGGTTCTGACACGGTCAAAGCCAAATATCTTCCCTCGCTCGTCGGGATGGAAAAGATTGCTTCATATTGCCTTACCGAACCATCATCGGGATCAGACGCAGCCGCACTCAAAACTAAGGCAGTGCGCGACGGTGATCATTATGTTGTAACCGGTTCAAAAGCGTTCATCTCGGGCGGCGGTGTGAATGAGATTTATGTCACTATGGTGCGCACCGGCGAGGATGGCCCCAAAGGCATTAGCTGCCTTGTGATTGAAAAGGATATGCCCGGCATATCTTTCGGTGCGAATGAGCGCAAAATGGGGTGGAAGTCTCAACCAACCGCGCAAGTTAACTTCGATGCTGTGCGTGTTCCTGTCGATAACCTTGTGGGCGGGGAGGGCGATGGCTTTCGAATTGCGATGATGGGGCTTGATGGCGGGCGGCTCAATATCGGAGCTTGCTCGCTTGGCGGCGCACAACGTTGTTTGGATGAAGCAATTGCTTACACCCGCGAGCGCAAGCAATTTGGTAAGCCGATTGCGGATTTCCAGAATACGCAGTTCATGCTTGCCGATATGGCGACTGACCTCGAAGCGGCGCGTGCTTTATTGTATCTGGCAGCGGGTAAAGTGACTGCCAATGCGCCTGACAAAACGAAGTTTGCGGCAATGGCGAAGCGACTTGCCACTGATAGTGGCTCAAAAATTGCCAATGATGCACTGCAATTGCACGGCGGCTATGGTTATTTGCAAGATTATCCGATCGAGCGTTTTTTCCGTGATTTGCGGGTTCACCAGATCCTTGAAGGGACAAACCAAGTGATGCGCATGATCATCGGGCGAGAGCTAACTCGGCAATGAACAATGACTTATTAACGCGCGTCGATGGTAAAGCGGGGCGGATTGGGCTTAACCGTCCTGCTGCGCTTCATGCGCTGACGCTTGATATGTGTCATTCGATGAGTGCTGCGTTGACCGCATGGCACGATGATAGTGACGTAGCAATCATCATGATTGATCATGCCGAGGGCAGGGGTTTTTGCGCAGGAGGAGATATTCGCTTCCTTGCTGATAGTGCAGCCGTTGGCGGCGCTGAGGGTCGTAAATTTTTCCATGACGAATATCAGCTCAACCATCAGCTCTTCACTTATCCAAAGCCGATCGTCGCGTTTATGGATGGTATCACGATGGGCGGCGGCGTTGGTATCGGCCTGCCCGCAAAATACCGCGTGGCGACTGAAAATACCAAGTTTGCGATGCCTGAAACCGGCATTGGTCTTTTCCCTGATGTGGGCGGTGGCTGGTTTCTATCACGACTTGAAGGGCGGGTGGGCCAGTATCTCGCGCTGACGGGGGCGCGTGTAGCGGGTGCTGGTTGTCTAGCGCTCGGTCTTGCAACGCACTATCTGCCGTCTGAAGCACTGAGTGAGGCCAAGGCACGGATTGCTGAGGATCCTGACCGGATTGAGGGTATTCTCGGTCAATTGGCGGTAAAGCCGCCTGAATCGAAGATTGTTGATCAGCTGTTTAACATCAATCGCTTGTTTGCCTCGGATGTTTTTGAAGATATTTTAGCCGCACTTGACGCCGATGGCTCTGAATGGGCGCAAAAGGAATTGGCGACGCTATCAACAAAAAGCCCTCAAACGTGCAAAGTGGCGCTGCGACAGCTTGCCACAAGTGCGGGCCTGACTAACTTTGCGGACAATATGGCGATGGAATACCGCATTGCGTACCGCGTGATTGTTCGCCCTGATTTCATCGAAGGCGTGCGCGCGGTTATCATTGACAAAGATCATGCGCCAAAATGGAATCCAGCGCGTACGGAGGATGTGAGTGATGCGCTGCTCGATGATATCTTTGCGCCTTTACCCACAGACGATGAGTGGAAGCCACTATGACATACGAGACAATCTTGGTCGAACAACAGGGTGCGGTGACGTTGATCACGCTCAATCGGCCGCAGGCCCTTAACGCGCTCAACACCCAAGTTCTTGCAGATTTGATCTCCGCTTTTATCGCGTTTGATAGCGATGATAGCCAGCGCTGCGCCGTGCTTACCGGCTCGGAAAAAGCATTTGCTGCTGGGGCTGATATCAAGGAAATGCAGGGGCAAAGTTTTGCTCAAATCTATGGTAGCAATTTTTTTGCAGGTTATGAAAAGCTCACTGCAACGCGCAAACCATGGATTGCTGCGGTCAACGGTTTCGCGCTTGGCGGTGGCTGCGAACTCGCGATGATGGCCGATTTCATTATCGCGGGCGACGGGGCGAAATTTGGTCAACCTGAGATCAAACTTGCCGTAACGCCAGGTATGGGCGGATCACAACGGTTAACCCGCGCTATCGGCAAGGCCAAGGCAATGGAGATGTGCCTGACTGGACGAATGATGGGTGCGGTCGAAGCCGAAGCATCGGGGCTAGTCGCGCGCGTCGTGCTCGCTGAGGATTTGATCGCCGAGGCGCTGAAATCCGCGCAAGTTATCGCTGGCATGGCACCCTTAGCTGCGCTTGCGACCAAAGAAATGGTCAATGCCGCGTTTGAAACCACGCTCGCACAGGGGGTTAACTTCGAGCGTCGCTTGTTCCACGGCTTATTCGGCACTGATGACCAGAAAGAAGGCATGGCAGCGTTTGTTGAAAAGCGTTCAGGCAAATGGACGGGGCGATAAGCGATGAAAATTGCGTTCGTCGGGCTTGGGAATATGGGTGGCGGCATGGCTGCCAACCTTGTGAAAGCTGGGCATAGTGTCAACGCGTTTGATCTGTCAGAAGCCGCACTCGGGAAAGCACAAGCGAATGGATGCACCACTTTCTCGGTAGCTACAGAAGCGATGGCGAGCGTTGACGCGGTTGTCTCAATGCTACCCAACGGCGGTATCGTCGACGCATTCTACCACGACAATGTATTCCACCATGCACCTTCACACGCCATTTTAATCGACTGTTCAACGATTGACGTCGGCACTGCGCGCTCGGTTGATAAATATGCCAAAATTGCGGGATATCAGATGGTTGATGCCCCGGTATCTGGGGGAATTGTGGCGGCGAATGGGGGGACTTTGACCTTCATGGTTGGCGGCACCGCAGACGCATTTGCCCGCGCCGAACCAATTCTCTCAGCGATGGGAAAGGCTGTCATTCACGCTGGCGAGGCAGGGGCAGGGCAGGCTGCTAAGATTTGCAATAACATGCTGCTCGGCGCGAGTATGATTGCGACTTGTGAAAGCTTTGCAATGGCAGAAAAGCTCGGGCTTGATCTGCAAACCTTTTACGACATATCATCAAAAGCATCAGGCCAAAACTGGTCGATGACAAGCTACTGCCCTGTCCAGGGCGTTGGCCCGTCAACGCCCGCCGACAATGATTATCAGGGCGGTTTTGCGACGGCGTTGATGCTCAAGGACTTGAAGCTCGCGATGGAGGCTGCCCACTTGGTGGGGGCTGACGTGCCGATGGGTGAACGGGCGACTGAATTGTATCAGCAGTTTTTTGACGCAGGGTCAGGCAACCTCGATTTCTCTGCGATCTTTAAGACTCTCTAACCTTCAGAGGCTTGTCTAAAGTCACACTAAGGTCTCACCTAAACGATAATGTTAGTCAATGGTTGCAACCGGAAACGCTGAATCGCAAGCCCATACAGCGATAGGGCGTTTTACGGTAAAGTGCGCGCATGCTGGCAGACGAAATCCGTCATTGCAAGGACGCATCAGACTCCCGCTCTCACAGCATCGAGTATCTTTGCACCTGCCATAAAGACTGCGCCGGTGGTGGCGAGAAACAGCAATTTTCCCCCATTTCCAGGATATTGTGACAGATAGAGGTTACCACGTTCAACAGCACCGAGCGAGAGTGCATAAATGATCGCAAATGCCTCAATCCGGTTCTTGATAACGAACAGACGTTTGAACTTATTCCACATGATCAACGCTTAGCAAACATCGGGCCAAGTGCGTAAAAGCGCTACACGGGGCATGGCCAAAATAGTTAATTGTAAGTTAATCCGACAGAAGCTCATCTAGGTCGAGAGCCGAGAATAAAGCCGCTCGTGCCACTTCGATGCATTGCCATAATAGCGGATCGGACAATTCATCGGGCGCTATCGATTCTGGCCAATAAAGCTCAATCACCGACGCAATTTCAGTAAGTTTTTTATCATCCACCAAAAAGCGATGATCGACATCAGCCGGGTCGCAAACAACGCGCAACCGCAGGCAGGCAGGCCCGCCACCATTGGCCATTGATTGACGAACATTGACCGGCACAAGGCTGCGGATTGGACCGTTGCTCGCTACCACCCGTTGCAACCAACCCCAAACGCGCGGGTTATCCTGCACTTCGGTTGGCAGGATTAACACCATTTCACCGCTTGGCAGCGTGACTAATTGAGCATTGAACAGATAGGAACTGATCGCATCGGCTAGGCTGACTGCGCTTGCCGGAACTTCAACGATTTCAACCTCTGGAAGGCGAAGCCTCACATCATGGTAAAAGCTATCCTTATCCTCAAAAGCTTGTTCGTGCGCAAACAGCACGCGTTCATTCGCCACCGCGACAACGTCATTGTGGAACGCTCCAGCCGCGATCGCTGCTTGTGATTGTTTAACGAACATAGTTCGCTGTGGGTCTAGCCTATGGCGACGCGCAACTAGTTTTGAGGCTTCGATATGCTGGCGAGCAGGAAAGGGGCCACCCGATTTCCCGTAGACAAATATCTCAACGCCCGGTGCACTGTGTGATACGCACAATCGCATATGGTTCGCTGCCCCTTCATCGCCAAAAGGGACATGAACCGGCGAATGAAGGCAAAAACGAGGGTGGGGGAAAGCAATTTGCAACTGCGCCATCGTCTCAAGCCATTCATGGCTGCGATGCGGCATCGTCATCAAATTAGCGACGGTGAGGCAGCAAACGCCGTCGGCATTATCGGTTGCGGGTGAAATTGTCGCAGCATTGGCGGCCCACATTGCCGAAGCAGACAGCGCGTTGGTGAGCAAGCCACGTTCGGCCTGCTCAGGCGATGTCCAGTGCGATTGGAGCCAAGCACGATTGGGCCGCGCATGTGGCAACAATATCCCTTGGGTTAACCCGAGCGAAAGGCAGCTTCGCATCTTTTCGATGCCCTGAAGTGCCGCCGCGCGGGGATGTGATGTGCCGCCTGCATTTTTGGCTGAGGCCAGATTGCCTAAGCTAAGCCCTGCATAATTATGGCTTGGCCCGATGATCCCATCAAAATTGATTTCTACAACGGCCATCTTACCACCTGTTGACATGAGTGACGCTGCCACCGGTTTCGACACCCAACACCGCAGCCGCTTCGCTATCGATCAATATTCCGCCGTCGACGTGACTGATATGCGCGTAGGTGCAGGTGAAGTTCGCCAGTTTTCCTGACGCGGCGAGCACCTTCGTTTCGCCGTCGTCGCTTATTCCGACAATTTGGGAGTCGGCGGCTTCTTTGACTGAGCGAATATTGTCAGTGCGCGCGGTCATCGTTGGCCCGCCGTCAAAAATATCAACGTAGTTTTCGTATGAAAATCCCTCGTTTTCAAGCATCCGCATCGCGGCCCTGCCGGAGGGGTGCGGTATGCCAATCGCCGCCCGCGCGGTTTCGGAAAGCATAGCGGTATAAACCGGATGTTTGGGCATAAGATCAGCGATGAACTGATTGCCATTGATTGCGTTAAATTCATCGGCCTCATGAAAGCTCATGCCAAAGAAACGACCCGCGATACCATCCCAAAATGGAGATCCGCCAGCTTCGTCGATCAGCCCGCGTAATTCAGCGAGCATCCGGTCTGCAAATCGGGCACGATGCGCACGAATGAAGAGATAACGGCTGCGCGCGATAAGCATGCCAAGCCCCCCTGCGCGCTCACTGGGATGAAGAAAGAGGCCGCCCACCTCGCTTGACCCCTCAAGGTCAGTTGAAAGACTCAGCATGTCAGCGCGAAACGTGCGATTAAGCTCAACACTATGCTGCGTTAAAGCGCCCATGCGGTAACTGTAAAATGGCCATTTAAGCCCGATTTGGGAAAAAAGTTGGCACGTTCCGCGCACATCTCCGGTTACCGAATTTTCAAGAACAAGCACGAAGAGATCATCACCAAGCACATCATCATCACGCTGGAAAGCCTCGGCGGTTCTGGCCAGTTTCGCGGTTAGAGACGCACGATCAGGCGGAAGGTTTGTAAAGCCTCCCCCCGTAAGCTTGGCCATTTCATAAAGCGCCTGAAGATCGCCAGCGTTCGCCGCGCGCATTCGGAATGTCATAAATGCCCTCTGGAAATGATGCGTGATATTGTCAGTGCCGAAAGTGCGGCACGTTCGCCAAGCGATGCTGCAATCATAAACTCTTGGTCGGAATGGATTGAGCCACCGCACACCCCCATCGTATCAACGACAGGCACACCGCACGCCGCGATATTATTGCCATCGCATACCCCGCCGGTATCGCGCCATGATATGCTCTGCCCCAGATCAGCGCCACTCTCTTTTACAAGCGTGAACAGCGCTAGCGCTTTTTCATCAAGGGGCTTTGGCGGGCGACCAAAACTGCCATGGACGTGAATTTTGACGTCATGACTGATCGCTATATCAACCGCGAGCGAATCGAGTAAGCTGCGCGCAACCAACTCGTCAGCAGGCGTCTTAGGGCGGAAGTTTACACGGAGAAGGGCATGATCGGGCACAACATTGTTTGGCCCGCCACCCTCTATCCGCGCTGGATTGCACGAAAATCCATTGCCACTCGCTGCCTTTAACCGCACTGCCATGTCCGCCGCGGCAACAAGCGCATTGCGGCCTTCATCAGGGTTGCGGCCTGCATGTGCGCTTTTACCCGTGAAAATGACCGAGAAATTGCCGCTGCCCGCACGAGCGCCCGCCAGCGTCCCGTCAGGCAGCGCAGATGGCTCATAGGTTAAGGCGGCTAACTTGCCCTTGGCAGCGCGTGCGATTAGCGCGGCAGAGGAGGCAGACCCCGTTTCTTCATCGCTGTTTATCACAACTTCATAACCGAAATCGGGATGATCGACCGCACCAAGAGCCGCGAGCATAACCGCAATACCGCCCTTCATATCAGCAACGCCGGGCCCATTCAAAATGCCGGGTTCAAGCCACTTTTGTGTTTGAAATGAATGCTCAACGCTAAAAACCGTATCCATATGGCCCGTAAACAGCATTTGAATCGGGGCATTAGGCCGGACAGTTAAAAGTAAATGGTCGCCGTGTTCGATTTGGTGCAATTGCCCATCGGGTGACACGCTTTCAACGGGGGCGGCCTTTTCGAGGCTCAGCATTCCAGGAAGGCTCGCGAATGCATCCGCTAATATGCCTGCCATTTGCTTCAATCCGCCGAGATTTCGCGTGCCCGTGTTTATCGCCGCCCATTGCTCGACTTGAGCCAGCATTGGCCTGGCAGCAGTCTTTTGGGTTAATTCTGTTTCAGCTGGTGTAAGTGTCATGCTTCTTCATAGCTGAGACAGAAAAATTGCGACACCCCCCGATTGCGCCTCGCTTGCTCCTGCTCCATAGCGCGCAGGCCTTGCTTTCCTCCCCGCCGCATCGAAGCACAAAGGGCTTTTGACATGACGAACTATATCTGCCGCAACGGTATCCAAATCGCGCGCGTCCTCGCTGATTTCATAGATGATCAAGCGTTGCCCGCGACGGGGGTTGATCCTGAGGCGTTTTGGCACGGGTTTTCAGTCTTGCTTGGTAAAATGGTGCCAATCAATCGGGCGCTGCTGACAAAGCGAGATGATCTTCAAAAGCAGATTGATGCTTGGCACGTCGCGCGCGCGGGGCAGACGCATGATGCCGCCGCCTATCGCGCTTTCTTGACCGAGATTGGCTATCTTGTTCCTGAACCAGCAACGTTTGCGATTGGCACCACCAATGTTGATCCTGAAATCGCGACGATGGCAGGGCCACAGCTCGTTGTGCCAAGCCTTAATGACCGCTTCGTCCTCAATGCCGCCAATGCGCGCTGGGGAAGCCTCTACGACGCATATTATGGCACTGACGCGCTCGATGCCGCCCCCGCAGTGCCGGGTGGCTATGACGAAGTGCGCGGCGCGGCAGTTGTGAAGGCGGCGAAGGCCTTTCTTGACATCTCTGTGCCTCTCGAAAGCGGCTCATGGGCCGAACTGGGCAGCCCACTAAGCGGCATCGCGCTTAAAACCCCCGCGCAATATGTGGGTAATAGCGCGCATGGACGGCTGTTTATCAACAATGGCCTACACATCGAGGTGATGTTTGAACCCGGTCATCCGGTGGGCAGCACTGATCCTTCGGGTATCTCCGATGTGATCCTTGAATCCGCGCTCACAACAATCATCGATCTGGAAGATTCGGTCGCAGCGGTGGATGCCGACGATAAGGTTGCGGCATATACGAATTGGCTTGGCCTGATGCGCGGTGATCTTGTCGCGAGCTTTGACAAGGGCGGGAAAGTGATGACACGCGCACTTGAGGCTGACCGCGTCTATGATCGGCAAACTCTGCCGGGTCGCAGCCTCATGTTTGTTCGCAATGTCGGGCATTTAATGACCAATCCTGCTATTTTGCTTGAAGATGGCAACGAGGCACCCGAGGGCATATTTGATGCGGTCATCACCTCGCTTTGCGCAATGCATGATATCAAAGGCTTGGGCTCGCACCGCAACAGCCGCACTGGCAGCATTTATATCGTTAAGCCAAAAATGCATGGCCCCGAAGAAGCCGCGTTCACCAATGATTTGTTTGACGGTGTTGAGGATTTGCTTGGCCTCTCGCGACACACGATCAAAGTCGGTGTGATGGATGAGGAACGCCGCACGTCAGCCAATTTGGCGGCGTGCATATACGCTGTCAAAGACCGTATCGTCTTCATAAATACGGGATTCCTTGACCGCACGGGCGATGAAATTCACACGTCGATGCACGCGGGCGCGATGCTTCCCAAAGCGGCAATTAAAGGTTGCGATTGGATCGCGGCCTATGAAGCCCGCAACGTGCAAATTGGGCTTGCGTGCGGCTTGTCTGGTAAAGCACAAATCGGCAAAGGCATGTGGGCTGCGCCTGATATGATGTCCGATATGATGGTTCAAAAAATCGGGCACCCTATGAGCGGCGCGAATACCGCGTGGGTACCATCACCTACCGCAGCAACACTTCACGCGATGCATTATCATCAGGTTGATGTGTTTGCGCGCCGATCTGCGCTGATCAGCCAACCAGCGCCGGGGCTTGATAGGTTGCTCGCCATTCCATTGGCTGAAGGCATCAATTGGTCAGACGAAGAGATAAAGCGTGAGCTCGATAACAATGCGCAAGGTATCCTCGGCTATGTCGTTCGCTGGATTGATCAGGGCATTGGTTGTTCCAAAGTGCCCGATATCAACGATATAGGGCTGATGGAAGACCGCGCGACGCTTCGGATCAGTTCGCAACATATGGCGAATTGGCTGCTTCACGGTGTTTGCAACGCTGATCAAGTTGACGCTGCGCTCACAAGGATGGCGGCAAAGGTTGACGCGCAAAATGCGGGCGATCCGCTTTATCGCCCGTTGACGCCAGATAGCATTGCGTTTCACGCTGCGCGCGCGCTTGTGTTTGAGGGGGTGGTGCAACCAAATGGCTATACAGAGCCGTTGCTGCACAAGTTCCGCCAACAGGCTAAGGCAGAGTGAAGAAACCAGCGCGCCGAATTTACTGAGTCAAATGATGAGCTTTTCGACGGATATCGATGGGGACAGGTCAAAGCTTAGGCAACGTGTTGCTGGTATTGCGATTGCCGTTTTCATTGAGTTTCTGTTGATAGTCGGATTGCTCACACTTGGCCCTCCGCTCAGCGAACCCTCAGACCTGGGGCCACGTTTGCTAACGTTTCAATTCGGACAAAAGGCTGAAACTGCAAAGGCGACGCCAAAACACGATCAGCCAAAAGTCAAAGAACGCACCGTCCCGACGCCACCGAAGATTTCCACAATAACGCCACCACCGCCAAGACCGATAACGCCTTCCAAAGGCTTCGTTGAGGTAAGCAAAGATGAATTTGCGGCAATGGATATCTCCAAATTCGGCTCAAAAAACTCAGCTTCAGCGGGCAACAGCGCGGTCCCCTATGGCCCTGGTGAAGGCCCTGGTGGCAAACCGCTTTACAATGCCGAATGGGTGCGCGAACCAACTGACTCTGAACTCGCCCCCTATTTTGCCGAAGCCAAGGCACGTCCTCCCGGGGCGTGGGCTATGGTTGCCTGTCGCACGATTGCGAATAACCGTGTCGATAACTGCCAAACGCTTGATGAATTTCCGCGCGGCGCGGGCTTATCAAAGGCGCTCCGTCTAGCGGCTTGGCAGTTTCAAGTTCGTCCACCAAGACTGGGTAACAAACCGCAATTGGGCGTATGGGTGCGGATACGGTTTGATTTCAGGAAAGCCGCAGATGCACCCGAAGGCGAAGCGCAATGAGCGCGCAACGGCACAGCGGGTTTTGCATAAGCGTCTGGCCCTTGTTAAGCGCCCAAACATGATCTCCGTTGCGACCTTCTATAAATTCGCACCTTTTGATGAGCCAGCCTTGCTGCAAGCGCCGCTGCTTGCGCTTTGTCGTGCGCAGGAGATTAAAGGCATAATCCTGCTCGCGCGCGAGGGCGTTAATGGCACGATTGCGGGTGATGCCGCCGCTGTTGAGACCGTATTAGACTATATCCTGGCACTTCCGGGCTGCGCAGATTTTGAGTTAAAATTCAGTCACGCGGATGAAATGCCGTTCTTGCGATTGAAGGTGCGGCTCAAGAATGAGATTGTAACGCTCGGCATTCCCAGCATTGATCCATCGCGCGACGTCGGGCGTTATGTTGCGCCGAGTGAATGGAATGCGCTGATCAGTGACCCCGAAACAATTTTGATCGATACGCGTAATGATTATGAAGTAGCGATCGGCACTTTCAAGGGAGCGGTAAATCCAAAGACACGCACGTTTCGTGATTTTCCCGCTTGGTTCAAGGAGTTTCGCCACACGCTTCCCGAAAAGCCAAAAGTAGCGATGTTTTGCACTGGCGGTGTTCGCTGCGAGAAATCAACGGCATTCTTGCGGGCTGAAGGAATTGAGGATGTTGCGCATTTGAAGGGCGGAATACTCAAATATCTAGAAACGGTGCCTGAGGAAGAAAGCCTATGGGAAGGTGAATGTTTCGTTTTCGATGATCGTGTAAGCCTTAAACATGGGTTGGAAGTCGGCACGTTAGAACTTTGTCACGGATGCCGAGTGCCGATAAGTGAAGACGACCGCGCGTCATCCGATTTTATATCGGGTGTGCAATGCCCTGCGTGCGCATCAACGCGAACCGATGAGCAGAGACGCCGCTATGCTGAGCGACAGAAGCAGATCGGAATCGCAAAAGCGCGTGGCCTGGGTCATCTTGGGCGCGCCGATTAAATATGCGCCTCGCCCCATTCAATCCAACCCATGGGACGCGGTGTTTTTGGCATATAACCGCTACCGGCGTTTGACACCACAAAACCTGCGGCTTGATAGGCCCCTGATATCGAGCGCGTTAGGTGACAGTTGCCACCGATGCGCTTCCAGATGGGTTCAATTCTGCGCTGCCACGCATGAACCGACGCATCGGGCGCACGGCCATGTTCTAGAAATAACGCCTTGCCACCTGGTCTAAGCACGCGGCGTATTTCACCAAGGACTTGAGCGTGATCATCAACCGAGCACAGCGTGAAGGTCACCAGCACAGTATCAAACTGCGAGTCTGCAAACGGCATCGCTTCGCCGTATCCACCCCGGATATCAGCGGCCAAGCCCTTGGCTTGCGCGGCTTCACGTGATCGTTCCAGCAAGGCGGGTGAGGGGTCTAACCCTGAAAATGACGAAATTCGTATTGGATCATAAAAATCCATATTGATCCCGCCGCCGCATCCCAGTTCAAGCACATCACCTGCGGCTTGCGGCACGATTCGGCTTCGCGCCTTCATGATCTGGGGTTGCGCACAACATTTTCCTATCAAGCGCGGCACCATATGGCGATCCCACCAACTTGAAGGACGCGGTTCAAATATGCGCTGCGAACTCTGCGATGACATTGGCATAAAGCTCCTTTTTGAAAGGCACAATCAGGTCAACCAGTTGTATATGCGGCACCCATTGCCAGCGTTCAAATTCGGGGTGCTCCGTCGCGATGTTGATATCCGCATCGGTTCCGTGAAACCGCATCAGGAACCATGTTTGGCTTTGCCCGCGATAACGGCCTTTCCACAGAATGCCGATCATTTCGGCGGGTAGGTCATAAAGAAGTTCACCAGCGGATCGGGCAATGACAGTCACAAGATGCGGCGCAATCCCTGTTTCTTCGCCTAATTCTCGAATAGCGGCCATTTCAGGGTCTTCGCCGAGGTCAATTCCGCCTTGTGGCATTTGCCAAGCATCAAGGGCACTATCAATGCGTTTTCCGACAAACACCTGCCCATGGCTGTTCATAAGCATGATGCCAGCACAGGGGCGGTAAGGCAGAGTCGCTTGATCGATCATAGTGCTAAACTTCCAGAAATTTCGTTGCGAAAGAGGACTAGATCGAAAAAAGCGTCACGTCCATCGCCCAAGAAAGGTTGCGCTATCGCTTAACATTACTATTTTGCGTATTTGGAGTTAGCGGCGTAACGTCACTATAACATAATCGCAGGATATTTTTGATGGCCACTGCCGCGCGCAGCCAAGAAACCGAAGCAGTCTCAAACAAGCATACATCCGAAGCCGTTGTCGTCCGCTTTGCTGGCGATTCGGGCGATGGAATGCAGCTAACTGGCGGGCAATTCACATTGTCATCAGCCCTCGCTGGCAATGATTTTGCGACGTTCCCTGATTTTCCTGCTGAAATCCGCGCACCGCAAGGCACCTTATTTGGCGTGTCTGCGTTCCAGATAAATTTCGGATCAAGCGCGATTGATACCGCTGGCGATGCGCCCGATGTCCTCATCGCTATGAACCCTGCCGCGCTTAAAACGAACGTAGTAGCGTTGAAGCCTGGTGGACTGATCATCGCTGACAGCGGTGAATTCGGCGCGCGTAATCTGACCAAAGCGAATTATGAAACGAACCCGCTTGAAGACGATAGCCTCGCTAAGTGGCAATTGATGAGTTTCAATATTTCACAGCTCACGCTTGATGCGGTCAAGCCGTTTGGAATGGGCAACAAGGATGCGCTGCGCTGTAAGAATATGTGGACACTGGGGCTGGCGCTTTGGATGTTCGACCGTGACCGTCAGCCGATTGTTGATTGGTTAAACGAGAAATTTGCTAAAAATCAGGTGCTAGCAGACGCCAATATTGCAGCGCTGAATGCGGGCCATGCTTATGGTGAAACGGCGGAGCTGAGTGGCCCCATCAAGCAAGGCAGTATCGCCGCTGCACCTGCCTCACCGGGGCTTTACCGCACGATCACGGGGGCGGAATCAATTTCGCTCGGGTTGGTCGCGGGTGCGCAGCTAGCGAATATCGACATTTTCTTTGGCGGTTATCCGATCACGCCCGCATCAGCAATTTTGCATTTTCTGTCACGGCTTAAGGAATTTGGCGTCACCACGTTTCAGGCTGAAGATGAGATTGCCGCCATCGCGTCGGCAATTGGCGCTTCTTATGCGGGTAAACTCGGCGTCACTTCATCCTCAGGCCCCGGTATAGCGCTGAAAGGCGAAGCGATGGGGCTTGCTGTGATCACCGAACTTCCTTTGATCATCGTCAATTCACAGCGCGGCGGGCCGTCGACCGGCCTCCCCACGAAAACCGAGCAAAGTGATCTTTATCAAGCGCTTTATGGCCGTCACGGCGATTCGCCGATGCCGATAATTTCGGCGCGCTCTCCTGCTGACGCGTTTGAATGCGCGATTGAGGCTGTGCGGATCGCCACGCAATATATGACGCCCGTGATCCTTCTCACCGATGGCTATATCGCCAATGCCGCAGAGCCGTGGGCGGTGCCTGATATGAGCGGCTATGCGCCATTCCCCGTAAAGCATCTCGATCATGTGCCCGACGGCGGATTCAAACCTTACGGCCGTGACGCGAAACTCGCGCGGCCATGGGTGAAGCCTGGCACACCAGGCCTACTCCACAGGATTGGGGGGATCGAAAAGGAAATCGATACCGGCCATATCAACTATGGCGCGGAAAACCATCAAGCGATGACAGATTTGCGCGCGGCAAAGGTCAATGGCGTTGCCGATAGCATCCCTGATCAGGATTGTGCGCTTGGCGATGTTGGCGGGAAACTCGCGATAGTTGGATGGGGATCAACCTACGGCCCCATCCACCAAGCTGTCGCGCGCGCGCGGAGGCGGGGCCTTGACGTCAGCCATATCCACGTTCGCCATATCTGGCCACTCCCCAAAAATCTGGGTAAGCTGCTGCATAGTTTTGAGAAGGTGATTGTGCCTGAAATGAACACCGGTCAGTTTAAGACGGTGCTTCGCGACCAATACCTGGTTGATGCCAAACCGCTTAACAAGGTGAGCGGGCAGCCCTTCACAATTGCCGAAATTGAAGCGGCGATTGAAGGAGCGCTCGGATGAACACTCGCCACTCCGTTCATCCTGAGCTTGTTGAAGGACTGCCCTTCTTCTCTGCAATTAAAGGGCAAAGGCAAGGCTTCGACAAGCTCAGCCCATACGGAGTTTCGCAATGAACGACATGACCCCCATCGCCCTTAAGGGCAGTTCCCCCAAAGATTGGGAGACCGATCAGGAAGTCCGTTGGTGTCCCGGTTGCGGTGATTATGCGGTGCTTAAGGCGGTGCAGCGCACGATGCCTGAACTTGGTGTAAAGCCTGAAAATACGGTGTTCGTCAGCGGCATCGGCTGTTCCTCCCGCTTTCCTTATTATATGGAAACTTACGGCTTCCATACGATCCACGGGCGCGCGCCGGCTGTTGCGACCGGCGTAAAACTTGCCAATCCTGATCTTGATGTGTGGATTATCACAGGCGACGGCGATGCGCTTTCAATCGGCGGCAATCATACGATGCACCTCATCCGCCGTAATCTGAACTGTCAGGTGCTGTTGTTCAACAATGAGATTTACGGCCTGACGAAGGGGCAATATTCACCAACGTCGCGCGTCGGGACGCGGTCACCTTCAACGCCGTTTGGGTCGGTTGATCGCCCTGCCAATCCGTGCGGGTTTGCGCTGGGTTCCGGCGCGCGGTTTGTCGCACGCGGGATTGATGTGCATAAGCGCTTGCCCGAAGTTTTGAAAGCAGCACATGCGCATCAGGGTACAGGGTTCATCGAAATCTATCAAAATTGCGTCGTTTATAATGATGATGTGTTCGCGCCATTTACTGACAAGGCGAACGCCGCCGCCAACCAAGTGTGGCTTGAAAATGGCCAGCCTATTTTGTTTGCGGGCGGCACCAAGGGGCTGGCACTTGATCCCGCTGATCTGAAACTGCGCGTTGTTGATGTCGTTGACGGCGATGCTGTGGCTGCGGGGGTTATCACCCACGATGTGACCAACCGCGGCCTTGCGATGATGCTGGTTGATATGACGCTTGATGAAGGCTTCCCAATGGCGCTTGGTGTGATTTTTGATCATCCAAGGCCAACCTTTGACCGCGCGGTAATTGATCAAAACCTCGCTTTGTCAGTAGGCAAGAAACCAGACTTACAGGCACTGCTGAGCAAAGGGCAGACTTGGGTTGTAGAGTAAGGCGGCTGGAATAGGCGAGCTTCCTAAATCATACACGAAGTGTCAGATTGCCAATGAATGCGATTTCCATCATCGAAGGCTCATGACATCAATCCATTGGTTTCGCCAAGACCTTCGCCTTACTGATAATCCCGCCCTTGTTGCTGCGTGCGCGGCGGGTGGGGTTATTCCCGTCTATGTCCTTGATGATTATGATCCCATCGGCGGCGCTTCGCGGTGGTGGTTGCATCATTCGCTCAAAGCTTTGAAGGCATCGCTGCCAAGCTTGATCTTACGACGGGGAAATTCAGCATCGCATCTGATGCAAATTGCCGCGCAAACTGGAGCAAGGTGCATTTATGCTAATCGACAATATGAGCCATGGTGGCGCGAGGCTGATTCTCAGGTTGCCGCTGAAATCGAACTGGTCCTCCATCACGGTAATCAGCTTGCCGATCCAAAGTTGATTTTAACCGGCGGCGGCGGACGGTATAAGGTTTTTACGCCGTGGTGGCGAAATCTGCTTGCACTGATGCCGCCAAGACTGCCGCTACCGCCGCAATCGTTCCCCGGCGAAGGCTGGGGTTCAGCCCCACAAAAATCTGGCCCGTCTGGACCCCGGCCTTCGCCGGGGAACAATGAGATTCCATCTGATATTCTCGCCGACTGGAATCTTCTTCCCACCTCGCCGAACTGGGCTACTGGCTTCTCTGACTGGACACCGGGTGAGGAGGGCGCGCGAGCGGCTTTTCGCGCCTTCCTTCCCAAACTTGCGGACTATGATGAAACCCGCAACCTGCCCTCACAGGCTGGCATTTCGCGCCTTTCGCCGCACCTCCATTTCGGCGAGATATCACCCGCGACGATCTGGCATCACGCTTCGAAAGCGGCAGGCGCAAAGGCCGAGCCTTTCCTTCGTGAAATCGGGTGGCGCGATTATGCGGCTAACTTGATCGATCAATTCCCAGATTATCAAAATGAAAATGGACGACCTGCATTCGACCCGCTGCCATGGCGGTCAGGAGAAGCTGCTGACGCTGATTTCATAGCGTGGACAAAAGGCCAAACCGGCTACCCCATTGTTGACGCCGGGATGCGTGAATTATGGGCAACAGGCTTCATGCACAACCGCGTGCGGATGATTGCCGCGAGTTTTCTTATCAAACATCTGCTGATTGATTGGCGGCGCGGTGAGCGGTGGTTTTGGGATACGCTTTGCGACGCTGACTATGCTTCGAACGCCAGCAATTGGCAGTGGGTGGCTGGAACGGGCGTTGATGCACCAATGATGAGCCGGATTATGGCGCCGCTCAGTCAATCAGAAAAATTCGGTGCGCGTGATTATATTCGCAAATGGGTGCCCGAACTGCGCGCGTTAGATGATCCCTATATCCATGATCCTGATGAGTTTGGCATGAGGCCAAGGGCCTATCCCGCAAAACGCATTGGTCACCGGGAGGCGCGTGATCGTGCGCTCGCTGCTATGCGCTCGATTAAAGACGGTAATTGATGATTGCTCTCTAGCGCGGGCTGCGTCATGAACGCGTCGCGATGAATTCTCAATCTGATGCCTTCTTTTCTGAACCTGTTGGTGGGTTTGCTTCGCGAATAAGCGCGAAGTTGTTTTCGTACATACTCGGCCAGTTGGATCGCGGCATTGTTGCGGGCAGTATTGAAACTCATTTGCCTGATGGTGCCTTGCGAATTTTGGGTGGACGTGGCGCTGGCCCCAAGGCAATACTCAAAATCAATCGCTGGAGGGCCTTGCTGCGAATGGTAAGTGGCGGTTCTGCGGGCGGATATGAAGGTTGGGAGCGCTGCGAATGGGAAAGCCCTGACTTAGTCAGCCTGTTTGAAGTCTTCATGCGCAACCGCGTGAGCCTTGGCGGCACCGCGCGCGCATCGGGCGTATCGCGTTTGATCAAGCGCCTCATGCGTGCTGTGCGCCGCAATGACCGCAGGGGTGCCAAGCGCAATATCATGGCGCATTATGATCTCGGCAATGAGTTTTATGCGTGCTGGCTTGATGAAACGATGAGTTATTCGTCAGCTTTGTTTGAAGGTGATCAGGCGCTTGATCTTGCACAACACGCCAAGATGGCGATGCTCATAAATCGAATGGAGTTGGCACCACAATCGAAGGTTCTTGAAATTGGCTGTGGGTGGGGTTCGCTCGCGTCTAAGCTTGCCAAGCAAGGTCATGACGTAACGGCCATCACTTTATCACCAGCGCAAAAGGCTTATGCAGACGCGCTCAATAGCGGTGCGAATTTCCGGCTCTGCGATTACCGAGACATTGATGACACCTTCGATGCGATTGCCAGTGTTGAGATGGTTGAGGCGGTTGGTCAGGAATTTTGGCCCACCTATCTTGATACAATTGCGCGCTGCCTAAAGCTGGGAGGTCGCGCGGCGATTCAGTTCATCACGATCAATGATGATGTGTTTGAAAATTATACTGATAATGCGGACTTCATTCAGACTTATGTTTTTCCGGGTGGTATGTTGCTGTCTGAAAGCCGTTTTAAGGCGCTTGCAGAGGCGCGCGGACTTGTTTGGGCAGACCAGTGGAATTTTGGTGGCGACTATGCTCATACGCTTCGGCTGTGGCGTGAGCGCTTTGATGCTGCGGTATCAGCAAACGCATTGCCTGATGGCTTCGATCAGCGTTTCATCAATCTTTGGCGGTTTTACCTGATGTATTGCGAAGGCGGTTTCCGCGGACAGGGCATTGACGTTGCGCAGGTGACGCTGATCAAAGTTGGCTAGGCAAATGGTGCGAATGCAGTTACTCTTGCTCTGTTATACCAACTTGCATTGAAGTGAACCCATTTCGTCTTTGCGAGCGCAAGCGAAGCAATCCAGCTTTTGAGCCATTCTGGATTGCTTCGCTTGCGCTCGCAAAGACGGCAAGATGAGTCAGAATCAACGCAC
>JAYUAU010000136.1:0-6586 GCA_043741135.1 Sphingomonadales bacterium | reverse complement strand
CCCTGTTCCACAAACCGGATTTGAATGAGGCGCGGCCTGCCTATTGTGGGCGTCGTGCAATACAAGGAATGACAATGGCTAAGGCAAAGTTTGAGCGGACAAAGCCGCACTGTAACATCGGCACGATCGGTCACGTCGATCATGGTAAGACATCGCTCACAGCAGCGATCACCAAGATCCTCGCTGAAAGCGGCGGTGCTACGTTCACCAGCTACGACAATATTGATAAGGCGCCTGAAGAGCGCGCTCGTGGTATCACGATTTCAACCGCCCACGTTGAATATGAAACTGCTGAGCGTCACTATGCGCACGTCGATTGCCCAGGCCATGCCGATTATGTGAAGAATATGATCACGGGTGCGGCGCAGATGGATGGCGGCATTCTTGTTGTATCAGCAACTGATGGCCCTATGCCACAAACGCGCGAGCACATTTTGCTTGCTCGTCAAGTTGGTGTTCCTCAGCTTGTCGTGTTCATGAACAAGTGCGATTTGGTCGACGATCCAGAGATCATCGAACTCGTCGAAATGGAAATTCGTGAGCTTCTCTCGAAATATGATTTTGATGGCGATAACATCCCCGTCATTCAAGGTTCGGCAACATGCGCGCTCAATGACAGCAACCCTGTTCTTGGTCGCGAAGCTGTGCTCAAGCTGATGGCAGCGGTTGATTCGTTCATCCCGCAGCCAGCACGTCCGCTTGATTTGCCGTTCTTGATGCCAATCGAAGATGTGTTCTCAATCTCAGGTCGCGGAACAGTTGTGACCGGCCGCGTTGAGCAGGGCATTGTTAAGGTGGGCGAAGACGTTGAAATCGTTGGCCTTAAGGACACGAAGAAGACGGTTTGCACCGGCGTTGAAATGTTCCGCAAGCTGCTCGATCAGGGCCAAGCTGGCGATAACATTGGCGCGCTTATTCGCGGCGTGGGTCGTGAAGAAGTTGAGCGCGGCCAAGTGCTCTGCAAGCCCGGTTCGATCAAGCCGCACACTGAATTCACGTCAGAAGTTTATGTTCTTTCGAAGGAAGAAGGCGGCCGTCACACGCCGTTCTTTGCGAACTACCGTCCGCAATTCTACTTCCGCACAACCGACGTGACAGGTGAAGTCGTTCTTCCTGAAGGCACTGAAATGGTGATGCCAGGCGATAACGTTCAGCTCGGTGTCAAGCTCATCGCGCCAATCGCAATGGAGCAGGGCCTGCGCTTCTCGATCCGTGAAGGCGGCCGCACGGTTGGCTCAGGGGTTGTGGCTTCGGTTACTAAATGAATTGACGACAGCATCGCCCAATTCTCACATTCGGGAATTGGGCGATTGCTATTATGTAAGCATTCTATACCCGTTTGCGCCAAATACCGTCTGCCCTGAGCTTGTCGAAGGGTTGCCTTTCTTAGCCGAGAGGAAAAAGGCAGGGCTTCGACAAGCTCAGCCTAGACGGAGTGGGGGATACAGGTAGTGAATTTCAAAATTGTTTTGGCTCTTTCGCATCGGTAATTGACATGGAAACGCAGAATATCCGTATTCGCCTTAAGGCTTTTGATCACCGCGTGCTTGACCAGGCAACGGGCGATATCGCTGACACAGCAAAGCGCACAGGCGCGCAAATCCGTGGCCCAATCCCTTTGCCCACGCGCATGGAAAAGTTCTGCGTCAACCGCGGCCCGCATGTCGATAAAAAGTCACGCGAACAGTTTGAAGTTCGCACCTACAAGCGTTTGCTTGATATCATTCAGCCAACACCGCAAACCGTTGATGCTTTGATGAAATTAGACCTCGCTGCTGGGGTTGATGTTGAGATCAAACTCGCGTAGGCGCTTCCATCATTAAGGGATACCGCACAGCATATGCGATTCGTCGCGCTGTGGCCTGCGTCCCCCGTTCAGCTTTTGATTGATCCTCGGATCAAATAAGAGCGCCAGCCCGAACGGGGCGACTTTCTATATTTGGGCTACACGCACAGTGGAAATGGTTCCGCTGTGCCTCTGTTGGGCACCCACGAAAGTAATACTTTCGCGGGACCCGTTTATGAAGGAGTATGATCATGCGTACTGGCGTGATCGCGAGGAAGATGGGCATGACTCGCCTGTTTAAAGATGACGGGCGCCACGTGCCTGTTACCGTTCTTTCGCTTGAAGATTGCCAGGTTGTTTCACAGCGCACTGAAGCGCGTGACGGTTACGTCGCCCTTCAGTTAGGAGCGGGAACAGCCAAGGCCAAGAATTTAACGAAACCAGAGCGTGGTCATTTCGGCAAGGCCGAAGTTGAGCCTAAAGCGCAATTGGTTGAGTTCCGTGTATCCGAAGATGCTTTGATCGACGTGGGCGCAACGCTCTCGGCTGATCACTTCGTTGCAGGTCAGCTTGTCGATATTAGCGGCAATACCCAAGGTAAAGGTTTTGCCGGTGGTATGAAGCGCTGGAACTTTGGTGGTCTGCGCGCGTCGCACGGTGTTTCGGTGTCTCACCGGTCACTGGGTTCGACAGGCCAACGCCAAGATCCGGGGAAAGTGTTCAAGGGCAAGAAAATGGCCGGACACATGGGTGATAAGCAACGCACCCAGCAGAACCTTGAAATCGTATCAACTGATGTTGAGCGCGGATTGCTCTTTGTAAAGGGCTCAGTTCCTGGATCAAAGGGCACTTGGCTGATGGTCAAAGATGCAGTCAAGGTCGCGCGCCATGCCGATGCGCCTTATCCCGCAAGCATTAAATCAGGTGCCGCACCCGCAGAGGCGCCCGCAGAAATCCCAGCTGAAGTCGTTGAAGCGACAACAGCAGAAACTCAGGAGGGCTGAACATGAAACTCACCGTTCAAACCCTCGACGCGAAAAAGTCTGGCGACATTGAGCTCGCTGATGATGTTTTCGGCCTAGAGCCTCGCGCTGATATTCTTCACCGTGTTGTCACATGGCAGCTTGAAAAGGCGCGTGCGACTGCCCGTCCTACTCGTGAGCGTGCTGACGTTGCGCGCACTGGTAAGAAGTTTGGCAATCAAAAAGGTGGCGGTACAGCGCGTCACGGTAACCGTCGTGCACCAAACTTCATCGGTGGTGGTAAGGCTCACGGTGCGCGTCTCCGTGATTTTAACCCATCGCTCAATAAAAAGGTTCGCGCGCTTGGCCTGAAGATGGCTTTGTCATCGAAAGCGGCTGCTGGTCAGATTGTTGTCATGGATAACCTCGCGGTTGAAGCGGGCAAGACCAAGACATTGGTTGCCAGCCTTGCCAAGCTTGGTTTTGGTAAAACCGCACTCGTCATTGACGGCGACATGGTTGAGGCAAGCTTTGCGCTCGCATCGTCGAACCTTTACGGGATCAACGTCATGCCAGCCGTTGGCGCGAATGTTTATGACATTCTCAAGCACGAAACTTTAGTGCTGACGCGTGCGGCAGTCGAAAAGCTGGAGGCACGTTTCAATGGCTAAGAAATCTGAAAGTGCGATTGCGCTGCGTCATTATGACGTGATCCGCGGTCCTCACATCACCGAAAAAGCAACGATGATGAGTGAGAACAACGCGGTTGTTTTCAAAGTTGCCAATGATGCAACTAAGCCTGAGATCAAGGCCGCGGTTGAGGCGCTCTTTTCGGTCAAGGTCGAAAAGGTCAACACCATCGTCCAAAAGGGCAAGACCAAAAAGTGGAAAGGTCGTGACTACACCAAGTCCGACTTCAAAAAAGCGATCGTTCGTTTGGCTGATGGCCAATCGATCGACGTGACAACCGGTATATGAGTGGGGGGATTTAAGCACCATGGCACTCAAACATTATAATCCAACAAGCCCGGCACGCCGTGGTCTGATCTTGGTTGATCGTTCAAGCCTGCATAAGGGCGGCCCGATCAAGGCGCTGACCGAAGGCAAGCGTAAGACCGGTGGTCGCAATAACAAGGGCCATGTCACCTCACGCGGGATCGCGGGTGGTCACAAGCAACGGTATCGCTTCATCGATTTCAAGCGTCGCAAATGGGATGTCGAAGCAACTGTTGAGCGTTTGGAATATGATCCAAACCGCACAGCGTTCATTGCTCTGATCAGCTACCCTGACGGCGAACAGACTTACATCATTGCGCCGCAACGTTTGGCGCCTGGTGATAAAATCATCGCTGGCAAGAAGACTGACGTTAAGCCTGGCAATGCGATGGAACTAAGCCAAATGCCCGTCGGCACGATTGTCCACAATGTGGAAATGAAGCCCGGCAAAGGTGGCCAGATCGCTCGTTCAGCAGGCACTTATGTGCAGGTTGTTGGTCGTGATCGCGGGATGGTGATCGTTCGTTTGAACTCAGGCGAACAGCGTTACATTCACGGCACATGCATGGCGACGGTTGGCGCGGTTTCTAACCCAGACAATTCGAATACGAACCTTGCCAAGGCTGGTCGTAATCGCTGGAAGGGCATTCGCCCGCTCACGCGCGGTGTTGCTAAGAACCCAGTCGATCACCCGCACGGCGGTGGTGAAGGCCGGACTTCAGGTGGTCGTCACCCAGTGACGCCTTGGGGTAAGCCAACGAAGGGTGCGCGTACGCGTTCAAACAAATCAACTGACAAGATGATCATCCGGTCACGTCACGCGAAGAAGAAGAGGTAGTTATGGCCCGCTCAGTATGGAAAGGTCCTTTTGTTGACCTTCATCTGCTCAAGAAGGCAGAAGCTGCACAGGAAGCAAAGGCTCGTGCGCCGATCAAAACGTGGTCGCGCCGGTCAACAATCCTGCCACAATTCGTTGGGCTGGTGTTCAATGTTTATAATGGCCGCAAATTCGTTCCCGTTTCGGTGAATGAAGATATGGTTGGCATGAAGCTCGGTGAATTTGCGCCTACGCGTTATTTCCCCGGTCACGCTGCTGATAAGAAGGGCAAGCGCTAATGTCAAAAGCTGCAAATCCGCGTCGCGTCGCTGAAAACGAAGCGCTCGCTGTCGGCACAACCATCCGTGGTTCGGCCCAAAAGCTTAACTTAGTGGCAGCGCTTATCCGCGGTCGCAAAGTTGGTGATGCACTCAACATCCTCACCTTTTCAAAGCGTGGCATGGCGGTTGAAGCGCGCAAGATTTTGGCGTCAGCGATTGCGAATGCTGAGAACAATCATAACCTTGATGTTGATGCGCTTGTTGTTGCCGAAGCCAGTGTTGGCAAGTCAATCTCGATGAAGCGTTTTGCAACGCGCGCTCGTGGTCGTTCAACCCGCATCGTAAAGCCATTTAGTAAGCTGCGCATCGTCGTTCGCGAAGTGCAAGAGGAAGCATAGAGATGGGTCAAAAATCAAATCCAATCGGTCTGCGCCTCCAGATCAATCGCACATGGGATAGCCGTTGGTTCGCCGAAGGTAAGGACTATGGTCGTTTGTTGCTTGAGGATCTCAAGATCCGCGAGTTCATCATCAAGACGATGGCACAAGCCGCAATTTCGAAGGTCGTCATTGAACGTCCCGCCAAGTTGTGCCGCATCTCAATCTATGCAGCGCGTCCCGGTGTTATCATCGGTAAAAAGGGCGGCGATATTGAGAAATTGCGCAAGACAATCGGCAAGATGACGTCGAGCGATGTCTCGCTCAACATCGTCGAAATTCGTAAACCTGAAGTTGACTCGCGGCTTGTGGCGCAAGGGATTGCTGATCAGCTTGAGCGCCGGATCGCCTTCCGTCGCGCGATGAAGCGGGCGGTTCAATCGGCAATGCGTCTTGGTGCTGAAGG
This sequence comes from Sphingomonadales bacterium, assembly GCA_043741135.1. Taxonomy (GTDB): domain Bacteria; phylum Pseudomonadota; class Alphaproteobacteria; order Sphingomonadales; family Sphingomonadaceae; genus Aquisediminimonas. The sequence goes on along the minus strand of JAYUAU010000136.1, from coordinate 901 downwards.
CATTCGGATTAACTGCGGTGGCCGCCTTGGTGGTGCTGAAATTGCGCGTACCGAATGGTACCGTGAAGGTCGCGTGCCGCTTCACACATTGCGTGCTAACGTCGATTATGCCGAAGCTTCGGCGCACACGGCTTACGGTGTGTGCGGTATCAAGGTTTGGATCTTCAAAGGCGAAATCCTTGGCCACGATCCAATGGCAACCGACCGGTTGATGCTAGAGGCGCAAACCTCCGGCGTCCGTCCAGCACGTTAAGGTTAGGACAGAGATATGCTTCAACCGAAAAAAACCAAGTTCCGTAAAGCGTTCAAAGGACGCATTCACGGCGATGCCAAGGGCGGCACTGATCTAAACTTTGGGTCATATGGCCTCAAAGCGATGGAACCAGACCGTTTGACTGCGCGTCAAATCGAGGCCGCCCGTCGGGCGATCACGCGCCACATTCGCCGTCAGGGTCGTTTGTGGATCCGCGTATTTCCAGACGTTCCGGTCTCAGCAAAGCCAGCCGAAGTCCGCATGGGTAAGGGTAAGGGTTCGCCTGAATATTGGGCTGCTCGCGTTAAGCCTGGCAAGATTTTGTTTGAACTCGACGGTGTTCCAGGGCCACTCGCCGCAGTTGCTTTTCAGCGTGCTGCGATGAAGCTGCCGATCAAGGTGAAGGTTGTTGCCCGCCTTGGTGACACGTCACACTTGGGAGCGCGTTGATGACCAAGATTGCAGAACTTACGGTGAAAACCGATGACGAGCTGGTCACCCAGCTTGGTGAACTCAAGCGTGAGGCTTTCAACCTCCGCTTTCAGGCCGCGACTAACCAGCTTGAAAAGCCGGCGCGCGTGCGTGTTGTCCGTCGCGATATTGCGCGGATCAAGACCCTCCAGACGGCGCGTGCAAACGCTCCGGCTG
>JAYUAU010000135.1:0-2830 GCA_043741135.1 Sphingomonadales bacterium | reverse complement strand
TTTTTGACAAAATTACTTGTTTCACCTGAGAGTAGGATGTTCCCCTGCGAAGGCAGGGGCCCAGACGGGCCACGTTTTTGAGGCTTCGCCGCTTCGTTAGAGACAGGACTGGGCCCCTGCCTGCGCAGGGGAACATCAAAAAGTTCAAATGCGATTGCCCTGTCATGGTCTTCCCTCTAGCTGCAAGTGGCGTTAGCACAAGTATCGCAATGACAAACGCTCTTCCCAAAATTCGGCTCGGCACGCGTTCGTCGCCGCTTGCCATGGCGCAAGCGCATCTGGTCGAAGCGGCTTTGATCGCCGCGCATCCCGGATTGCAGGTTGAGATCATGCCGGTCATCGCGAGCGGAGACCGCGTGCTTGATCGCGCATTGTCCGAAGTAGGCGGAAAGGCGCTGTGGACGAAGGAGCTCGATCATGCCCTACTGAACGGTGATATCGATATTGCGGTACATTCGATGAAGGACGTTGAAACAATCCGCCCGCCCGAGCTTGTGATCGCTGCGATGTTGCCGCGCGCGGATGTTCGTGACAGGTTGATTGGCGCGGAGTCGGTTGCCGAATTGCCAGAAGGCGCGTGTGTGGGAACAAGCGCGCCGCGCCGCACTGCGCAATTATTGCGACTCCGTCCTGATTTGATCATCACGCTTTTCCGCGGCAATGTCGCGACGCGGTTGGGAAAGCTCGAAGCGGGGGAGGCTGATGCGACATTGCTCGCAGCAGCGGGGCTTGACCGGTTAGGACTGCACGACACTGGTTGCGCAGTGCCGATTGAAACGATGTTGCCAGCGCCCGCACAAGGTGCTGTCGGGATTGAAACATTGATTGACAATGTGGCGGTTCAGCATCTGCTCGGGCCTATCAATCATGATGACACATCACATTGTGTTAAAGCCGAGCGCGCATTTCTGGCGGCCTTATCAGCTGATTGCCAATCACCCGTGGCCGCGCTCGCGCAGGTCAGTGGTGATCAAATTTGGCTTCGCGCGCAGATATTTACGCTCGATGGTGTTCACAGTGAAAGCGGCGAGATATGGTTTGCACGAACTGACTTTGACGCCCCAGCCGCGCTTGCGCATGTGTTGCTTGATCGCGCTGTGTCAGAGCTTCGGCGTATTTTTGGATGAAGCCGCTGCTGATCGTGCGCGCTGAACCGAGCGCCCAGCAGTCTATGGTGCGCGCGCGGGAACGCGCGCTTGACGCGCATAGCTTTCCGCTGTTCGCAATGCTTCCGTTGCCGTGGAAGGCTCCTGATCCAAAGGCCTATACGGGTCTTATGTTGACCAGCGCCAATGCGGTGAGATTGGGCGGAAATGAGCTAATGCAATTGCGCTCAATGCCGGTATTCGCGGTGGGAGAGGCGACAGCAACCGCCGCGCGCGATGCTGGCTTTTTATCATTGGTAACTGGCGATGCAGATGTTACGCGGTTACTCGCGCGGTTGGCAACGCTCGGGCCCCAGAAATTGCTTCACCTATGCGGCGCTGACTATGCCGCCGCCGAAATGGGATTGATCGAGCTTGATCGGATAGTGGTGTACCGTGCAGATCTCGTCGCGCCGCCCGCAGCTTTGCTCGCTATGCTCACTAAACCGAGCGTTATTGCAGTTCATTCACCGCGTGCTGGCACGAGGATTGCCTCGATTTGTGATGATCACCATATTAACCGGAGCATGATTTCAATTGTCGCTATCAGCACGAAGGCAGCGCACGCAGCGGGTAGCGGCTGGCAAAAACTTGCGATTGCCAGTAAACCGAGCGATGAAGACGTAATCGAAGCCGCCGACGCGCTTTGCAGAGCAGAATGAACGGGCCGAACCAATGAACGATGAATTTGATACAGCGCCCCCGCGCAAATCGAGCGGAATGCGGCTTATGTTGGCGTTGATCATCCTTGCTTTTATCGGCGGAATTGGTGCGATGGCGTGGGCTGTCTCGAACCTTGATTTTGCGCGTAACTTGCTGCAACAATCGCCGCGGCCCTCTGTGGCGATTGAGGCAAAAGATCAACCAGCACCTCGGGTTGCACAGCCCCTCACCCAACCGATCCCAAGCCTTCTTCCCAGCGGAGATGTTGAAACTCGTATCGCTGAAGTGGAAGCGCGATTGGCGCGGATTGGGCAAAGCGCATCGGTCGCCTCGGATAATGCCAAGCGTGCTGAAGGGCTGTTGCTTGCCTTTGCTGCGCGCCGTGCAATTGATCGGGGTCTTGGCCTTGGCTATGTTGAAGCGCAACTTGATGGCCATTTTGGAGCCAGCCAGCCGCGTGCGGTGGCAATGATCATTGCGGCATCGCGTGATCCGGTGACGATTGACCAGTTGAAGGCTGAGCTTGACGTGCTCGCCCCCAAACTGACGAGCGGCGGAGCCAATCAAAGCTGGTGGCAATCAGCGCAAGCGTCAATGTCAAACCTGTTCATCGTCCGTGATGAAGGTGCGCCTTCGCCCGTGCCAGTTGACCGGCTTGCCCGCGCGCAGACTTTTATTGCGATTGGCCGCGTTGATTTGGCACTTGCCGAAGTCGCGCGACTCCCCGGGCGTGAAAATGCAGCGACTTGGATTGCTAAAGCGCGGCGGCAAATCGAAGCTAACCGTGCGCTTGACCTGATTGAAGCAGCAGCGCTCACTACGTCCGACACGCCCGCAAGTCCGCCCGCGATCATCTTGCCTGAACTTAAGGCGCCTTCTGCTGAGGGAACGGCTGAAAAGCCGGGGGCGATGTTTTAGAGCCTGATGAGGATTAGTTGAATCGTTCCCCTGCGTAGGCAGGGGGGTGGAGTCACGTTTGAAGTGCAACAGTTTGTCCTTTTATGTTGGTGTCGAAGACCTGA
>JAYUAU010000134.1:0-15358 GCA_043741135.1 Sphingomonadales bacterium | reverse complement strand
ATCTCGCCGCCTTGTGGCGCACCACCAACAATCAGGATTGCCATTTTTCCAGCATCAACCACCAGGGCATCGCCAATGATGGCTATCGACAGGGCCCCTATGCAGTGGAAGAAAAACTGGTCGGGAATTTCAAGGATTTCTATGTCGATCGAGCCAGGGCCGCACTGGAAGAGATAGCGACATGAACTACGAACTACGCCTGCCCGAGAAGGGATCGAAGGTCGTCCGCGCCACTGGCTGGACCGCGGGGGAACGACCTGGTGAACTGGTCCGCCAATGGGTCGATGATCCGTCTGGATTTAGCACCATGCTGATGCAGGTTGCGCCCGGCCCTTTGGGAGAAGCCCATGCCCATGATACGATTGAGCAGATTTATGTGCTGGACGGCGACTTCTTCGACGAGGAAGCCAGCTATCAGGCGGGCGACTTTGTACTGCGGATGCCCGGTACCATGCATCGAGCTGGCAGCCGGGGTGGGGCGACCTTATTGATCAGCTATGCGCCGCTCGTGAATGAGCAGAAGTGACCAGGTTCAGCGCCTTCAGCCTGTTCGCCAAGGCGCTGGGGGGCCACCAGGGCTGGCCCGAGCAATGGCCCGATGCCGCGCCCAAGCCGACCTATGACGCGATCATTGTTGGCGGCGGCGGGCACGGGCTGGGTGCAGCCTATTACCTCGCCAGGAAATACGGGATCACCAATGTCGCGGTGATCGAAAAGGGCTGGCTGGGCGGCGGCAATACGGGGCGCAACACCACGATCATCCGCTCCAACTATCTCTACGATGAGAGCGCGCAGCTTTACGATCACGCGCTCAAGCTGTGGGACGGGCTCAGCCAGGAGCTGAATTACAACACGATGTATTCCAAGCGCGGGGTGATGATGCTCGCGCACAACGTCCACGATATCCAAAGCTTCAAGCGCCACATCCACGCCAACCGGCTCAACGGCGTCGATAACGAATGGCTGAGCGCCGAAGAAGCCAAGGCCTATTGCCCGCCGCTCAATATTGCGCCCGATGCGCGCCATCCGGTGCTGGGCGCGGCCTTGCAGCGGCGGGGCGGGACGGCGCGCCACGATACGGTGGCCTGGGGCTATGCCCGCGCAGCCGCCGCTTTGGGCGTCGATATCATCCAGAACTGCGCGGTAACCGGCATTCGCCGGGGCGCTGATGGCGCGGTCGAGGGTGTCGAGACGACCCGCGGTTTCATCGCTTCGAAGCAGATCGGGGTATCGGCGGCGGGTCATTCATCGGTGATCATGCAGATGGCGGGGCTCGATTTTCCGCTGGAGAGCTATCCGTTGCAGGCGCTGGTGTCCGAACCGGTCAAGCCGGTGTTCCCGTGCGTGGTCATGTCCAACACGGTCCACGCCTATATGAGCCAGTCCGACAAGGGCGAGCTGGTGATCGGCGCAGGGACCGATCAATATGTCAGCTATTCGCAACGCGGTGCGCTCCACATCGTCGAGCATACTTTGGCGGCGATCTGCGAGATTTTTCCGATCTTCCGGCGAATGCGGATGCTGCGCAGCTGGGGCGGGATCGTCGATGTCACCCCCGATCGCTCGCCGATCCTCGGCAAGACCCCGGTCAAGGGACTTTACGTCAATTGCGGCTGGGGCACCGGCGGGTTCAAGGCGACGCCGGGCGCTGCCGATCTGCTCGCTTACACAATGGCGAAGGATGAACCGCACGCGATCAACGCAGCCTATAATCTTGACCGGTTTCGGAATGGTCGTTTGATCGACGAAGCGGCGGCGGCGGCGGTGGCGCATTGATATGCCCCTTATACAACGATCACAATTCGTCTTTGCGAGCCCTTCGACTGCCGCGCAGGCGCTCAGGATAAACTGCCGCCTTGCGGCAGCGAAGCAATCCAGACTGCGGTGCCCATGGATTGCCGCGCTTCGCTCGCAAAGACGAATGGGTATGAAGGCCGGACAAGCATAATGATCCTCATCCACTGCCCTTACTGCGATGAAAAGCGCGCCGAAATTGAATTCGCCAATGCGGGGCAAGCCCATATCGCGCGACCCGCTGACCCATCGACACAGAGCGATGAACAGTGGGAGGCCTATCTGTTCATCCGCGCCAATCCGCGCGGGCGGCATCATGAACGGTGGCGGCACATTCACGGCTGCGGGCGTTTTTTCAACGCGGTGCGCGATACGGTGAGCGATAAGTTTGAAACGACGTACAAAGCGGGGGAGCCGCGCAAATGAGTGGGTTTCGGCTTAACGCTGGCGGGCGGATTGATCGCAGCCGTGCGGTGACATTCAGCTTCGACGATAAGGCTTATCAAGGCCTCACAGGCGACACATTGGCCTCGGCCTTGCTTGCGAACGGGGTGATGCTCTTTGGCCGATCGTTCAAATACCATCGCCCACGCGGGATTATGGCGGCGGGGAGTGAGGAAGCCAATGCACTCGTGTCAGTGTCGCGCGGGCCGGGGCGCTTCACCCCCAATCTGCGCGCGACGGGGGTTGAAATTTATGAGGGGTTGAACGCAGTCAGTCAGAACCGCTGGCCGTCGCTCAAACACGATGTCGTGGCGATCAATGACCGGCTGGGCATGTTTTTTCCCGCTGGCTTTTACAACAAAACCTTCATGTGGCCGCGCTCATTTTGGGAAAAACTCTATGAGCCAGTGATCCGCAAACTGGCGGGACTTGGCGAGGCTCCGCGCCAAGAAGACCCTGATACTTATGCGTCAACATACGCGCACTGCGATCTGTTGATCATTGGCGCAGGGCCTGCCGGGATTGACGCCGCACTTGAGGCGAGCTCCACGAACAAGCGCATCATCCTGATTGACGAACAAGATGAACTCGGCGGCGGCGCGCTCGCTGATCCTGCGCTATGGCCTTGGCTCGAACGCAGTGTGAAGGCGCTAAACCAAGCGCCCAATATCCAGATCCTGTCGCGGACAACAGCGTTTGGTTATTATCACGATAATTTCATCGGCGCGGTCGAGCGGCTGACCGATCATCTGCCAGAATGTTCCCCTGCGAAGGCAGGGGTCCAGACGGGCGAAATTATCGCGGCTTTGTCACCTTGTTTATCAAGGAACCGGACCCCTGCCTTCGCAGGGGAACGGCAGGGTGCACGCAAAGCCCCCCGTGAAAAGCTCTGGCGGATCAGGGCGGGTGAGGTCATCCTTGCTCAAGGCGCGATTGAGCGGCCATTGGTGTTTGACGGTAATGATACGCCCGGCGTCATGCTTTCGTCGGCGGGCAAGACCTATGCTGATCGTTACGGTGTTGCGGTTGGCAAGGCGGTGGTGCTGATGGCGTCGCATGATAGCGGCTGGCATGATGTGTTTGCACTCGTCAAAGCGGGGCTTAGCATTGCTGCAATTATTGACGTTCGTGAAACCGTCGATGAAGCGCTGCTGACTCAAGCCGCGACACTGGGCCTGACCGTTAAACTTGGCCACAGCGTGATTGGCGTTTCTGGGCGTCACGGCGTGAAATCGATTGAGATTGCGCGCAACGATGGCCGAGAAAAATCAATCATCGATTGTGACGCGCTTTTGGTGGCGGGCGGATGGACGCCGAGCGTGCATCTCTGGTCACATAGCAAGGGCACGCTTGCTTGGCGGGGTGATCTGGGAGCCTATGTGCCCGATCAGGCCAACGAAAATGTCCGCTGTGTGGGCGCGTGTTCGGGTAACTGGGATTTCGGAAGAGGCGCGGTCATCGATATGCTCCCCACGCCCAAGGATCAGACGCGGATCAAGGCCTTTGTCGATTTCCAAAATGATGTGACTGCGAAAGATATCAAGCTTGCGATCCGCGAAGGCTTCCGTTCGATTGAGCATATCAAACGCTATACGACGAACGGCATGGCGACCGATCAGGGGAAAACATCAAACCTCAATGGCCTGCAAATCGCCGCGACGGCCTTGTCCAAGCCGGTCACAGATATCGGCCTCACGACCTTCCGCCCGCCTTACACGCCGCAGAGCTTCGGCGCGCTTGCAGGCCATGCTAAGGGCGAATTGTTTCAGCCTTTACGTAAATCTCCCATCGATGGCTGGGCGCAGGATGAGGGCGGAGTGTTCGAACTCGTCGCGCAGTGGCGGCGCGCGCGTTATTTTCCCAAAGCGGGTGAGGATATGCACGCTGCGGTCAACCGCGAATGTGTGGCGGTGCGATCATCGCTCGGCATTTTTGATGCCTCAACGCTCGGCAAGATCGAAGTCGTTGGCCCCGATGTGGCTGAGTTCCTCAACCGGATGTATACCAATCCGTGGAAAGGGCTTGAGCCAGGGCGGTGCCGCTACGGGCTATTGCTCAAGGAAGATGGCTTCATCATGGATGACGGCGTCTCCGCGCGTTTGGCCCCTGACCGTTTCCACCTGACCACGACCACCGGCGGCGCAGCGCGTGTGCTGGGCATAATGGAGGATTATCTCCAGACTGAATGGCCTGATCTCAATGTCTGGCTGACGAGCACGACAGAGCAATACGCCGTCATTGCGCTCCAAGGCCCCAATGCGCGGCGTGTGCTTGAGCCGCTGGTTGAGGGCATTGACCTATCACCTGAAGCCTTCCCGCACATGTCAATCCGCGAAGGGACAATCTGCGGCGTGCCCACCCGCTTGTTCCGCGTGAGCTTTACCGGAGAGCTTGGCTTTGAAATCAATGTGCCAGCAGCTTTCGGTCGCGCGCTGTGGGAGCGGCTGATGGCAGAGGGCGCGCGCTATGACATCACCCCCTACGGCACCGAAGCGATGCACGTTCTGCGCGCGGAAAAGGGCTTCATCATTGTTGGCCAAGATACCGACGGCACGGTGACGCCCTATGATGCGGGGCTTGGCTGGGCGGTCGGCAAGAAGAAGCCCGATTTCGTCGGCAAACGCTCGCTCGCGCGGCCCGATATTGTGGCAGCGGGGCGCAAACAGCTCGTCGGCTTGCTCACCGATGATCCGCGCGTCGTGCTCGAAGAAGGCGCGCAGATTGTGGCTGATCCCCATCAAGCGATCCCGATGACGATGATCGGCCATGTCACTTCATCCTATTGGAGCGAAACGCTGGGGCGCTCGATTGCGATGGCGATGGTGGCGGGCGGTCACGACCGGATGGGTGAGAGCCTCCACATCCCGGTGCCGGGCAAAACGCACACGGCTAAAGTGAGCGACATGGTCTTTTACGATCCAGAGGGAGCGCGGCTCAGTGCTTGATCGTGATCCAATCCTCGCACCCCCGTTCGTTGGCAGCGGCGTGACGATCAGCCTCGCGCCGCCAATGGCACGGCTCTCACTCCGCGCGCGGCAGCCCCAAGCGTTAGAGACTCTGCTCGGCGTGAAAATCCCCAAAAAGATTGGTGGAACAGCGGGGGGGATTGCCTGCCTTGGCCCCGATGAATGGCTGATGCGCGCGAGCTCAGGCACCAAAATTGCAATGGGGCAAGGATTGCCCGTCGCGATAACTGATGTCAGCGAACGCTCAGTCTGCCTGATCGTCGAAGGGCCGCGCGCCGCAACGCTATTGATGTCAGGATGCCCGCAAGACCTTGACCATTTCGCCGTCGGCAAAGCCAGCCGGACAATCTTCGAAACCGTCGAAATCATCCTGATCCGGCAGAGCGAGCAGTGTTTCCATGTCGAAGTCTGGCGCAGCTTTGCCCCGTGGCTATGGGCGGCGCTGAGCGTGGCGGCGGGGCATTGATTATAGGGGGAGGACGATCTCTTTCATAATCCGGTCAGTCTCGCAGAGGATTTTTATAATCTTCTGGTAATGCATCACATCATCAAACGACAAAGCGCGGCCCTTGCGGTCTTTGAGCCATTTCTGCGCGGGCTGATATCCGCCGATGTGGAATTCCCATGCGACCGAAGGCACGTTTTCGAAATATTGATCGGGGTTAATATGAACTTTTCCAGTTCCGCTGAGGCTGAGCTTGTCGAAGCCCTGTCCTTCTTCCTCTTCGCCAAGTGAAGGCAGCCCTTCGACAGGCTCAGGGTAAGCGGTGTCTGAAATATAAACAGGCTTCACCACCAAATTATCGCCCTCTCCCTTGAATGGATAGGGGGTTTCGCCAATCGCGGCGTCCTCCATCAGGTGCAGGCGGCGAAGCTGGCCGCCCTTTTCGGCGATATGGGCGAACACCTCTGGCGAGGCCGGATAGGGAATGCGCGGGAAATCGATTTTCAAAAACTGCGCATAGGTGCGCCGGTAATCAGGCGAATGCAGCACGCCGTAGATATAGTCAAAGACGCGCAGTTCATCGGGCAAATCCTCCCCCACCGGGGCGCCGCTTGGTGGGTTGCCGGGGGCAAGCCATCCGGCAAGCCGGGGACCATGCGAAGCATGGTGGAGGGGCAAGTCGAAAGCGCGCTCCAAAACGGGCCGCGCTCCATCCGGCACCTGCCCCTCCCCCAGCTTCGCTGGTTCCCCTCCCCGTTCCGAGGAGGATTTAGAAAGCCCCGCCCGCTCCCTGATCTCCGCATAGATTTTGGGATCGAAATTGATGCGGGCGGAGGTTTCGAGCGTGCCTTCTTCGGGGTAGAGGGTGTGGAGTTACCGATAATCGACGACGGCGCTCCGTTCGATCATTTCTGCTGGCACCAAGCGGTAGTGCTTCTCGTCAACTACAACAATCTGTTCATTCTCTATCGCTAGTTCAAACATCGCGACTTTATCGTCATCCATGAACTGCGCTGAAATTGCCCGAGACCGAACCCCAGGGAATTTTTGGCCACACCAAGCGACGTCTTGCTTCGTTTGAACCACAGAAATTTGATCCTTGCCGCCTTTGGCCTGCACCGGGATGATATAATGGCAGCCATGCCGATCCATACCTAAATAAAGCTCATCAATTTCGATCTGCCCGATACCTTTCACGGTAGTCCGCAGGTGGTTCTGCAAACTAAAGGTTGTGAGACCAAGGAACACATCGATCAAACGATTGTAACGCACGATTGCCAAAAGTGCCTGCTCGTCATCTAGCGCATAAACCCTAATAATTTCCGGAGTACCGTTCGGTATGGCGATGGTCTTCAAATCAGTGCGAGGGACGATCCGGTTAAGCGGAACAAGAACGAAGCGATACTTTGCCCGCCCCGCACCCTCAATAATCCATTCCATGCTTTTGGGTTGGGTTGCCAATATGCTCTCCGGCATCGGCGTCCGATACCGCATCGCATAGATGACATCGCCAAGGTTCTTCGGGCGCTCAAGCCCTAATGCTTCTGCCATTGCCGGAATGTCGTCCCGATCAAATTCGATGGAGTGAATACCGGCCTTGTAACGATCAAAGAAAATCCGCTCGATCAGCGCTCGGTAGCGATTTGGAACTATAGGTGTTTTCGATTTAGGCATCTGAAAGCTCCAAAGCAGCCAGCCGCAAAGCTTCGATATCATGCTGTCTGCGTTTAACTGCGCCGCTTTTGCGATCTCGCCGCGATGGCGGTGTCACGACACCAAAATAGTCAGCTGCTTGCGACAAGTTCATGCGCAAAAGGTCATCGCTGCCTAATTCAAGTGTCTCGAACGGCCGCACCGGTTGTGCACCAACGGCCTTTATCACCATTTGAGCAACTGCGCGGGCCAGCGGAGGAGGCACTGCGTTCCCAATTTGCCTCGCCCCATGCCATTTAGTTTCGTTGAATTGAAACCAATCGGGGAAGCCGTGAAGTCGAGCCATTTCTCGGACTGTCACACATCGCGGATGTCTATAATGGATCGGGCGCGGGCTTGTAAAAGCACCGCGCGCGCCATCGGTTCCAGCCCGCAAAGTGTTACTCAAACCAGTTGCGGGCAAGCGGAAAAACCTCGAGATAGGTTCCACTTCGCCGCCCTTTGTCTCGGCAAAACGGCGGCGGGAAATGGCGCTATGGTTTGTTCGCGCGCTCGCTGTTAGAAGCTGCGCATCCCATTTTCGAACATAGCCGAAATGCCATGCATCATTGGTCAGCATCCGCATTTCTTGGGCGTAGGGACTGGCTATGCCCCACTCGGAAACTGTCACATGGTCGCTATGGAGCAGCGTTTCAAAACTGTCGGAATTGGGTAAATCTCCCAAAGCATCATGAACTGTCGGACCAAGCGCGAGCGATTTACTGGGTTTGCCGCGTCCGTCAGCGGCCTGAACGACGGCAGCAGGATATTCAGGCAAGCACCAGCCCATCTTCGCACCTAGTAAGATCAACCGATCACGGTGCTGAGGTGTCCCGAATTCTGCGGCGTCAAGTACCTTCCAAGGCAGTCGCACCTCATAACCGATGCCCTGAGCAAGCATGATCAATTCATCGAGAAATTCTCGGTGCTTGCCAACAGTTAGGCCCTTCACATTTTCAAACACGAAATAGGTTGCGTCGAGTTCTTGGACGATCCGAAGGAAGTCTTTAACTAGCGCGTTTCGCGGATCATCGAGTGCGCGTTGTCCGATCAGGGAAAAACCCTGGCACGGCGCGCCGCCGAAAACGACATCAACTTTGCGCGTTCCAATGCCAGCGGCTTCGCGAATCTGCGCGCCAGAAAGCCCAACCACGGAACGGGGCAACACGGCGCAATGCGGGAAGTTGAATTCGTGGACAGCGGCGTGAACGGGATCAATCTCAACCGCGGCCACGATGTCAAAGCCTGCTTGCTCGAAGCCAAGGCTCATTCCGCCGGCACCAGCAAAAAGGTCAATACCAATAGGCCGTTTCATTTCACCTCCATGCACTACTTATCAAAGCGTATTATCATTATTTGGCGGAGTTGTAGACCAAATTTTGGCCTTTGGCTTCGCGCCCGCCGATCAAAACGCCGTTACCCTCGTTAAACACAAAATCGCGCGCGCCAGCATCTGTCAAGCGCATTGGCGCATTGTTGACAGTCAGTTTTGCATCGATAGATTTGAGTAACCGTTCAAGCGCAGGGCGGTAGCTGTGTTCAGTCGCGCATCCGCTGGCTTAGCCCCGATTATCAAATCGCCAAATTTGGGAAACCCTAAAAAACCGTGCCGCTTAGGTGACTCGAACACCTGACCCCGTCATTACGAATGACGTGCTCTACCAACTGAGCTAAAGCGGCAACGGATGTGCGCATAACAGCGCGGCGCAATTCGCACAAGCGGGGCGCGATCTTAACACTTCGTCAACCATATCTGTTGCAAAAGCGGTGGGGAATAAACGCACTACCGGATTAAGGGTTTTGTTGATGGACGCGACGGGTAAATATGAGGCAGGGGATGCAGGCATTGAAGCGCCTCCCGTGATTGGCACTGATGAGCGGCGGATGCATGTTCGCGCGTATAATTATTGGGTGTCATTGCTCTCAGGCCGCGCATATCCTTCGATTGAAGACCTTGATCCTGAAAATATCGATGATTTTGGCCCCAACAGCGTGTTGCTCGATTTTACCAGCGGGATTGAAAATCCGACGATTTCATTCCTTGGCCACGCACTGCGCCAAGAATGCAATTTGCCCACAGGCGTTGCGAGCGTTGCTGATATCCCGCGCAGTTCGCTGCTATCGCGCCTCACCGACCATTATCTCCAGATTATCGCGAACCGCGCGCCGATTGGGTTTGAAGCTGAATTCGTCAACAGTCGCGACAACAATACGATGTATCGCGGCATCCTCATGCCCTTTTCATCCGATGATGATACGATTGATTTCATTTACGGTGTGATCAATTGGAAGGAAGTGGCCGACGAAGACGTTAGCGCTGGCATCATCGATGAAGTTGAACGCGCACTGCAATCGGCGCCAAAGCGCAGCACCGCGCCGGTATCGGTGTGGGCTGATGGGCCTAGCGCCAGTGCGAGCGCGAGCGCGAGTTATGACGCTTCGCCAGACGTGCTTGAGCTGGACGAGCCAGCAGCGCTTGATCCAGAGGCTGATCATAGCCTTGGCGATTGGCTGGCCGCCGCGCGGGTTTGTGCAGAGGCTGCGGTTCATAGTGATCAGCGCAGTCGTCAATCGCTTTACCGTGCGCTTTCGCATGCTTATGATTTTGCGATTGCGGCTGAGAATGATCCTGACGCTTATCAATCACTGATGGCCGATAGCGGAATTACCGCGCAAGCGCGTGCGCCAATGACGCCGATTGTGAAGCTCGTTTTCGGCGCGACTTATGATAAAACGCGGCTTGCCGAATATGGTCTCGCTTTGCTCCATGGGCGGCGTTTGAACGTCGCTGCGGGGGCTTTCTTCGATTTGCTTGAAGGTCATGTTGGCGGGCTTAAAGGTGTTATTCAAGCCGAACGTGTTGAACGCCGCCCTGAAAAAGTAGCCACGCACGCTACCGATTACCGCACACATGCGCGCAGCCTTGAGCCTAAGATGATATTGCCTTTTGAGGGCGATGATGAATTTGTCATCATCGTTGCGCGGCGTGTTGATAGCAGTCATGTCGCGGTGCTCGGCGCGTCATCCTATGATGAGGGCATGATTCAAAAGGCGCTGCGCGGCTTATCGCGATAAGTTGAAGCGCGCGGGTTGAGTGAAACGCTTGCGCGGCGCATAACTACTTGATCAAGAAAACGGTCTACATTTGATTCGTGGACGACCAAATTTGATCGGGAGTTAAAAGTGAAAAGCGCAGATCAGGCAGCCGAGCCGCAGCATATTGACGCAATAGCTGAGGCGCTGATCGCAGGCAGTTTACCCGGAGAACTTGACGGTTTTGGCGCCGCAGAGCGCGTCAACGCGGCAAAATTTGCACTCCACGCGCTCGGGAAGCGCAGCGGGGCTGGCGCGTCGACCGCGATTGAAACGCTTCAGAACCAAGACGGACGGCGGCAAATGCGGCTGTGCGTTGTCCACCCTGATATGCCCTTCCTTGTTGATTCGGTGGCCTCGATTATTGCTGCACGCGGACTGATGGTTGATCGGCTGCTCCATCCCGTTGTGCGCACCGTGCGCGACGCTGGGGGCGGACTCGTTTCACTCGGTGACGACGGTATTGCTGAATCGCTGATCTACCTTGAAATCGAACGTGCCGACGCCAAAACGCGCAGCGAAATCATTGAGGCAATTGACGCCAGCCTAGGCGATGTGCGCGCTGCGGTCAGCGATTGGGCGGGTTTGCAAGCCGTCATGCGCGGCGATGCCAAGCGGCTTGAACCAAGCGAACAATCCGATTTGTTAAGCTGGTTTGCAGGCGGACAATTCACTTTGCTTGGTCACGCCAATTTTGACACAGACGGCAAAATGGCAGACGCAATCGGCATCGCCACAACATGCGGCGAGGCGTTGCTGTCAGCCGCCGCGCGTGAACGGGCCTTTGCTTATTTTGAAGATGGCGCGCAGGATATGCTGATCGTCAAATCAAATTTGCTTTCCAAAGTCCACCGCCGCGTGCCGATTGATTTGCTCATCATTGCCGTGCGTGACGGCAGCAAAACGACGTCGCTTTCAATTCATGCGGGGCTATGGACCAGTGCGGCGCTAGCTTCACCGCCTGAAACCATCCCTGTGTTGCACGCGCGCCTAGCAGGCTTGCAAGCCAAATACCGGTTTAACCCTTCGGGCCATGCGGGAAAAGCGCTTGGCCATGCGCTGGGCAGTTTACCGCATGATTTAATGATCAGCATCAGCGCTGATGACCTTGAAACGATCACACTTTCGGCAATGTCAATTGCTGATCGGCCGCGATCAAAGCTTGATATTGTCAGTGCGCCGCTGCGTCGCCATTTATTCGGTTTCGTGTGGCTCCCGCGTGATGAACTAACGACAGCGCGGCGCGTGGCGATTGCCGAAATGCTGACGAGCGCGGCGAGTGCGCGTCTGCTCAATTGGGGGCTTGAGCTGGGTGACGGTGAAGTCGCACTGCTTCGTTACACGCTTGATGTTCGCGATGGTGGCAGTGATCCCGATGTGGCCGCGCTTAATAAACGTATTGAGCAAATGGTGCGCGGATGGCAGCCTGCGGTTGAGAGCAGCCTGTTGGCACTCAGCGATGTGAGCACCGCGACACGACTGACCTTGCGCTATGCTGCGGCGTTTCCACTGGCTTACCGGACGGGTGCTGGGCCTGAAGAAGGCGCTGTCGATATTTTTGAGATCAGCAAGCTGACCAGCAAGGATGCGCGCGGTGTTCGTTTTTATCGCAACGCCGAGGACGAACCCAAAACGCTGCGGCTTAAGCTGTACAGTCAAGGGCCAGTCGCGCTATCCGACGTTATTCCTGCGCTTGAAAACTTTGGATTCAGGGTGATTGAGGAGCTATCTACCCCGCTTGATGACGGGCGATTGGGCTATATCCAAAAGTTTGTGGCGCAAGCACCAGGCGATGATGCGCAACCAATTGTCGCGCGCGGCGATGATATTGCGCAAGCACTGGCGCATGTGCTTGATGGCAGCGCTGAAAATGATCGCTTTAACCAGTTAATTGTTGAAATCGGGCTTGATCAAGCGGCGGTTATCCTGCTCCGTGCGCTCTATCGCTATCTGCGCCAAACTGGATTTTCTTACGGGCTTGCGACCGTAGTAGATGCGCTGAGCGGCGCACCCGACGTCACGCACGCCTTGATAGAGCTGTTCCGCGCGCGTCACGATCCCAAAGCGCGCGCATCAGCTGTGAGCCGCGAAACTGTGGCATTGGCGGCGATTGTCGAAGGCCTCACCAAAGTCACGAGCATTGATGATGATCGCACGTTGCGTTTGCTCCGCGCGGTCATCCTCGCAACGCTGCGCACCAATGCCTTTGCGCTGACAAGCGACATCGCGCTCGCGTTTAAGTTTGACAGTATAGGCGTTCCCAATCTGCCCACACCAAAACCGTGGCGAGAGGTTTTTGTGTATAGCCCGCGTGTTGAGGGCATACATTTGCGCGCTGGGCCGGTTGCGCGTGGGGGGCTTCGTTGGTCTGATCGCCGCGATGATTTTCGCACTGAAGTGCTTGGATTGATGAAGGCACAGCGCGTCAAAAATGCAGTCATCGTGCCAACGGGGGCGAAGGGCGGATTTTATCCTAAGCTGCTGCCCGATGCGTCTAACCGTGAAGCTTGGCTCGCTGAGGGAACTGAGTGTTACCGGATTTTCATTCGGTCTTTGCTCTCGATCACTGATAACATTGTTGATGGCGCGATTGTTCACCCGGCGGGTGTTGTGATCACTGATGGTGATGATCCCTATTTCGTCGTTGCGGCTGATAAGGGCACGGCGACATTTTCAGACATCGCCAATGCGATTGCCATCAAAAATGCATTTTGGTTGGGAGACGCCTTCGCGAGCGGGGGCAGCGTTGGCTATGATCATAAAGCAATGGGCATCACCGCAAAAGGCGCATGGATTTCGGTGCAGCGTCACTTTGCTGAGGCAGGTATCGACGTACAAAATGATCCCGTCCGCGTTGTCGGCTGCGGCGATATGTCAGGCGACGTGTTCGGTAACGGCATGCTATTATCGAAATCAATCGAGCTTGTGGCGGCGTTTGATCACCGGCATTTTTTCTTTGATCCCAATCCTGATGCTGAGACAAGCTGGCACGAACGTTCGCGGATGTTCGCGCTGCCGCGTTCGTCTTGGGAGGATTATGATAAGAGCCTGATTTCAAAAGGCGGCGGGGTGTTTCCGCGCAACGCCAAATCAATCTCGCTCAGTCCTGAAATACAGACCTTGCTCGGGCTGAACGAAAGCGAAAGTGAACCAACAGCCCTGATCGCAGCGATACTCAAATCACAGGCTGATTTAATCTGGTTCGGCGGCATTGGCACTTATATTAAGGCGCGGGCTGAGAGCCACGGCGCGGTGGGTGACCGCGCGAATGATGCGCACCGCGTTGATGCCGAGGATGTTCGTGCCAAAGTGATTGGCGAAGGCGCTAATCTAGGCGTCACGCAGGCCGCGCGGATTGTGTTTGGTGCGCGCGGCGGTCGGATCAATACGGATTTTATCGACAATTCAGCGGGCGTTGATTGTTCGGATAATGAAGTTAACATCAAGATTGCGCTGGGCAGCGATGTAGCACGCTGCAGCTTGAGCGAAACAGACCGCGTTGCTCTGCTGGCGTCGATGACTGATGATGTATCAGCGCTCGTGCTTGAGGATAATCGGCTGCAAACACTCGCACTTTCGATTGCGCAGCGCCCCGGCAGTGCGGGCATGCCAAGCTTTGTGCGGCTGATCGAGATTTTTGAGAGCGACGGACGGCTTGACCGCGCGGTTGAAGGGCTGGCGAGCAACGAAGAACTTCTGCGCCGCGCGCAAGCCGGCAATGGGCTTACCCGCCCTGAACTCGCCGTTATCCTCGCCACCGCTAAACTCTCATTGCAAGCTGCGATTGAGGCGGTTGACCTGACCGAAGACGGGGTAATCGCACGTGAACTCACCGCAGCCTTCCCCGTTGCGATGCAAAATGGTCATGCGCGCGCGATTGCGGAGCATCGGCTCCGTAAAGAAATTGTCGCGACGAAGGTAGCCAATCGTTTGATCAACCGGATGGGGCTGATCCATCCCTTTGAACTTGCCGAGGAAGAAAGTGCGACGCTGGGTGAGGTCGCCTTGGCGTTCATGGTGGTTGAACAGCTTCACGGTGCACGGGCACTGTGGGATGCGATCGAAGCCGCGAAGATTGATGAAGCCGCGCGATTGATGTTGTTTGAACAATTGGCGATTGAGCTACGCGTTCAAATGGCTGATTTGCTGCGTAGCGGCTGGGCTGGGCATATGCCTGAGGCGGTTGTTGCCACACTCGCACCTGGCATATCCGAACTATCGGGCGAAGTTGACAGTCTGTTACGCGGCGAAGCGCTCACGCTTGCGAATGCCTTTGCCGCGCGGATAAGTGCGGCGGGTGTTCCGGCTGACATCACGCAAGCGCTCGTCAAAATTGCCAAGCTTGACGGCGCGATTGGCCTTGCTTCGCTCTCTGCCAGCACGAAGACCGATCAGATTGCGCTCGCACGAGCGTTCACGACTTTGGGGGCTGAGCTTGGGCTTGATTGGGCGCAGGGCACCGCGATGCGGCTGACGCCAAGTGATCCGTGGGAGCGGTTGCTCGCCTCAGGGCTGGCGCGTGATTTCCAAACGATGCGGCTTGATTTCCTTGCCAAGATCGGCAGCAAATCGCCTGATAAGATCGTTGAAATCTGGCTGAGTGATGAGGCCGAACGCGTGAAGCGCTTCCGCGAAATGACCACGCGCGCGCAGGAAGGCGCTTTGCCTTCAACCGCAATGCTCGCCCAGATTGCGGGACAAGCGCGGAGTTTACTCGGGCGGTAGTGCGTTTACTCCACTTCGTCTTTGCGAGCGAAGCGAAGCAATCCATACGATGGTGCGGCGAGTGGATTGCCGCGTCGCTGCGCTCCTCGCAAAGACGGTTTAGAGCATGATGACATATGGTTGATTTATATATCTTTATCCGCATCCCTGAGCCTGTCGAAGGGCTGTCCTTGACTCCGTAGCGAAGGGCAGCCCTTCG
>JAYUAU010000133.1:0-15381 GCA_043741135.1 Sphingomonadales bacterium | reverse complement strand
CTGCGCGTTGAACGTCAATTGGGGTATAAGCACGCCAAATATGTTCAACGGATTGAAGCCGTCGCTGATTTAAGCCGTATATATGGGGGAAAAGGCGGCTATTGGGAAGATGATCACGGCTATCAATGGTATGCCGGTATCTGATCGGTCGCGTTTTTATTTGTGAGTGTGTGAATGTCCTTATTTGATAATTTTATTTCGCGTGCGGTAAAGCACGGCACGCTTAATATTACCTTTCATGATGGTGAAACAAAGACTTACGGGACACCGACCGAGGGATATCCCGATATAAATGTCCGTTTCGCCGATGGCCGCGTCGCGCGCGATATCGCGATGAAGCCTGAACTTGGCGCGGCTGAGACCTATATGGATCACCGCCTGATCGTCGAAGATGATGATATCATGGGGTTGCTGACGCTTATCCGCAGCAATTTGCGCTGGGAAAAGGGGCTCGGCGTTGCTGATGCGAGTATTTTCAGCCGGATGTGGCGCGCGGTTCGGGGGCGTGTTGATCGTTATAATTGGGGCGCGCGGTCAAAGGCCAATGTCGCGCATCATTATGATCTTGATGACCGGCTTTATGATCTCTTCCTCGATAGCCACCGCCAATATAGCTGCGGTTATTTTACTGATCCAGGCAACAGCCTTGAACAAGCGCAGACTGACAAACTTGCGCATATCGCCGCTAAACTCGCGCTCAAGCCGGGGCTGAAAGTGCTTGATATTGGCAGCGGATGGGGCGGCATGGCGCTCTATTTGCACAAGGTTTCAGGCGCCGACGTAACGGGTATCACGCTTTCTGAGGAACAACTCCGCTATGCCAATGACGCAGCGGCTGCGGCGGGCGTCTCGGATCATGTCCGCTTCAAACTGCTCGATTACCGCGATGTTGAAGGCCAGTTTGACCGGATCGTATCGGTAGGCATGTTTGAGCATGTTGGCCCACCCAATTACACCAAATTCTTCAGAAAGTGCCGCGATTTGCTTGCTGAAGACGGGGTAATGCTGCTTCACACAATTGGGCGATTGAATGAACCCGGGACGAGCGACCGCTTCATCACCAAATATATATTCCCCGGTGGCTATTCTCCCTCGCTCAGCGAAACGGTGAGTGCGAGTGAGAATTCAGGGCTGATTTTAACCGATGTTGAAACGCTGCGGCTGCATTATGCCTATACTTTGCGGCATTGGTACAAGCGTACAATGGCCGCACGCGCTGAGATCACTGCGCTCTACGACGAACGCTTCTTCCGCATGTGGCAATTCTATCTGTCAGGCGCTGCCGTCTCGTTTGAGCACGGCGTCATGTGCAATTTCCAGATGCAATTTGTTCGTGAGCGGCTGAGCCTACCCATCATCCGCGATTATATTGGGCAGGAAGAAGTGCGGTTGCGCGCGCTTTAGACTCGAAATCGATCAGATTTGCACCCTTCGTCTTTGCGAGCGAAGCGCGGCAATCCATACACTGGTGCAGCGAGTGGATTGCCGCGTCGTTGCACTCCTCGCAAAGACGAAAAAATATCCTACCCCGCCAACCCCTTGATCCGGTAAAGCGCCTCAAGCGCCTCCCTTGGGCTGAGCGCGTCGATATCAAGACCCACTAATTCCGCGCGTAAGGGGTCAACCGCCTCAGCTTCTACAAGCATCGAAAACAGTGGCAGATCATCGAGCCCTGCGGCCAATCCTCCGGTCGCATCGCGGCCTGCTTCAAGTTTTGAGAGCACTGCTTTGGCACGCGCGAGGACAGCGGGGGAAAGGCCAGCGAGCCGCGCGACGGCAATCCCGTAACTGCGATCAGCAGGGCCGGTCGCCACCTCATGAAGCAGCACCAGATCACCCTTATATTCGCGCGCACGGACATGGTGGAGCGAGAGACCGTCAAGCTTTTCAGCGAGGCGCGTCAGTTCATGATAATGCGTGGCAAAAAGGCAGCGGCACCGATTATCGCTATGCACAGCCTCAACCACTGCCCAGGCTATCGCAAGGCCATCATAAGTTGACGTGCCGCGCCCGACCTCATCAAGGATGATGAAGCTGCGCGGCGTTGCTTGCGCTAAAATCGCAGCGGTCTCAACCATTTCAACCATGAAGGTTGATCGCCCGCGCGCGAGATTGTCTGATGCGCCAACGCGGCTGAACAGCCGGTCTACCAGCCCGAGCGTCGCCCCGCTCGCGGGAACATAGCTACCAATTTGCGCGAGCACCGCGATCAGCGCGTTTTGGCGCAGAAAAGTTGATTTGCCCCCCATATTGGGGCCAGTCACCAGCCACAGTCGCGCTTCAGGGCGCAGCGAACAATCGTTCGACACAAACCGCGCGCCACTTTTGCCAAGTGCGGCTTCAACCACCGGATGCCGCCCGCCTACTATATCAAAACGCGCGTCATCAACAAAATGAGGTTGGCACCATCCGCCCTCAACCGCGCGTTCGGCAAGTGCGGCGGCAACGTCAAAGCGCGAAAGCGCGTCAGCCGTGGCTGCAATTTGCGATGCGCGCGCGATCACCTGCGCGGTCAAATCCTCAAAATGCGCGGCTTCAGCGGCCAAGCCGTGCGCACCGGCTTGCGTCACGCGCACCGCAACCTCATGAAGGTCTGGCGCATTGAAGCGCACCACGCCCGCGAGCGTTTGCCGGTGGGTGAAGCCCGAACTTGGTGACATTAGCGCGTCACCGTGCTTAGCGGCAACCTCGATATGATAGCCAAGCACTCCGTTATGCTTGATCTTAAGCGCCGCCACCCCCGTCTGATCACGGTAGCGCGCCTCAAGGGCGGCAATATCGCGCCGCCCGCTACCGCCCGCATCGCGCAAATCATCGAGTGCGGCGTCATAGCCCCCTGCAATATAGCCGCCTGCATTCACGTCAGTCGGCGGCGTCGGCACCAACGCGCGTTCGAGCACGTCAACAAGCGCCCCGTGGCCGTCAAGCATCGGAAGCAGTGTTGCCATCAGTGCGGGCATAGCCTCAGCCCGCGCGAGCCGTTCACGCAGCATCCGCGCTTGCCCAAGACCATCGCGAATTTGCCCGAGATCTCGCGGGCCGCCGCGTCCCGCTGAAAGCCGCCCAAGCGCACGAGCAACGTCGGGAAGCGCGCGTAGTGTAGAACGAATATTCTCGCGCGTGGCGGCGTCTTCGACATAATGACTAACGAGCGCGAGCCGGTCATTGATCTGCGCCACGTTCATCAGCGGCGCGCTAATGTCAGCGCTGAGCATTCGCGCGCCGCCGCTGGTCACCGTCCGGTCAATCGCATCAAGCAGACTGCCTGCGCGAGCACCGCCGCTCGTGCGCACAAGTTCAAGGCTTTCGCGCGTGGCCCCGTCGATCATCATATGATCGCTGACGGTGCGTTTCACGGGGACGCTCAGATAGGGCATCGTGCCTTTGCCCGCATGATCGAGATAGGTGAGCAAACCGCCCGCAGCCGCGAGATGCGCGCGCGTAAGCCCGCCAAAACCGTCAAGCGTTGCCACGCCGAAGAGTGATTTCAATCGCCGTTCGCCGCCTTCGGAACTGAAGTCTGCGCGGGGTCGAATTTGCATTTGTGACCGTTCCCCGGCGAACGCCGGGGAACTGTTGTCGAATAACCCTTCAGCTAAGATCAGCTCAGCCGCCGCCAACCGCGCAAGCTCGGCTTCCAAACCTGCCGAGTCACTTTCACTCACTTCAAACCGGCCCGTTGAGACATCAACCGCTGCTATGCCGATCATCTCTCCCACCGGAGCAATCGCCACCAGCCAATTGGCAGCGCGCGCTTCAAGCAAAGTCTCCTCAGTCAGCGTGCCTGCGGTAACGACACGAACAATCGCGCGCGCGACGATTGATTTGCCGCCGCGTGCTTTCGCCGCCGCTGGCGATTCGATCTGTTCGGCAATCGCCACGCGGTGCCCTGCTTTGATCAGCCGCGCGAGATAGCCCTCCATCGCATGAACGGGAACGCCGCACATCGGAATCGGCGCGCCGTCATGTTCGCCGCGCGCCGTAAGCGCAATATCAAGCGCTGCCACCGCAACCTTGGCATCGTCGAAAAAGAGCTCAAAAAAATCGCCCATCCGGTAAAACAACAAGCAATCAGGCGCTTGCGATTTCAGATCGAAATATTGTGCCATCATCGGCGTGGGTGGGGGGGAATTATCAGCCATTGAGCAGCTGCGATAGCGAATTTCTGTGAAGCCTCAAACCCGTCTTTCCCTTTTGCCGTTCACGCTCTAGGATTGCCCCACAATCGGTCGCACCGAATTCACATCAGATGAGGATGAAGAGAGCATGAGCAGCGAATCAAAGGTGCAGTTTTCAGAACGCGAAGCGCTGTTTTACCATTCGACCGGACGGCCTGGGAAGATTGAGGTCGTTCCCTCAAAGCCAATGGCGACGCAGCGTGACCTCTCGCTTGCTTATTCGCCCGGTGTTGCGGTGCCTGTGCTTGCCATTGCGGCTGATCCGGCGGCGGCTTATGATTATACCGCGAAGGGCAATCTTGTCGCGGTCATTTCAAATGGCACCGCGATCTTGGGGCTTGGCAATCTCGGCGCGCTTGCGTCAAAGCCCGTGATGGAGGGTAAAGCATGCCTGTTCAAACGCTTTGCTGATGTTGACTCGATAGATATCGAACTCGCGACCGAAGACCCGCAAGCGTTCATCGATGCGGTCGCGCTGATGGAGCCAAGCTTTGGCGGGATCAACCTTGAAGATATCAAGGCGCCCGAATGCTTCATCATCGAACAAGCCTTGCGCGAGAAAATGAACATTCCGATCATGCACGATGATCAGCACGGCACCGCGATCATATCCGCTGCCGGCATCATCAATGCGTGCCACATTACGGGGCGCAAGCTGTCTGAAGTCAAGGTTGTGGTCAACGGCGCTGGCGCGGCGGCGATTGCGTGCACGGCGCTCATCAAAGCGATGGGGATTTCACCCGCCAATGTGATCATGTGTGATCGCAAGGGCGTGATTTACCAAGGCCGCACTGAGGGCATGGATCAGTGGAAATCAGCCCACGCCGCCGTGACAGAGACGCGCACGCTGACTGAAGCGCTCGTCGGGGCAGATATCTTTCTGGGGCTATCGGCAGCGGGTGCGCTTAAGCCTGAAATGGTCAAAGACATGGCGAAAGCGCCGATCATTTTTGCGATGGCCAATCCCGATCCTGAAATCAGCCCGCCTGATGCCAAAGCCGTTCGCCCCGATGCGATCATCGCGACGGGGCGTTCGGATTATCCCAATCAGGTCAACAATGTTCTGGGTTTCCCGTTCATTTTCCGCGGTGCGCTTGATGTCCGCGCGACGACGATTAACGAGGAAATGAAGATTGCGGCGGCTTATGCGATTGCGCAGCTGGCGCGCGAACAAGTGCCTGAGGAAGTCGCGGCGGCTTATGGCGGGATGACCGCCAGTTTTGGCGTTGATTATATCATCCCCGCCCCGTTTGACCCGCGCCTGATGGAGGTTGTTTCGGCAGCCGTTGCCCAAGCCGCGATGGATTCAGGCGTTGCGACCAAGCCGATCCTTGATATGGATGCTTACCGCGTCGCACTTAAAGCACGGCTCAATCCGACGACATCAGCGCTGACGCTGGCTTATGATAGCGCGCGTGCGCATCCCAAGCGGATTGTGTTTGCTGAGGCGGAGGAAGAAGTTGTCCTGCGCGCCGCGATTGCGTTCCGTGATGGTGGTTGCGGCACGCCGGTTCTTGTTGGACGGCAAGAAGTGTATGACAAGCTCCGCGCGCTCGGCGTTGATGATCCTGAGAGCTATGAGCTTCATAACAGCCGCAATTCGCCGCTTGTCCCCGCGATGGTCGACTTGCTCTATGAACGGCTACAACGGCGTGGCTACCTTCACCGTGAATGCGAACGGATGGTCAATAATGACCGCAATATTTTCGGCGCTTTGCTCGTCAAAATGGGCGAAGCCGACGCGATGATCACCGGCGTCACGCGGACATATGCGCAAACCCTGCGCGAAATCCGCCGCGTGCTTGATCCAGCAACAGGGCGCACACCGTTCGGCGTTCACGTGCTTGTTGGCCAAAGCCATACGGTGTTCATGGCCGATACCACGGTGAACGAGCGGCCTTCCTCTGAGGAGCTTGCCGATATTGCCGAACAAACCGCTGCCGTTGCGCGCAAAATGGGGCATGAACCGCGTGTGGCGTTCCTCTCTTACTCAACCTTTGGCAATCCGTCGGGCAGTTGGCTTGGCCCCATTCGTGAAGCGGTTGAAATCCTTGATGCGCGCGGGGTGAGCTTTGAATATGAGGGCGAAATGGCCCCAGACGTGGCGCTTAATCCAAAGCTGATGGCGAATTACCCCTTCTGTAGGCTGTCCGCCGCGGCCAATGTGCTGATCATGCCAGGGCTGCAATCAGCAAACCTCAGCGCCAAATTACTCCGCGAACTCGGCGGCGATTCAGTGATTGGCCCGATGCTCATTGGCATGGAAAAACCCGTTCAGATCGCCACCATGGCATCAAACGCATCCGAGCTAGTCACGCTGGCGGTGCTGGCGGCCGGCGGGATTGCGCATTAGTGCGGCGGGCTATCAATGTGAAAGCGACTGTTCTCCGACGACGGTCGGAGTCCAGACCCAAACAAACAAAGCCCGCTTTGCGGACGTTTTTGAGACCAAGTCTGGACCCCGGCCTGCGCCGGGGAACTGATGCAGATTTAACGCATTAAGCTATAACGTCATCAGGCAATTAGCCCCCTCACCCAAATTTATTGTTACGCGGGAAACCGAGCGGGGGCATTCGGCCACCCGCCCCGCGCGCGACTTTCCACGGGGTTAAATCCGCTTCGGTGCGTGTCCGTCCGCTATCACCGCCCATTGCCCAGCTAAGCCCGTCGGCGAAGCTGAAGGTGAGCGCGTCAGCTAGCCCGCCATCCTTATATTTCTGGATCGTGACGCCTTGGCCGCGTCCCATTTCGGGCAATTCATCAAGCGCGAAGACGACGAGTTTGCGGTTTTCACCGACTGCGGCAACATGATCATCACCGCGCGCGATTATTCGGACGATCGCAAGTTTGGCACCAGCACGTACATTAACGACCTGACGGCCTTTGCGCGTTTCGGCGACAACATCCTCAGCCTTGGCGATGAAGCCCTTGCCGTCGCTCGCGGCGAGCAACAGCCGCGTGTCCTTTTGCGCGGGGAAAAGTGTGAGGATCGCAACATTTTCAGGAATATCGACCATCAGCCGCACTGGCTCTCCAAAGCCGCGTCCGCCGGGAAGCTTGTCAGACCCCAACGTGAAGAAGCGTCCATCATCGGCCGCGAGCAGCAATTTGTCAGTTGTCTGGGCGTGGAACGCAAAGGCAGGGCCATCGCCTTCTTTGAACTTAAGCGCATCGGGATTATCGAGCGCGACATGACCCTTCATCGCGCGAATCCAGCCGCGCGAGGACATGATCACGGTGATCGGTTCACGTTCAATCATCGCCTCAAGCGGGATATCCTTGGGTGGGGCTGCTTGCGCGATAAGCGTGCGCCTGCGCCCGAGCAGCGTCTCCGGCCCATAACGCCCCCGCAGCGCGGTCAGGTCTTTCTTGAGCTTTGTCCGTTGCCGCGCGGGGCTTTCAATGAGCAGGGTCAGGTCAGCGCGTTCTTTATCAAGCTTGTCACGCTCAGCCTTGATCTCAAATTCTTCCAAGCGGCGGAGTTGGCGCAGCCGCATGTTGAGGATCGCTTCGGCCTGCCGGTCGGTCAGCGCGAATTCGGCGATCATGATCGGTTTTGGCTCATCCTCGGTGCGGATGATCTGGATGACGCGGTCAAGGTTCAAATAAGCAATGAGATAGCCATCGAGCAGCTCAATCCGGTCGTCGATCTTTCCCACGCGGTATTGCGCACGCCGCACGAGCACTTCGATCTGATGCGCGAGCCAAGCGGTCAGCACCGCCTTCAAGCTCATCACGCGCGGTACGCGGTCAGCGCCGAGCACATTCATGTTGAGCGAGATGCGGACTTCAAGCTCGGTGAGTTTGAACAGGCTTTCCATCAGAACATCAGGATCAACCGCGCGCGCGCGGGGCTCAATCACGATGCGGATTTCGCTATCCGATTCGTCGCGGACATCGGCCAATATGGGGAGTTTTTTATCCGCCACCAATTGCGCGATTTGCTCGATCAGCTTGCCCTTTTGCACGCCGTAAGGAATCTCTGTAACCACCGCGACCCAGGTGCCGCGCCCCAGATCCTCAACCTCCCAACGAGACCGCACACGAAACCCACCGCGCCCCGTGCGGTAAGCCTCGGCAATGCTCGTGGGCGCGTCGACTATCTGCCCGCCCGTCGGAAGGTCTGGCCCTTGCACGAATTGGAGCAGCGACGCATCCTCGGCATCGGGCTGATCGATCAAATGGCACGCGGCATCAATCACTTCGGCGGCATTATGCGGCGAAATGTTGGTCGCCATCCCGACCGCAATCCCGCTCGTTCCGTTCGCAAGCAGATTGGGAAACAGGCCGGGGAAGATTTCAGGCTCTTCATCTTCGCCGTTATAGGTGGGCTTATAATTGACCGTGCCATCGTCAAGCCCCGCCATCAGCTCAATCGCCGAAGGGGTCAGCCGCGCCTCAGTATAGCGGTAGGCGGCGGCATTATCACCGTCGATATTGCCGAAATTCCCTTGCCCATCGACGAGCGGGTAACGCAGCGAAAATGTCTGCGCGAGTCGCACCATCGCATCATAAACCGATTGATCACCGTGCGGATGATATTTGCCAATCGTATCGCCGACCACGCGCGCGCATTTCTTATAGCCGCTCGCCGGATCAAGCTTGAGCAAGCGCATCGCCCACAGCAACCGGCGGTGAACCGGCTTCAACCCATCGCGCAAATCAGGCAGCGACCGCGCGGTGATCGTCGACATCGCATAGACCAGATAGCGGTCGGAAAGCGCGGTATCGAACGGCGCATCAACGATCAGGTCAAACGGGTCTTTGGGGGTGTCGATCAGATCAGTCATCACGAGGCCTTAGCGCAGGCGCGGTGCTTTGTGAATCGATTTTAGGTACCACGAACACGCGCCCGATTACTAACCCCACAGCTCATATTTGTCACTGGGCGATGTTGCCACAACGCCGTTGGATATCGGTTGCCATCGCGTCAAGCGCGCGTGAAACTGCCGTATCAAATGCCCGTTGTAATTGATTGGGGCCGCCCGATATGAAGCTTGAATGCGATGCGCCGCCGCGATAGCTTTGTTCGGTCTTTACGCCCGCTTCGTCGGTTAATCTCAGCCGAAAAACAATACTGGCGCTCATGTTAAGATCAGTATTTGTGATCCATGCTTTGGTCACCGCTATATCTAGCGGTGTTGCATTTTCGGCATCAATAGGGGTAGTGAAGATCTTTCGGCTCCTAAGCGCAGCAATCATTGAATTTAGCCACGCATCACGATCAGTTGGCGCTCGAATCGAACGGCCAAGATAAATGCCGACCAACTCAGGGCTGCGCCGTTCATCGACTAAGCTCGCAAGCTTCACATGACAGGGTTTGGCATTCTTTGGCAGTTTTATATCGGTTGAAACGCTGTCATCATAGATCGAGGTCAAGTCCATTGGCTTTGGTGCGGCCAGCGCTTGCGACGCTAAACCGGAGCTTAGCGCCGTTACAATGAGGCTGTAGATTGCCCGATCACGCATAATTTATTCAATGGTTTCGATGTTGATGAAGTCGCCTTGCCACCACAGCAAAGTGGAACGATCATTCAGCGACGGCTGAGGCCGTCCAACATAGCTGCCAATTCTCACCCACTTGTTTTTCTTGATATCCAGCAGCTTCCAAGAATTATCGCCGAGCGACAAGCTGCGTTGCGTTAAAGGCACAAGATTTGCGAAAGCGATTTTCAAAGCGCGCCGCGTCAATTCTGCCTTGTTGGCGTGCCACAGCGGCGCGTTAATCTCTTTGTCTTTATTCGGATTTTTCATCGCGACAATGCTGACTATCCGCCCACTAAACGTCTTACTCCCCCAATTTAGCCGCCTTTTGCCGTTTCCTTTGAATTTTGGAAGCATCTCAGTGGCGACGATGTCAACTTTGGCAACAACACGCACCGCTTCGAAGGCGGGCAGCATATCATAAGCATATTCGACAAGCGCAACCTGTTTAGTGGTTGCTGCGTCAAGCAATGCACTTTTGCCCGATTCCGAACTGTCTTTGGCAAAAGCAACCGAGGAGTTTACTTTGAACCATTCCATTTCAGTGAATGACTGTTGGCCGGTTTCAATCGCCAATGCATCGACATCGAAATCGGCTATAGCGTTGCGCAGGGGAACCATGAGCTCCTCAGCCTTTTTTGCCCTTGCAGAATCAACCGCCGCACCCACGAGGGCCCCCAGAAGACCGTTGCCCGTCGCAGCTGCAATATTCGAAGGATTGATGTCGGATTTGATCTCAGATTGAGCCACGATGACCTGCACGCTCCGACCGCCTTCAACAGCAGCAGTTTGCGAAATTTCGGGAACTTCAGCTTTTTTGGCAATAGCCGGAGAATATAATGCGCTCGCCAGCAACGAAATTGCAAAACCATACTGACTGTTATTTCTCATACTGACCCTCATTGCTTATCGATTTCATCATATAATAATGTTTATTTCACTTTAGCAATGGCATGGAAAAATATTTACTGCTTGTGGTAATTTGACTGACGTCACGCCTCAGTCAACCTGCACCTCCCGCCCCCGGCATGAACACGCTCCAACCGGTGGCTTCGGACAAGCGCTCCAACGCCCTTGTGCCCAGTTTTGAATTGCCGCGCGCGTTTAACCCCGGTGACCAAACCGCTATGCTTGCTTTGCCCGGCACGATGCCAAGGATGCCGCCGCCGACGCCTGATTTTCCGGGAATGCCAACGCGGAAGGCGAATTCTCCTGATCCGTCATAATGGCCGCAAAGCAGCATCAGTGCGTTTATCCGCCGCGTCAGCAACGGGCTGATGATCACCTCACCGCTTGCCGGATGTCGCCCGTCAAGCATCAGATAACGCCCTGCCATTGCAAGCTGACGACACGAAAGCGAGAGCGCGCATTGGTGGAAATAAAGCTTGAGCGCGCCTTCAACAAAAGGATCCATATTGCCGAAGCTTTTCATATAATTGGCAAGCGCGACGTTACGAAAGCCAGTCGCGGCCTCTGAATTCGCCACTTCATTATCGATGTTGATGCTATCATCGCCGCTCAGCATTCTAACGAAACGAAGCACATCGCCGATTGCTGCGCGGGGTTCTTTGCCGTCAAGCACGATATCGCTCACCACGATCGCGCCGGCGTTGATGAACGGATTGCGCGGGATGCCACCCTCATTTTCAAGCTGGATGATCGAATTAAACGCTGATCCCGATGGTTCGCGCCCAACACGTTTCCACAGTTCATCGCCGTGTTTTTGGAGCGCCATCGTCAGCGTGAAAACTTTTGAGACGCTTTGGATTGAAAACGGCGTGTTGGCGTCCCCTGCGCTATGCACGCTGCCATCAGCCAAAACGACGGACATGCCAAAATGAGCGGGATTGACGCGCGCGAGCGCGGGAATATAATCAGCAACAACGCCGCGATCAGCCGCATCCGCCATTTCGCGTGCAATGCCGCTTATGATGCTGCCAATATCGGGCATGCCGCTTCCTTTGCTTGCTGATTTGCGCGCCTGCGCGAATCTGCGTATAGCTATAGCACTGCCCCGCTTGCGCGTCGTCAACGATGTCGTATCCGGGGCATCGCTCTTTTATGACCGCTCAAGGAACTGCCCATGACTCGCCGCCGCCAAATTTACGAAGGCAAGGCCAAAATCCTGTATGAAGGCCCTGAGCCCGGCACGATCATTCAATATTTCAAGGATGATGCGACCGCATTCAACGCTCAGAAAAAGGGCACAATCAACGGCAAGGGTGTGATCAACAACCGGATTTCTGAGCATGTGTTTACCTTGCTCAACAATATCGGCATTCCGCATCATTTCCTCAAACGGCTCAACATGCGTGAACAGCTTGTCCGTCAGGTTGAGATCATACCGATTGAAGTGGTGATCCGCAACGTCGCGGCAGGCTCGCTAGCGAAACGGCTTGGGATTGAAGAAGGCACACCGCTTTCACGCACGATCATCGAATATTATTACAAGGATGATGCGCTCGGCGATCCGCTGATCACTGACGAACATATCGCCTGCTTTGGCTGGGCAAGCCAAGAGGAAATGCACGATATTGCAGACATGGCGATCCGCGTGAATGATTTCATGAGCGGCATGTTTGCTGGCATTGGCATTCGTTTGGTTGATTTCAAACTTGAATTTGGCCGCTTGTTCGACGGTGAGTTTAGCCGTGTGATCCTTGCTGACGAGATTAGCCCTGATGGCTGTCGGCTTTGGGATATGGTGACCAATGAAAAGTTGGATAAAGACCGGTTTCGCCGTGATTTAGGCGGTGAGGCCGAAGCCTATCAGGAAGTCGCACGGCGCATGGGATTGCTGCCCGACGGCGTTGATAACGCGGTGCTAGACCTTGAAACGCACCGTAAAAAGCGCGGGAAGTGATTGGGGCGCTTCGTCTTTGCGAGGAGCAAGGCGACGCGGCAATCCACTCGCGGCACCATAGTATGGATTGCCGCGCTTCGCTCGCAAAGACGAAGAGTGAGGCGTTTTGTGGTTAGGCCCCTAAACCCGCTCAACCACAACCGCCAAACTTAAATCGGGATACCAGATGCGCGCAGCCTCACCGGGGTCTGTTTCAGCGGCAACCACTGCTAGTCTGCGGTTGACCTTACCGCGGTAATTCATCCGTGCGGTATTTTCCTGACCGATATAGCAGCCCTTGGTGAAGCTCACGCCATTTTGCGCGACAGCATTGCATTCAAGCCAAAGCGACTTATCGCTGCCAAGTTCCGCACGCCCCTCAACAATCCCACGGGCAAGACGGTGCGCGTGATATCCTTGTGCAGCTTCACTTTCAGCCGCGATCCAGCGACGGCCAAGCGCGGCGCAACGCGGGTCAGCCACGCCCACATCGCCGGTCGGTGACCAATGGACACACAATATCTCTTCGCGCGCGATGCCGATCGGAAGACGAAGCCGGTACATCGTCAAACGCTTCGCAAGCTCAGCCGCCGCCGCGCGTTCGCAGTCAATCAACAAATCATCTCCATCATTCCAAACCATGAAGTCAAAAAGCGCTTTGCCTTGGGGAGTGAGAAGCCCCGCCCATATTGGTAAATCTCCCGCGATATCATTGGTGATGAGGCCTTGGAGGAAATCACGCACGCCTTGGCCCGAAAGACGGATCAGCGCGCGGTCGATGAGGGTGGTATTTGCCATATCGCTCATTTAGGGATGCTACACGCGAAACCCAAGGCCAAAGCATGTTAATCGATAGTCTCACCATCCGCCGCCCCGACGATTGGCACGTCCATTTGCGTGATGGTGATATGATGGCGGGTGTCGTGGCCTACACCGCAGCGCAATTCGCGCGCGCGATTGTGATGCCCAATTTGGCGAGCCCGGTGATCACGGCGGATGATGCGCAGGCCTACCGAGAGCGGATTATGGCGGCACTTCCTAGCGGCAGTGATTTCACACCACTGATGACGGCCTATCTGACAGACACAAGCGATCCAGACGATATCGCACGCGGGTTTGAACGCGGGATATTCACCGCGTGTAAAATCTACCCCGCTCACGCCACAACCAATTCAGCGCAAGGAATTAGCAGTTTTGCTGCGATCCGGCCCGTGCTTGCCCAGATGGAAAAGAGTGGCATGCCTCTATTGCTCCACGGTGAAGTCACTGATCATGACATTGATATTTTTGACCGTGAGGCGGTGTTTATCGAACGGACTTTGATTGGCCTTGTGAGCGATTACCCCGCGCTCAAAATTGTGTTTGAACATATCACGACATCGCAAGCGGTTGATTTTGTGAGGAATGCCCCCGCGACAGTGGCGGCGACAATCACCCCGCATCATCTCCATATCAATCGCAACGCAATGTTTGCGGGCGGCATTCGTCCGCATGCTTATTGCTTGCCGATTGCCAAGCGGGAAGGCCACCGGCTCGCGCTGCGCAAAGCCGCAACTTCAGGATCACCCAAATTCTTCCTTGGCACCGATAGCGCGCCACATGCGGTCAGCGCGAAGGAGGCAGCCTGCGGTTGTGCTGGGATTTTTTGTGCGCCTTATGCGCTTGAAAGTTACGCTGCGGTTTTTGATGAGGAAAATGCGCTTGGGCGACTAGAAGGGTTTGCCAGTGAACATGGCCCGCGCTTCTATGGATTACCGCTTAATAGTGGCACAACGACATTAGTGCGAACGGCGCATGAAGTTCCGCCCAAGATTTCGGCGGGAGGCACGCAGGTTGTGCCCTTTCACGCAGGTGAACGATTGGCGTGGCGGATTGAGTGAGGCTTAAAACGGCAGCCACTTCGCTTTCTCGCGGAACTTCATATAGCCAACATTAGCGCCGAGCCGAACACCAACGCCGAGCCGAACGGGGATAAGCACAACGCTGCCGCGCCGTAAATATCCCACCGAAAAGCCGCCGACAAAATAAGCGCGGCCTTCGCCTTGGGGATAGCGCTTATAAAGGTCTTGGCTGTCATAGAGATTATAGACGAGCACAAACACCTTTGCCGCATCGCCGCCAACGTCAAACCCGATTGAGGGGCCAGTCCAATAAACTGGGCGTTCGCCTTCAACTGAATGTTTGAGCGTGCCCGATCCGTACCGCAAGCCGACGACAAATGCGCCTGAGGCTTCGCGGCCACTGATATAGGCGTTGGGTTCGCCTTGATCTTTGAGGATTTTCTCGATGATGCCGGCTAAGCCCTGCGCGCCTTTGCCGAATACGCCTTCGGCGGCACCGATAAGGTCGTCCTTTTTATACGTTGTCGTAGGGGCCGCAGCTGATGTGGTTGCCGCAGTCGGCTGTGCTGACGTCACGCTCGGTGCTGTCGGCGGATCATCGGTGGCGAGATCAGCGTTAACATCTTCAACCACGCGCGCCGTGACAGCTGGCTTTGCTGCAGTGCCTGAAAAACCAGCATTAGGATCAACCGCGCGAACGCCTTGTGCGGCAAGCGGGTTCAGCGTCGCGAGCGCGAGCAGCACCGAAATCTTCAATAGTAGCGCGCGAACCATGACAATCTCCCAAATCTATGGGGACTAGAGTCGCCCTTGACTGTCGCAGCAATGAACAGCGCGCTCACCTGAGTCGATTATGCGACGAGATGCTTCGAAAATGAAATTCGGCTTCGCGCAATAACGATATTGATCGATGTGAAATGCCTCGCTATAGCCACCCTCTGCCAAGCGCGCTGGAGATGTGGGTGAGTGGCTTAAACCAACGGTTTGCTAAATCGTCGTACCTTTATCGGTACCGAGGGTTCGAATCCCTCCGTCT
>JAYUAU010000132.1:0-36467 GCA_043741135.1 Sphingomonadales bacterium | reverse complement strand
CCCCTGCGTAGGCAGGGGTCCAGTCCCAGACAAAAGAGTCTTTGTTAAGGTCTGGACCCCTGCCTCCGCAGGGGAACGATTCAACTAATCCTCATCCCGCTCTAGGACTGGACTACGGCATGCGCCGGAGAACGAATGCGCTTTTCACGCGCCACGCGCTATGCCCCCGCACTGGGCCGCGTTGAGATCCGTGCGTGCCAATCGCGCAGGGCGGGCACATCGTCTGGCATTTCCAAACCGATAAACGTCGCGAAATCTAATGTTGAAATCAGGATGATATCAGCCACCGAAAACGCCGCACCCGCTACAAAGTCACTGCACGCCAACGCGCGGTCAAAGCGGCGCATGGCCTCAAGCGCGCGGGGCCGGTTGCTTTCCCCGTATTCGGTATATTGCGGTTTCACGACGCGCGCGGTGAAGGGATGGGTGTGCATCCACACTTGGCCAACCGCGCTCATCAGCGTCATTTCAACGCGCCGGATCCACATATCAATTTCAGCAATCTCAAGCGCACTCTTGCCGAACAGCGGTGGGTCTGGATGAAGCGCTTCGAAGTAGCGGCAGATTGAAACGCTCTCACCAATCATCCGGCCATCGTCGAGTTCGAGCACGGGCAATTGGCCCGGTGGATATTTGTTCGTGAAATCGGGAGCTTTGTGCTCACCTGCGACAATCGACAGCAATGTCATCGGGATCGTGATGCCTTTTTCGGCAAGGAACATCCGCACACGGCGAGGATTTGGGGCAGGCATTGCTGCGTCATAAAGCATTGGCATAGGCAGAGAGTGCGGCTGGCTCGCGCGATAGTCAAGGCTGTAACCTGTTGTAACAAATCTCCCACATTCGTCTTTGCGAGCGAAGCGAAGCAATCCACACTATGGTGAAGCGAGTGGATTGCCGCGTCGTTTCACTCCTCGCAAAGACGACGCACATTTTAGGCTCCAGCCTCTAACGGTAAATCCCTTGTGTTCGTCTTTGCGAGCGAAGCGCGGCAATCCATACGATGGTGAAGCGAGTGGATTGCCGCGTCGTTTCACTCCTCGTGGGAGACGATGTTCATTTTAGGCTTCACACCCTAGCCAAATCAGCTGACGCGCTTTAGGCAGGTTTCAAAGCACAACGGTTCAGGAACCCACCCATGAAACATAAACGCCTCGGCAAAAGCGCAATCTACGTCTCTGATATCTGCATGGGCACGATGACATTTGGCGCGCAAGCCGATGAAGCCATGTCGTTCCGCATTCTCGATCAGTCTTACGAGGCGGGGATCAACTTTTACGATACCGCCGAAAATTATCCCGTTCCCCCCGATCCCAAATGGGCAGGCCGTACTGAGGAGATTTTCGGGCGCTGGATGAAGACCAAACCGCGCGATGCGATCATTCTCGCCACCAAAATATCAGGGCCAAGCCACGGCTGGATCAAATCAGCGCAGTGGAGCGGGATGACCGCAACTGACCGCTTCAACGTTGTTCGCGCGGTTGAGGCCAGCCTGACGCGGCTCGGCACTGATTATATCGATCTCTATCAATCGCACTGGCCCGATTACGGCACGCCGGTTGATGAAATGATGGAGGCGTTTGACGATCTGATCCGCGCTGGCAAAGTGCGCATCGTCGGGTGCAGCAACGAAACGACATGGGGCCTGATGCGCAGCCTTGCCGCGTCTGAAAGACTTGGCGTTGCGCGTTATCAAACGATCCAGAATAATTTCAGCCTGAATAACCGCCGCTTTGAAGATGAACTCGCCCAAGCGTGCAAGCATGAAGGCGTTAGCTTAATCCCTTACTCACCGCTTGGCGGGGGCATGCTCTCAGGCAAATATCAAGGCGGGGCTACACCCGAAGGTGCGCGTTTTTCGGGCTATATCAACAAGGGCGGGCGGCATACGGCGATGGCACAGCGCTTTGTGAACGAGAAAACGATGCTGGCCACTGAGCGTTATATGGCGATTGCGGCGGAGGCCGGAATGGCGCCCGTCACGCTTGCAACCGCATGGTCAAAACAGCATGAATTCGTTGCGTCTACGATTGTTGGGGCGACGCACGTCGATCAACTACCCGATATTTTTGCGGCGATTGATCTGACGCTGAGCAAGGATGTGATGGCGGCATGTGATGCGGTTTCGAAGGATGTGCTGTATCCGATGGGGTGATGGGGACGCGTTTCGCGATATGCCGACACTATTCGTCTTTGCGAGGAGCGCAGCGACGCGGCAATCCACTCGCGGCACCAAAGTATGGATTGCCGCGCTTCGCTCGCAAAGACGAAGTGGATCAACTTAATGTCATCAGGCTCTAGCTTAAATCGGCCCGCACGAAATCAGCACAGCGTTCGCCAATCATCATGCTCGGCGCATTGGTGTTACCGCTGATCAATTTAGGCATGATCGAAGCATCCGCCACGTAAAGCCCCTCAACGCCGCGCACGCGAAGCCGCGTATCGCAAACCGCGTCAACATCAGCCCCCATCCGCGCGGTGCCGACGGGGTGGTAAACGGTATCAGCGCGGTTGCGGATCAGGTTTTCCAATGCAGCGTCATCGTCAATCGGCGTATTCTGGCGATCCTTGCCGCCGTGCTTGGCAAGCGGAGGTGCTGTAATAATCCTATTCATCAGCCGCACACCTGCCTTCATCACGACCATATCGCGGTCATCGCACAAGAAGTTTGAATCGATAATTGGTGCCGCCGCTGGGTCGTTACTGGCGAGCCTCACGCTTCCCTCACTATGCGGACGCAGCACGCACACATGGCATGAAAAGCCCACCTCCTTCACCTTATCAAGTCCGTGGTTTTCAAGGATGGCAGGCACGAAATGAAATTGAAGATCGGGAACCTCAACGCTCGGTGATGATTTGGCGAACCCGCCTGCTTCAGCATAAGGCGTTGTCATCGCGCCCGTTCGTTTGCGGAACCATTCGATTAGCGAGCCAGCGGTTTTGAGCACGGTCTTGATATTATTGCCCAAAAACACGTCACCTCCCGTCTCAACGCTCGTCACATAATCGATATGGTCTTGCAGATGGCTGCCAACCGCAGGGCGATCAACGATCACATCTATGCCGTGTTCGCGAAGGTGATCAGCTGGCCCGATACCTGAGAGCATCAAGACTTGCGCTGTGCCAAAAACGCCGCCTGCCAAAATGACCGCACGCCGCGCGCGGATCACTTTCACTTTTCGGCCTTGGCGAAATTCAACCCCGACTGCACGGCCATTTTCGATGATCACCTTGTGAACCAGCGCGCGCGTTTCGACGTGCAAACGACCCGCATCGCGGTTGCCCTCAACATAAGCACGCGCTGAAGACCAGCGCTCGCCATTTCTATGCGTCACTTGATAAACGCCTACGCCTTCAAACTGCGCGCTATTGAAATCGCTGTTGCGCGGCAATTGCAGGCTCGCCCCCGCTTCAACAAAATCGAGGCTGCCCGGGTTTACATTGCTTTGGTCACTGACCGATAGCGGGCCGGTGCCACCATGATATTCGCTCGCCCCCCGCGCATTGCCTTCGGATTTTTTGAAATAGGGCAACACATCCTTATACGCCCAGCCATCGCAACCAAGTGCGGCCCAATTGTCATAATCCCAAGCGCAACCGCGAATATAGACCATCGCGTTAATCGCAGACGAACCGCCGAGTCCCTTGCCGCGCGGTTGATATCCGGTGCGGCCGTTCAATCCCTTTTGCGGCACCGTTTCAAACCGCCAATTGGTATTTTTGGGGAGGAAGGGCATCATGCCGGGCGCTTTGATCCGCCAATCCTTGTTCGCCGTCCCCGCTTCAATCAGGCAGACTGAGTATTTGCCGTCTTCACTCAGGCGGCCGGCCGCAGCACTGCCGCCAGAACCGCCGCCGATGATGATGATATCAAATTCAGTCATTCTGGCTCCTGTGTTGGGTGGAGCGCTTTCCACCGTGCTTTGATCATATCGCTTGTTTCGCGCGAACCATCATGGCTCCAGCCCGGCGGCTTGATCAGATAGCCCAATTTAGCCCCCCACGGCGCACGCCATAGATCGGTGAAAATCGCAATCCACTCATGAAAAACGCCCCACAACAGATTAAACCCGCCAAGCTGTTTGACGATACCGTAGCGCACTGGCTCAGCATCATCTTCGCGCGTGAAGGTGCCAAACATCCGATCCCAAATGATAAAGACGCCGGCATAATTGCAATCGAGATAGCGCGGATTGACGCCATGATGAACGCGGTGGTGGCTCGGTGTATTCATCACCGCCTCGAACCAGCGTGGCATCCGGCCGATCACTTCGGTGTGAATCCAGAATTGGTAAATCAAATTGATCGCGCCAACGAACAATACCATCGCCGGGTGAAAACCGATCAGCACGAGCGGCAAGCGGAAGATGAAGCTGATCGCGAAAAACCCCGTCCATGTTTGACGGAGCGCGGTTGAAAGATTGTAATGCTGGCTTGAATGGTGGTTGACGTGGGAGGCCCAGAACCAGCGCACTTGGTGTGCGGCACGGTGGAAGACATAATAAGCGAAATCATCAAGGACAAAGCACAGAATGAACGCCCCCCACAGCGACGGCACAGTCATGATGCGATATTCATAGCCCGCCATTGCGACTGAATAAGCCATTCCACCAACGAGCAATCCCGCAATTGAACTGCCAAAACCAAACATCAACGACGTTAATGTGTCGCGCGGCTCATAACGGTGCGGCGCGCGGTATTTGGCGA
Organism: Sphingomonadales bacterium; assembly: GCA_043741135.1. Classification (GTDB taxonomy): domain Bacteria; phylum Pseudomonadota; class Alphaproteobacteria; order Sphingomonadales; family Sphingomonadaceae; genus Aquisediminimonas. The sequence continues at coordinate 31,760 of JAYUAU010000132.1, read as the reverse complement.
TGATCATCTCAATCAGGATCAGGATCACAAAGGCGGGGATCGCATAGTCGATGGGGTTGGGCAGCCTATCCACGCGGAATATGCCTTAAACCCGCCGCCCAATATTGCGCGGCTTCGCCCAGATTAAGTGTGACGGGCGCGGTATCAGGCTCGCCCAAATCAATCGTGAGAAACTTCTGATCAAGGTGCCCTTCAATCGGGGGAGTGATCAACCGCGTCACAAAATGCGCGCCGAGTTTATAGATCAGCGCGTGCCGGTTTTCAGCATCCTTCACCAGCGCTGAATATCCGGCGCGATCAACGGCTACATCAGTGGCACAGAAGCCATAAAGCGTATCAAAGGCGATCCCCTTGGCATGATCAGGGTCATTTATCCGTATATCACCCCCAAGCTTAAGCCAGCGCGATACGCCTGCCATCAACAGGACGGCGACAAGCGACAAGACGATAGGGATGAACGTTTGCAGCACGGCCTTTAGCGCTGCCCCGCCGCCATATCGAGCATCGTGCGAATGGGTGCTAGATCATAACCCGCCCCCGCCGCCTTTGCAGACAGCGCATCAACATCCTCGCCGCGCCGCGCCTGTGCTAATGCCCACAGCAAGGTCGATCGTGTGCCAGACCGACAATAAGCGAGTATCTTGCCCTCGGCACCCGCAACAGCAACCGCCATTGCTTCGACTTGGGGCAGCGAGAAACCAGCATGCGTGACGGGGATCGCGATATAATGGAGCCCCTTTGCATGCGCCGCAGCCTCGATATCCTCGCCGCTTGTTTGATCAGGTGATTCGCCGTCTGGCCGATTGTTGATGATCAAAGTCACGCCTTGCTCGGCCGCCGCCGCTACGTCAGCCACGCCAATTTGAGGGGCCACCATGATCATATCATCAAGCGAACGAAACATTGCCTATATCCTTGCTAGTGACGCCTTAGAACAGCTAGAAAGGCTTCGCCATAGGCTTCTAACTTGCGCGTGCCGATACCCGTTATGCGGCCAAGTTTAGAAAGGCTATCGGGCTTGCTCGCCGCCATTTCACGCAGCGTTGAATCATGGAAAATCACGTATGGCGGCAAATCGGCTGCCTTTGCCAAATCACGGCGACACGCGCGCAGCGCATCGAATAAAGGATCATCAACCGGATTAGCCTCTTGGCCCGCTTTACCGCGCCGAACGCGTTTGAGCGGGATGACAAGATCAAGCCGCACTTCGCCTTTGAGCATCGCCTTCGCCTCTGGCCCAAACATCAACCCGCCATGTTCATTGGGGCGCAGCACATCGCGGAGCAGCAACGCGCGCGCGACAGGCTTGATCAACTCAGCCTCTTGTCTGCTCACGATCCCGAACACCGAAAGCTGATCATGGCCAAGCTTCAGCGCGCGCTCATTAGTTATCCCCGTCAGCACCGCTTCAACATGGCCGACGCCAAAACTTTGCCCCGTGCGGTACACCGCAGATAGGAATTTGCGCGCGATTTCGGTCGCGTTAATTCCCTTAGGTGGCGAAAGGCAATTATCGCAATTGCCGCACGCAGTGGCGGGCGTTTCACCGAAGTGACGCAGCAGGATCGCACGCCGGCATGAAGCGGTTTCAACGAGTGCGCCGAGTGCTGCCAACCGTGTGCGTTCACCGGCAAGCCGTGCCTCCTCAACTTCGGAAAGCCGCTGACGCGCTTTGGCAAAATCATCGGCACCCCAGAATAAATGCGCAACCGCAGGATCACCGTCACGCCCTGCCCTGCCGGTTTCCTGATAATAGGCCTCAATTGATTTGGGCAAGCCCGCATGGGCGACGAAGCGGACGTCAGGTTTATCGATGCCCATCCCAAATGCCACCGTGGCGCACATCACCATAGTTTCGCTTTCAACAAAATCATGCTGATTGCGCGCGCGTAACGCTGGATCAAGCCCAGCATGATAAGCGCGCGTTGGCCGTCCAGTTTTTGCTAATTGTTCAGCTAATCGTTCAGTGCCTGCGCGGGTTTGCGCATAAACGATCCCAGAGCCCGGTGTCGCGCGAACGACATCGGATATCTGCTGCGTCGTGCTTTGTTTGGGGCTGATCAGATAGCGGATATTAGGGCGATCAAACCCCGCAACAATCATGCCACTAACGGGAATTCCAAGCTGCGCCAAAATATCACCGCGCGTATGCGCGTCAGCGGTGGCGGTGAGCGCAAGGCGGGGGACGTCAGGAAAATCATCCATCAGCGGACGCAGCAAGCGGTAATCAGGGCGAAAATCATGCCCCCATTCGGAAACGCAGTGTGCCTCATCAATCGCGAACAGCGATATCTTGCTCTCACGCAGCAGCCCGCGAAATTCATAGCCACTCGCGCGTTCGGGTGCCGCATAGAGCAAATCGAGATCGCCAGCTCGAAATCGCTCGATTGTCTCAGCGCGGTTTTCATCAGCAGACGTCAGCGTCGCCGCCCTGATCCCAATTGCCGTTGCCGCGCGAAGCTGATCATGCATCAGCGCAATCAGCGGAGAGATCACAATGCAAGTGCCCTCCATAACAAGGCTGGGCAATTGGTAACAAAGCGATTTACCAGCACCCGTTGGCATCACCGCAAGCGTGCGCTCGCCTGCTAAAACGCGATTGACCACATCTTCCTGAACTCCGCGAAAGGCAGGGAAACCAAAGGTCGATTGGAGGAGGGTGTGGGGGGAGGGCATCGTGCCTCTTTAGCGAGGCAGTCCTGCCTGTCGAGCGCCATGCTTAGGGAGCGTTTGATTTTCTCTCCTTATTATGCGATTTACTCCTACGTCGTGAAAGGAGAATATTGATGGACAACATAGTAAAATCACGATCTGTGACAGTTGGCGAAAATGGCAGAATGAACTTGCCCGCCGATATCCGCCGTGCACTTGGTTTAAAGGGCGCTGGCAACATTATCATCGAAGCTGATGAGAACGGGGCATATATCACGACATTTGAGCAACGCCTTCGCAAAATCCGCGCTTCGGTGCAGCCTTACTTTACACCAGGTGTGTCAGTGGTTGATGAATTTATCGCCGAACGACGCGCCGAAAATGCAAAGGACGAAGCTGAAATGGCTGAACATGATCGTCTCGCGCGTGGCTGAAGCCGTTCTCGATACGAGCGCTATCATGGCAATGATTTTGGAAGAGAGCGGAGCGGACATCGCGGTTCAATTCGCCGACAGGGCAGCGGTTTCTGCCAATATCATCGCGGAAGTTGCGACTAAGCTGTTCGAACGAGGCATGAAGCTTGCTGACGTGAAAAGGGATATTTTACAATTTCGTTTTGACGTCCATTCGGTTGACGAAGCTATGTCCATTGCCATCGGCGCACTCCGCCCGCTCACCAAATCAGCGGGGCTTTCGCTTGGGGATCGAAGCTGCCTTGCGCTTGCCGCCAAGCTTGGCCTGCCAGCAATCACGGCGGACAAAGCCTGGGCCAGTATTGCAGATGCCGTCGGTGTTGAAGTCGTGCTGATCCGTTAGACACTCTTCAACAGCGACTGAGACTTCCGATCCTGTTTTGAACGCACCGAGAGCGCTTATTCAAGAGGTGCTGACCCTAAACGATGGCTGGGTTCGTTACCGGATCGACGATCTCTTGTGCTGGAACTTTGCCCTGCCCCATTTGGCGCGCGAAAATATCGCGCATCAAGCTCAGCGAAAACAGATGCGCATGAATGAGCGGCAGCAAGCCAGACTTCATCATCTTGCGAAGCGTATCGCCGCGCAATTCGCGCAGCTTTTCTTCGTTTACCATTTGAAAGCCGCGATAAATAAAAGGTTGTTCCGCGTCTGTTTGGATTGAAACTTCACCGTCCATGAGCAATTTATTGTCGGTAAGTTCTTTCATGAACGCTGTGGTGCGCTGGCCTGCTTGTTCAAATTGCTCACAAAAACCGAGCACAGCTTGGACTGTTTCAGTTGGCTTTCCATCAGCGAACAAAGCTTCACCATCTTCAAACGCGCCAATGGTGTTTGATGTGGGATCAAAACAAAGTGACAATTCTTCCGCATCATCGCGAAGCCGCGCAAGCAAGAAGGGATAGCGGCGCACATAAGCCGGCACATAAGTATCGCTGAGCAGTTTCCCATCAGAATCGACAAAGGTATTCACGCCTTCGTTCAGCCCCATCAGCGCCAGCGGCACAGGTGCATCGCCTGCTGAAAAGATGATCGGATAGTGGCGCTGGGCAATCGAAAATTCGTCAATCGTTACAGGAATTGCGTGTTGATCAGCAAAAAACGGCGCCGCATCAGAAGAGCGCGCCTTCCAATCAGCATGTTCAACTGAAGACAGCGGCACCAGATCATTAAAAAACAGCGGCAATCCGGCTTGAGGCGCGCTAGCCATAAGGTAAACTCCTTGAACGAAAATATAGGTGGCAAACTCCCTATGCGGCAGGGGCAAGCGATGCAAGGGGCACAAGCTTTCCCGGGTTCATAATATTATCGGGATCGAACGCAGTTTTAATCGCGCGCATGGCGTGAATTTGCGCGGGCGACGATAGCCGGAGTAATTCGCTTTTCAGCGATTGGCCAATGCCATGTTCAGCAGAGATTGAGCCTCCCGCTTCTGTCGCTATATCATGGACGAAGCGCGCAATCTCTTGGCCCTGACCGTCGCGCCAGCTATTCGGGTCTGCACCAACGGGAGCGCGGACGTGAAAATGAAGATTGCCATCACCGAGGTGACCAAAAGCACTCGCTTGGGTGCCCACAAAGCGCGCTTCAACTGCGCTAGAAACCGCCAAAATGAAGCTAGGCATCGCATCAACCGGCACTGATAAATCATGCTGCACAGCGGGGCCAGTCAACTTTTCAGCGTTTGAGAGCGAATCGCGTAGATGCCAAAATGCCGCCACTTGCGCCGAATTTGCCGCAATCACAGCGTCTTGCGCATGGCCTGCCGCCAATGCCGCGATCACAAGTGCTTGAAGTCGATTGTCAGCATCAGCACCGACATAATCGGCAAGTATATGCCAATCATGCTGACCAGCAAGTGGCGCGCGGCTTCCCACGATATGCTGCAAAGCCGCTGCGAGCGTGCGGTTGGCAATGATCTCAAAGCTCTCAATCGCATTGCCCGATACGGCCTCGAATTGACGGAGGATCAAAAGCGCATCGCTCGGCGTAGCGACACCAATCCATGCCGTGGCGCTGTCCTCAATTTGCGGCACCAGATGCAGACACGCGGCGGTCACAATGCCAAGCGTCCCTTCCGCACCAATCAACAGCTGGTTGATATTATAGCCGCGATTATCCTTTTTGAGCGCGGATAGGCCGTTGTAGATCGAGCCGTCAGGCAGCACCGCCTCAATCCCCATAACAAGTGAACGCATCGCGCCAAACCGCAACACTTGCGTGCCGCCTGCGTTGGTTGACACAAGCCCGCCAATCGTTGCGGACCCTTTCGCGCCAAGTGTTAGCGGAAACCGGCTGCCTTGAACCGCAACGGCCTGATGGAATGTTTCAAGGATCACCCCTGCTTCGGCCACCGCGAGGCTAGCCTCGGGATCGAGCAAGCGAATGTGGTTCATCCGCCTGAGCGACACGATGATTTGATCGCCATCAGTGCTTGGCGTTGCCCCCCCAACAGTGCCGGTATTCCCGCCCTGCGGCACTAAAGCAACACGATGGTCGCGCGCATAGGCCACGACCGCCGCAACTTCATTGGTGTTTGAGGGGGAAACCATCGCGCGCGCGCGCCCTTGATACCGCCCGCGCCAATCACGGCACCATGGTTCGATATCAGCTGGGTCAGCAGTAAAGCCTTTTGCCCCGAGCATGTTTGCCAATCCATCAATCATCCACAATTGATCCTAGTTAATCCTCAGTTCAACCTTAAAGCTGCAATCAGAACCCTACCATGGTTCTGTCCAAATGACATTATTGCTGGCTTCGCTAGCCTTTACGACGCTTGAGAGTGACGCGCTGCCAGTGTTTGCGCAGCCCACCCAAAGTGTGAGGTCAGTTGAAATATTCACCCAAGTGCGGATTGAGCGACAAATTATCCGCATCCGCCCCGCCCCTCCGCCCTCCCCCGCTTCGCTCATCATTCAGCCGCAAAAGTGGAAGGAGAAAGGTGCTCCGGATTGTATCAAATGGAATAACATGGCGGCCGCAATGGTATCCAGCCCAACGACGCTTGACCTGATTGTGCGCGGCGGATCACGCTTTCGCGTCAAGCTTGAAAAAAGCTGTTCAGCGGTTGATTTTTATTCGGGCTTTTACGTCAAGATGACGCCTGACGGCCAAATCTGCAAAGACCGCGACTCAATCCACAGCCGGGCGGGCGGTGAGTGTGTTATCGATAAATTCAAATCACTGGTGCCCAGCAAATAGCCATTTTGGACGGTGAGTGTTGAAATACAAAGGTTGACCCCGCCCGTGCGCAGCGCAATAAGGCTGCCACAAGTTGAGGGGCATATAATGGCTGGTTTACCGCAGATGATGATCGCTATCGATCCGGCGTCGCCCGGTGGCCCCGAAGTTCTCCAACCCGTTGAGCGTGCAGTGCCCGTTGCTGGCCTAGGCGAAGTTTTGATCAAAGTGGCCGCAGCGGGGGTCAACCGCCCCGATGTGCTGCAACGGCGCGGGCTTTATCCCATGCCCCCCGGGATTTCGAGCATCTTAGGGCTTGAGATTGCGGGCGAAGTCGTAGCAGTTGGTGAAGGCATCGATAGTGCTGTGATTGGTCAGCCGATGTGTGCGCTTGTTGCTGGCGGGGGATATGCGGAATATTGTGCTGCACCAATCGGGCAGTGTTTGCCGATTCCGCTGGGGCTTTCAATGATCGAAGCTGCGGCGATTCCTGAGACTTTGTTCACTGTCTGGACCAATTTGTTCGAACGCGCTTACGCTGTTGAAGGTGATGTCGTGCTTGTCCACGGCGGCACGAGCGGGATTGGCACAATGGCGATTACGCTGGGGAAACTCTTTGGTCTCACGGTTATTGTCACTTGCGGTTCAGACGAGAAATGCGCGCGCGCCATCGATATCGGGGCAGACCATGCGATCAATTATGCCGCACAAGACTTTGTGGCTGCGGTAAAAGCGATCACTGCTGGCAAAGGTGTGAACGCGGTGCTTGATATGGTCGGCGGCGATTATGTGCCGCGTAACCTCGCATGCCTTGCCGAGGATGGCCGCCACGTAACGATCGCGGTGCAGCGCGGGATGACGTGTGAGCTTAATATCGCAGCTGTCATGATGAAGCGGCTCACACTTTCAGGATCAACACTGCGCGCGCGCTCTGTCAGCTTCAAAACACTCGTCGCTGATGAACTTCACCGCAATGTCTGGCCGCATATCGTATCGGGCAAACTAAGGCCGATTATGGATATGACCTTCCCGCTGGCAGAGGCCGCCGCCGCGCATACCCGTATGGAAGCGGGCGATCATGTGGGGAAGATTGTGCTGACGGTTTGAGGCTGAGAACTGGGAAATACACATTCGTTCACCGGCGGAGGCCGGTGCCCAGCCCTAGACTAGCGCAACTTGTGTAAAATGTGAATCGTCTTTGCGAGGAGCAAAGCGACGAAGCAATCCACTCGCCGCACCACCCGTATGGATTGCTTCGCTTGCGCTCGCAAAGACGGCAAGATGAGTCAGAATCAACGCACATTGGTATTACTTAATCAACCCTTCCAATATAGATTTACCCAGCCCAATCGGGTTAGACCGCAGTGCGGCTTCTTCTTTTCCCATATAGTTGAAAATCCCGCTCATCGTTTGTTCGGTTACGCTGTCAGTCAGCCCGTCGGGCGAGACGCCTACCGCGCCGAGAAGGCTGCTGGCATTGCCTAATTTGGACAATTGCGAAAACGCGCCCACCTTACCCAAAGCCCTGCTCACGAGCGGGCGAATTTTGTCGCGGAGCGCGGGGCCAGCACTGCTCTTCAAATATTGCGTTGCGCCGTCACCTTTAAGCGCAAGGCTCGGCAAATCGCGCAGCGAAAGTCCGTCAACCGCGCTGCGAAAGACCGGTTTTGCCTCCTTAGCCGCAAGCCCCGCTGCGTCGTTCAAGCTTTTGGTGAGCTTTGTCGTCAGCCCGAGTTTATCGCCAAAACCTATCAGTTTGGAAGCCAATTTGCCCTTGGTGCCGGGCAGAAGAATCCGGATTGCAGTGTCAGCGTAAAAGGCATCGGGCTTTGCCAATTTATCAAGCGCGCTATCCGAAGCCCCACTAAGCAGCTTGCGAACCGGTGAAGCGTCAAGCGGCCCTGCCATCAGCGGCGAAATGATCATAGCACTGGCAAAGAGCGCGGCTGCACCTTCCAAAATGAACCTGCGGCCATATGAACTCTGTGAAACTGGCATCGTTGATACTCCCTACGCGTTACAGTTGAGTAGACTATCACATAGCTGCGCGCGGTCAATCGGGGCGCACGATTGCCAATGCCTCAACAAAATGACCTTGCGAAGTCATCTGACAACGGGCAGCGTGCCGTTTAAACTTGCGAAGGATTTGGCACATGACACTTAACCCAGCGATTGAAGGCTTGCTTGCGATGATGGCGCAGGCCCCCGCGATTGATTTCGACACAGCAACTGTTGATGCCGCGCGGGCAATCTTTGATAATCCGCTGGCTTTTGGTGAACCGCCTGCAGTCGAAGCGGTGAAGGACATTAAGATCACTCTTCCCGGCCGCAGCCTTGATGCGCGGCTTTATGTGCCCGAAGGTGCTGGCAAACGCCCGGGGCTGATCGTCTATTTCCACGGCGGCGGGTGGGTGATTGGCACGATCGACACGCACGACGTGCCGTGCCGCGCGCTGGCACGAAGCAGCGGGGCGGCAATTCTCTCGGTGGCTTACCGTCTAGCGCCCGAACATCCTTACCCCATTCCCGCTGATGATTGCTATGCAGCCACCGTCTGGGCTGTCGAAAATGCTGCGCAGTTAGGAATCGATGCGTCTAAACTTGCTGTCGCGGGCGATAGCGCAGGCGGCAATCTGGCAGGGGCGGTTGCGATCATGGCGCGCGACGCGAGCGGGCCGCAAATCGCACATCAATTGCTCATCTATCCGGTGACTGACTATGATTTTGATCGGCCATCATACGGCGCAAATGGTGGGGGTGACTATTATCTCTCGACTGTGGGAATGAAGTGGTTCTGGGATCATTATCTGGGAGCGCGCGCGCCTGCTGATGCGCCGCTCGCGGTGATCCTTCGCCAGTCAGATCTCTCAGGGCTGCCTTCCGCAACGGTGATTACCGCAGAATATGATCCTTTGCGTGATGAAGGCGATGCTTACGCCACCAAGCTATCTGCGGCAGGCGTCAGTGTTGACGGCGTCTGTGCCCCCGGCATGATCCACGGCTTTTTCAACATGGTTCAGATTGTGCCCGACGCCACGCAATGGATTGAACGCGGCGGCGCTAGCGTAAAGCGCGCGTTTGCAGCAATTGGTTGAAGGCATAGCATGACGTTTCAAGGCCCCACCTCACACTGGTATATCTCTCAGCGGCTTCGGCTTCACTATGCTGATTGGGGAAATGCAGAAGCGCCGCCATTGCTGCTCGTTCACGGCGGGCGCGATCATTGCCGCAACTGGGATTGGGTTGCGCAAGAATTAGCGCGCGATTGGCATGTGATCGCGCCCGATTTGCGCGGCCACGGCGATAGTGCGTGGTCACCCGATGGCAATTATGAGACATCAGCATTTGTTTATGACTTAGCCCAGCTGATCCACCAGCTTGATTTGTCACCCGTCACCATCGTTTCGCATTCGTTGGGTGGGAATGTATCGTTGCGTTTCACTGGCCTTTACCCCGAAAGCGTTCGTAAGCTCGTTGCGATTGAGGGGCTTGGCCCCTCGCCAAGCGTTCAGGCCAAACGCGATGAAGTGCCGCTCGCTGATCGCTGGCGCACTTGGATTGCTGACAAACGCAAAGCCGCAGGCAGGCTCCCCAAACGCTATGCAACGATTGAGGATGCCTATGCACGGATGAAATCGGAAAATAGCTATCTGACCGACGAACAAGCACGCCATCTGACGATCAACGGAATCAATCGTAACGAAGACGGAACGTGGAGCTGGAAATTCGACAATCATCTGAACGTCTGGTCGTTTCTTGATATGCCAGCGGCTGAGCTTGAAGCGTTGTGGAGTGCGATTACCTGCCCGACATTGCTGCTTTACGGCGCGAACAGCTGGGCCTCAAACCCGCAAGGCGATGGCCGACTTGCCCATTTCAACACCGCGCGCGTGATCGAATATGAAAATGCCGGACACTGGTTGCACCATGATCAGTTTGATCGTTTTATTAGCGATATGCGGGCGTTTCTTTAGAGTATGATGACGCTAGAGCGTGATGAGGATTAGTTGAATCGTTCCCCTGCGGAGGCAGGGGAACACATTTGCTCTACCTAGAGCATCGTGCGAAAAATCTGCACCATTCGTCTTTGCGAGCGAAGCGCGGCAATCCATAAGGGTGGTGCAACGCGTGGATTGCCGCGTCGCTGCGCTCCTCGCAAAGACGATTCAATGGAATGTCATCACACTCGCAACACAGCATGCGTCATCCATGCGATGATTTCACTGCGGCGGCGGGTGTCATCGACGATGTCCTCATCGATGCCAATTTGCCACGCAAGGCCGCCATTCGTCCGATCCGCCGCCAACCGGCCCAGTAAGTCGCAATAGGCTTTAATCTCGGCATCATCCGTAAAAAATCCCTGTGTGATCATATCATCGCGGTAAAGCGTATAGAGTTTGGCCAAATGCTTCAGATCAAATTCGGGGTGATATTGCACCGCCCACACCTCTGACGCGCCAAGCGGGATGATCGCAGCTTGAACAAGGCTATGATCATTTGACGCTAGCAATGTTGCATTATCTGGCAAACGAATGACTTCATCATAATGAATGCACGGCGCATCGAAAACGGGGGGACGCATCGAGAGCAGGGGATGCTCTGCCCCCGCCTTTGTTTTATAAAGTTTGCGCGCAAAGCCAACCTCGCGCCCCTTGGGATTGAATGCCACTTCGCCCCCGCCTGCCACTGCCGCAATCTGCAAACCCCAGCAACTGCCCAAAATAGGCAAGCCCGCGTCTGCTGCTTCGCACAACACCGCAATCTGATTGGTCACCGCAAATTCAGTGTCATAGGCATGAAGCGATGATCCTGAGACCACAAAGCCGTCATAATCGGCGTAGCATCGCCCGTCGGGAATCGCCCAATCTTCGTCCGCTGCGTTGATCACATCAATCGCGACGTCTGGAAAATGGGCTTTGATCGCGATTGTATAAATCTCACTTGATGTCCGCACGCCAAGTGACGCCGCGCGCGCGCGACGATCCTTGGTGTTACCCTCCATCATCAAAAGGCGCGTCATGATGGCACCACCTCTTTTTGAATAAGACCAAGCGCGACTGACGCAGCCGGGCTTAGCCCCGCGCCATCACCTGTTATCAACATCGATTTCATCCGCGCATCCCAAAAAAGCCCAATATGCTCAGCTGTCAGCACGGCCGGATCAGCCTCCATCGCAAAATTAGCGGCAATTTGATTGGCCATCATGATCAGACGGTCATAAGTCTTCATGTCGCGGATACCGTTTCAATCCGCCGTGACTGCCCCGCGTGAACCTCATAAGCCTCCTGCCAATCGGTGGGGCCATTTGACGGGCTGATCTGAACCGCGGTGACCTTATATTCAGGGCAGTTGGTTGCCCAGTCGCTAAAGTCAGTCGTCACCACATTGGCTTGCGTGCTGGGATGGTGGAAAGTCGTATAGACCACACCTGGCGAAACGCGGTCAGTGACGGTCGCGCGGAGTGTGGTCTCGCCAGCGCGGCTTGCGAGCTTAACCCAATCGCCGGTTTTGACGCCGCGATCCTCGGCATCAACTGGATGGATTTCGAGCAAATCCTCAGGGTGCCACGCGACATTTTCAGTCCGCCGCGTCTGCGCGCCGACATTATAATGCGACAATATCCGCCCAGTGGTGAGCAAAAGCGGGAAACGCGGGCCGGTTTTCTCGTCCGTCGGCACATAATCGGTGACCACGAATTTACCCTTGCCGCGCACAAATCCGTCAATATGCATGATCGGCGAGCCATCAGGCGCTGCGTCGTTCACAGGCCATTGCAGCGATCCCATTTCATCAAGCCGATCAAATGACACGCCTGCAAAACTGGGCGTTAACCGCGCAATTTCATCCATGATTTCAGAAGGGTGAGTGTAATGCCAATTCAGCCCCATCGCGTTGGCGAGGCCTTGTGTCACTTCCCAATCTTCCAGCCCGTTAAGCGGCGTCATCACTTTGCGCACCGGCTGGATGCGGCGTTCGGCATTGGTGAAGGTGCCGTTCTTTTCAAGGAAGGTCGATCCGGGCAGGAACACATGCGCGTAATTGGCGGTTTCATTGAGGAAAAGGTCTTGCACAATCACACATTCCATCGCCGCCAATCCCGCCGCGACATGCTTGGTATTGGGATCGGATTGGAGGATATCCTCGCCCTGCACATAAAGCGCCTTGAACACACCGTCGACAGCGGCATCGAGCATTGAGGGTATCCGCAAGCCCGGTTCGGCCTGAATTGGCACGCCCCATTCAGCCTCAAACAGTGCGCGCGCCGCGCCGTCCGAGACATGGCGATAGCCCGATAGTTCATGCGGAAAGCTGCCCATATCGCAGGCGCCCTGCACATTATTCTGCCCACGCAGGGGATTCACGCCAACGCCGCGCCGCCCGATATTGCCCGTTGCCATCGCAAGGTTGGCAATCGCCATCACCGTTGAGCTGCCCTGACTATGTTCAGTGACGCCTAGGCCGTAGTAAATCGCGCCATTCTTTTCACCCGCAAACAAACGGGCAGCGGCGCGCAGTTCAGCGGCATCAACAAGCGTTACGGGCTGCAAGCTTTCAGGGCTGTTGCGGCTTTGTGAAACGAAATCAGCCCAGTGCTGATATTCATCCCAGTCACAGCGTTCGCGCACAAAGGCTTCGTCGGCAAGGCCTTCGGTGACGATCACATGCGCCATCGCGGTGAGCACCGCCACATTGGTGCCGGGGCGCAAGGGCAAGTGATGCTCTGCCTCGATGTGCGGGGTGCGAACGATATCAATCCGGCGCGGATCGACCACAATCAGCTTAGCGCCTTGGCGAAGGCGACGCTTCATCCGGCTTGCAAAAACCGGGTGACCATCGGTGGGGTTCGCGCCGATGAGCAGGATGACATCGCTTTCCTCAACTGAATCGAAATCCTGCGTTCCGGCTGACGTGCCAAAGGTTGTCTTGAGGCCGTATCCCGTCGGCGAATGACAAACCCGCGCGCAGGTATCGACATTATTATTGCCAAAACCAGCGCGGACAAGCTTTTGCACGAGGAAGGTTTCTTCGTTGGTGCAGCGGCTTGAGGTGATCCCGCCGAGCGCTTGTTTGCCAAAGGTGCGCGCGATGCGTTTGAGTTCAGCGGCTGTATGTTCGAACGCTTCGTCCCAGCTGACTTCGCGCCACGGGTCGCTAATCTTAGCGCGGATCATCGGCTTGGTAATCCGCTCCTGATGCGTCGCATAGCCCCAGGCGAAGCGGCCCTTGACACAGGAGTGCCCGCGGTTGGCCTTGCCTGCTTTTTCAGGCACCATCCGCACAACTTGTTCACCGCGCATTTCAGCACGGAAGGTGCAGCCAACGCCGCAATAAGCACAGGTGGTGACGACTGAGCGTTCGGGCGTGCCGACCTCAACGACCTTTTTCTCGATGAGCGTCGCGGTCGGGCAGGCGGCAACACACGCGCCGCATGATACGCATTCGCTGCCTAAGAAATTATCGGTTGAAAGCCCCGCCGATACTTTGGAACCAAAGCCCATCCCCTCGATGGTAAGCGCAAGCGTGCCCTGCACTTCATCGCAAGCGCGCACGCATCGTGAACAGACGATGCACTTGCTGGGGTCGAAATCGAAATAGGGGTTTGACGTGTCTTTTCCCTGCCCCAAGTGCGTGGCGTCGGCGGCGTAGCGAACATCACGAAGCCCAACCGCACCCGCCTGATCCTGAAGCTCGCAATCGCCATTGGCAGCGCATGTCAGGCAATCAAGTGGATGATCGGAGATATACAGCTCCATCACGCCCTTGCGTAGCTTTGCCAGACGCGGGTTTTGGGTGTGGACGATCATGCCCGCCTCAACGGGCGTCGTGCAGCTGGCAGGCGTCCCCTTACGGCCTTCAATTTCGACAAGGCACAAGCGGCAAGAGCCAAAGCCTTTCAGGCTATCCGTCGCGCAAAGTTTGGGGATCGACGTGCCTTGCTCGGCCGCCGCGCGCATCACGCTCGTTCCCACGGGCACCGAAACATCGCGACCATCAATCGTCAGCGTGACGATCTCAGTTGATTTCATTTCGGGCGTGCCGAAATCGCTTTGCGGTTGGTAGGTCATGTGTGTGCCTTTACACTAAAATCAACATTATTGTTAGCCGCGTAATCATTCGACATCCCCAAGTTCCCCTGCGCAGGCAGGGGCCCAGTCCCTCGACAGCAGCAGCGGCGAAGCCTCAAAAATCTGGCCCGTCTGGGCCCCTGCCTGCGCAGGGGAACTTGGTTCGATTGTCATGTGTTCAACCCCGCTGACAATGCCGCAATATGGCTCACCCCAATGCCGCAGCAACCGCCCACCATTGTCGCGCCCGACGCCACCCATTGCTGCGCCCAGCCAAGATAGCGCGCTGGATCAAGGTCTGCGCGAACCTGCTGCAAATCAACATTGGCGTCCTTTTCTTCAGCTGAGGCGGCAAAACCATTGGCATAAACGCCGATTGCAATGCCGCTGTCACCCAGCGCTCGCTTTGCTTCGCGCACGGCGGCATTCATCACTTCGGGATAGCTGCAATTGAACAGCAAAGCCTTTGCACCTACTTTGATCGCAAGTGCGGCGGCATCGGCGATACTTTCGCCCGAGCGCAACATCGGCGCGCCGTCATCCTTGAGTGTGAATGAAAGCCAGAGCAGGCGCGCGTCATGTTCCAACAATTCAGCCACCAACGCGCCTTCAGCAACACAGCTCAATGTTTCGGCGAGCCAGAGATCAGCAAAAGGAGCCAGCCCCTCAATCAGAACGTTAAGGATTGCTTTAGCAGCATTCACTTCAAACAAATCTGGCCGGTATGACCCCATCACCGGCGGCAATGACCCCGCAACCTTCACGCCGCGATTGTCCGCAACGCTGCGCGCTAGTTGCCCCGCGCGCGCGACCAGTTCAGCGCCTTCGGTGGCGAAACGATCTGCACCGATATGGAAAGGCACAACGGCATAGCTGTTCGTCGCAATCACATCAGCACCCGCAATCGCAAATTCATCATGCACTTGTGCCACCAATTCAGGCGTTTCAATGAGCGCGAGTGCTGACCATTCAGGTTGGCGCAATTGCGCGCCGACCCTTTGGAGTTCGCGGCTGATTCCGCCATCGAGGATCGTAATCGTCATGCGGCCACCCTTTGTATCGAGGCATAAGTTTCGAAATCAGCACGGTTATTGAGATTGTGAAATTCCAAACCGCACTCGATGTGTCGAGCGCCGCAAAGCGCAATCCAATGCCGCATCGAATGGTCGTGCTGTTTCGCGAGATGATCGCCCAGTTCAACCGCGAGCGATGATGGCCAGCACCCGAACAGATAATGGCCTGCGATCACCCACGGGCCTTGCTCACTTTCGTCAAAATGCGGCACGGGCAGCACATCACAGCCAGCCGTCAGCACGGTGTAAAAGCCCTTTTGTTGCGCAACATGAAGCGCAGCATTGAGACCACCAAGCGGCCCCATATCGGGCGCGGGCTGGTCAGCATGTGCTTCAATCCCAGGCCATTCACGCCCACAAATGATGATCGCATCGCACTGTGGCCGAAGGGCGTCGGCGACATGGTCGATCAGCGCTTTGCCGTTCAGCAAGGCCGCGCCCTTATCGCCACCAAAGCGCGTTGACTTGCCGCCAGCGATGATGGCACCGAGACGCTTCATGCAAAGTCCTCGGGAAAATGGGTGATCGCGCTCATCACGGGATAGGGCGTAAATCCGCCGAGCGCGCAGAGTGATCCGAATTTCATCGTGTTGCACAGATCGGTGATGAGCTCGATATTTTCAGATTTGCGTTCACCCGCAATAATCCGGTCAAGCGTCTCAACCCCGCGCGTGCTGCCGATCCGGCACGGGGTGCATTTGCCGCAGCTTTCGACTGCGCAGAATTTCATCGCAAAGCGCGCTTGCTTGGCCATATCAACGCTCTCATCAAACACCACGATGCCACCGTGACCAATCAGCCCGTCGGCGGCGGTGAAGGTTTCATAATCGAAAGGCAGATCAAACTGGCTTGGCGGATGATAAGCACCAAGCGGACCACCAACTTGCACCGCGCGCACGGGCCGCCCCGATGCAGTGCCACCGCCAATATCGTTGATGAGTTCGCCAAGCGTCACGCCGAACGCGGTTTCAAACAGCCCGCCATATTTGATATTACCCGCCAACTGAATTGGCATCGTGCCCTTTGATCGCCCCATCCCGTAATCAGCATAGGCCTTTGCGCCGTTTGCCATTATCCAAGGCACGGCAGCGAGCGTGAGCACATTGTTGACTGCGGTGGGGCATCCGAACAGGCCTTCAATCGCGGGCAACGGAGGCTTGGCACGAACTTCACCGCGTTTGCCCTCAAGGCTGTTGAGCAATGATGTTTCCTCACCGCACACATAGGCCCCTGCCCCCACGCGCACCTCAACGTCAAATGGCGCGATAATATGCGCGCAGGCAACAACCGCCGCCGCCATCTTGGCAATCGCATGCGGATATTCTGAACGGATATAGACATAGCCCTTGCCCGCCCCCACCGCGAGGCCCGCAATCGCCATCCCTTCAATCAGCATGAAGGGATCACCCTCCATCACCATCCGGTCAGCAAAGGTGCCGCTATCGCCTTCATCGGCATTGCAGACGATATATTTGCGCACGCCAGCCGCGTCGGCAACGGTTTTCCATTTGATGCCCGCCGGAAAGCCAGCACCGCCGCGCCCGCGTAAGCCCGATTGTAAGATGGTTTCAATCGTTGCGGCTGCGCCAATTTCGCGTGCTTTGGAAAGGCCAACCCAGCCCCCCGTTGCTCGGTAATCATCAAGGCTGACTGGACGTGTTTTACCCGCGCGCGCGAACGTCAGTCGCGTTTGTTTGGCAATGAAGGGGTGATCAGCGATGGGGCCGATGCATAATCCCCCCTCCCCTTCAGGGGAGGGGTTGGGGGAGGGGAATGTGAACGGATCAGAACTTGGGACACTCCCCACCCCAACCCCTCCCCTAAAGGGGAGCGGCTTTAGGATGCCCGCAACATCATCAACGCCCACCGGCCCGTAGCCAATGCCGTCTATCTCCACCAATGGCTCAAGCCACTGCATGCCCCAGCTTGAAACGCGCTGTACCTCATGCCCGCGCGAAGCGAATGCGTCAGCAACCTCATCTGCCCCGCAAGCAATCGCCACCGCATCATCGGATATTTTTACGATCATGACAGCCCCTCAACGAGTGCGGCTAGCTTCGCCTGATCGAGCCGCGCGTAAACTTTGCTCCCCACCATCGCCGCTGGGCCAACACCGCACAGGCCAAGGCAATAAACGGGCTCAATGAGCGGATGATCGCTTACCAATGCTTCGCCCCCGCGCGCTTGACACGCCTCAGCGCGGCAGAGCTTGATCATGGGGCCAGGCGCGGGCGACGTGCGGTAATCATGATAGAAACTCACCACGCCGTGAACCTCTGCGCGGGTGAGGTTGAGCGCTTCTGCTATAGTCCGGATGGCATCGTTAGAGACATGACCGAACGCCGCTTGAACATCGTTGAGGATCGGCAACAGCGGCCCTTCGCGGTGAACGTGCAAGACTATGATTGATGCGAGGTCAGTCATTAGCGCAGACGCTCAGCATGCCAGCGCAAATGATCCTCCATGAAGGTCGAGATAAAATAATAGCTATGATCATAGCCCGGCTGCATCCGCAGCGTCAGCGGCTGGCCAACTTTGGCGCACATCGCATCAAGCAGTTCAGGTTTGAGCTGATCAGTCAGGAAATTATCCGCCGCCCCTTGATCAACAAGGATATCGGGCAAACGCGCGCCGTCTTCAATCAGAGCGCAGGCGTCATAGTCACGCCACGCAGCGCGGTCGTCGCCGATGTAGCCGCCAAGCGCCTTTTCCCCCCACGCGCAATTAAGTGGCGAGACAATCGGCGCGAAGGCTGACGTACTTTTGAACCGCCAGGGATTGCGCAACGATATAGTCAGCGCGCCGTGCCCGCCCATTGAGTGCCCCATGATGCCTTGCCGCGCCAAATCTGTGGGAAAACTCTCCGCAATCAATGCAGGGAGTTCGGTCTCAATATAGTCACGCATTTGATAATGCCGCGCAAACGGTTCTTGCGTGGCATTGACATAGAAACCCGCGCCAAGCCCGAAATCATAAGCGCCGTCGGCATCGTCAGCCACGCCTTCACCGCGTGGTGAGGTATCGGGAGCGATAAAGATTACGCCCAACTCAGCACAGACACGGCGAAATTCGCCTTTGTCGGTCACATTGGCATGCGTGCAGGTGAGGCCTGACAGATACCAGATGACAGGCAGTTTCGCAGCCTCAGCATGCGGCGGCACGAACACTGAAAACGTCATTTCAGTGCCCGTGGCCGCCGATTGATGCTTGTAAACGCCTTGGACGCCGCCGTGGCTTTGATTGGTCGATACGGTTTCCAAGGCCATTGCTTGTCAGCCCATCCGCTTCAAGGCACAGATTTTGTTGCCCGCTGGATCGCGGAGATAGGCCAGATACATGCTGCCCATTTCACTCGTGCGAAGGCCCGGCGCATCTTCAATCGCGGTGCCGCCTGCCGCGAGGCCAGCGGCATGCCAAGCATCGCCTTGTTCGGGCGAATCAACCGCAAAACCGATTGTGCCGCCATTGGCGCCGCACGCGGGTTCGCCGTTGATGGGAACGCTAATCCCGAAAACGCCGGTCTTGGTGAAGTAGAAACAACGCCCTTTGGGATCAATTGTCCCGTTGGCAACGCCGAGCACGCCGAGGGTTGCATCGTAAAAAGCTTTCGCTTCATCAATGTTGTTTGCACCGATCATTATATGTGAAAACATTTGATTCTCCTTGGTTGATTGTTAAATTCACTAGTCTCGATCCGCATCCCTGAGCTTGTCGAAGGGTTGCCCTTGACTCCGAAGAGAAGGGCAGCCCTTCGACAAGCTCAGGGTAAACGGAGTTTGGGTCAACCCTCTCTCTCGATACTCAAAAAACAACAACGCTGCGGATGCTTTCCCCCGCATGCATCAAATCAAAGCCTTTATTGATTTCTTCGAGCGTTAGCGTGTGCGTGATCATGGGATCGATCTGGATTGTGCCATCCATATAAAGATCAACGATCTTGGGCACATCAGTGCGCCCCTTTGCGCCACCAAACGCCGTCCCGCGCCAATTGCGACCGGTGACAAGCTGGAAGGGGCGCGTGCTGATCTCTTTACCCGCTTCGGCAACGCCAATGATGATCGACGTGCCCCAGCCGCGGTGGCAGGCCTCAAGCGCTTGACGCATCACCGTGGTATTGCCGGTGCAATCAAACGTATATTCTGCGCCGCCATCAGTAAGCGCGACGAGATAGGCGACGATATCACCGTCAATCAGCTTGGGATTGACGAAATGCGTCATGCCAAACTTCTTGCCCCATTCCTCGCGGTCGGGGTTGATATCGACGCCGATGATCATATTCGCGCCCGCCATCCGCGCGCCCTGCAAGACGTTGAGGCCGATGCCACCAAGCCCAAAGATAATCACATTATCGCCCGGCTGAACCTTTGCCGTATTAGTCACCGCGCCTACCCCCGTCGTCACGCCGCAGCCGATATAGCAGGCCGAGTTGAACGGCGCATCCTCACGGATTTTGGCGACGGCGATTTCGGGCAGCACTGTGAAGTTCGAGAAAGTCGAACAGCCCATATAGTGAAAGATCGTCTGGCCTTTATAGCTAAAGCGCGACGTGCCATCGGGCATCAGCCCTTTGCCTTGCGTGGCGCGAATTGCGGTGCAGAGGTTGGTCTTACCGCTCAAGCAGCTTTTGCACTGGCGACATTCGGGCGTGTAAAGCGGGATGACGTGATCGCCGGGCTTTACTGACGTCACACCCGCTCCAATTTCACGAACTATGCCTGCGCCCTCATGGCCAAGCACTGACGGGAACAGCCCTTCGCTATCAAGGCCGTCAAGCGTGTAAGCGTCTGTGTGGCAAATGCCCGTCGCCATAATTTCAACAAGCACTTCGCCTGGCTGTGGCCCTTCAAGGTCAAGCTCTACAATCTCAAGTGGTTTCTTGGCTTCAAAGGCGACGGCGGCGCGCGTTTTCATTGGTAGCGGATCCTTGAGTGATAGTTGGTTCACTAGCTCAATACGAGCCATAGACGGCAATAATCAAGCGGTAGGAGGCAAACCGCAAACTAGTAGATATTCTGATACTAGACCCGAGACCGACCGAGCCCCCGAGTCACTCAAAACATCTTAACTGGTTTTTTACCCCACCCGCTTAATGGTGACGGATCAAGTGGTTCAGGGGCTCAGATCGAATGCTAACGGCAATCACGAACGCTTCACAAGCTCGGCCAAGTGCAGGTAAAGCAGCGCGCAAGGATATCTTGGCAGGCGCGGTTGTATTTGCTGCGATCATCATTTTCTTCGGATCAAGCTCCGCACTAATGACATCAATCGTGCGCTTCGCCAATGGGGTGGGTGGCGGCGCTGATCGCACTTTATCAATAGCTGTCATCTTGAACATTGCGCTCATCCTTTTCGGGTGGCGCCGCTACCGCGATCTCAACGCAGAGGTTGTAGAACGGACTGAAGCTGAAGCACGTGCGCAAACGCTGGCGTTCAGCGATCCCTTAACGGGCTTCCATAATCGCCGGTCAATCACCGAAATGGGCGCTGACTTGCTCGCGAAAACTGTACGGCGCGACAAGGTGTTGGCCATGCTGCTGCTTGACTTGGATCATTTCAAAAACATCAATGACGTTCACGGTCATGCCATTGGCGATTCACTTCTCGTGGCAGTGGCCGCTGAGGTGGGCACGCTGTTGCCCCCTAATGCGCTTTCGGCGCGGCTTGGTGGTGATGAATTTGTCTTCGCCTTCCCTTTCGATGCGACCAATCCCGATGTGGTGAGCCGTGTTGCTGAAGCAATTGTGTCACGCTTGGCGCAGCCTTTCGACTCAGCGGGCATCTTTGTCCACGTCAGCGCTTCAGTGGGGATTGCGCACACTGCGGCTGATTGCGAGACGATTGATGCGCTGATGCGGCGCGCGGACATCGCGATGTATTCAGCCAAAAGCCAAGGCCGGAACCGTTACGTTTGGTTCGATGCGGCGATGGAGAAAGATTTACAAGCCCGCACTGATATTGAGTCTGGCATGCGCGTTGGCATACCGCGCGGCGAATTCGTTCCTTATTTCGAACAGCAAATCGATTTGACGACAGGGCGGCTTGGCGGCTTTGAAGTTCTTGCGCGGTGGGAGCATCCAACGCGTGGCCTCGTTCCGCCGGACAATTTTATTCCGATTGCCGAAGAAACTGGCATGATCGCTGAATTGTCGCTCTCGGTGATCCGACAGGCCTTTTTGGAAGCCAAGACATGGGATCAGTCACTTTCAATCTCGGTCAATATCTCTCCGATCCAGTTGAAAGACCCATGGCTCGCGCAAAAGATTGTGAAGCTGCTTGTTGAGACTGGTTTCCCCGCAAGCCGGCTTGAGATTGAAATCACCGAAAGCTCATTGTTCGAAAATCTTGCGCTTGCTCAATCAATCGTGGGCAGCCTGAAAAATCAGGGGATCAGGCTTGCGCTAGATGATTTCGGGACGGGCTACAGCTCGCTCGCGCATTTGCGTGCCTTGCCGTTTGACCGGATCAAGATTGATAAAAGCTTTGTGATCTCAATCATCGATAATGCTGAGAGTGCGGCTATCGTTAATGCCATCACACGACTCGGGGATAGTCTCAATCTGCCCGTCACCGCCGAAGGGATTGAGGACGGCCAGATTGAAGAACGGCTTCGTCAGTTAGGCTGCAACAAGGGCCAAGGCTGGCATTTTGGACGACCAACATCAATTGCGGCGACGCGGACTCTGCTCGCCGAACGGAACCTTCTCCCCTCTCTGCGCGGCGAGGCGCAAAACGCTGCCGCGGCGGGAACATTGTTCATTGAAACTGAAGACGAACGCCGGATTGCTTAGATTGGATTGAGGGTTCGCTCTTTGCGCTAACTCAGCTAAGATAGTGGCGATGAAACCGAACTTTCATAAGATGCACGGGCTTGGCAATGATTTTGTCATCATTGACGCGCGCGAAACGCCGATTGATATGCCTGTGACGCGCGCAGCTGCGATTGCGAACCGACGCACGGGAATTGGCTGCGATCAGTTGATCATCCTTGAGCCATCAACGATTGCATCAGTTAAAATGCGAATATTCAACGCTGATGGTGGTGA
Organism: Sphingomonadales bacterium; assembly: GCA_043741135.1. Lineage (GTDB taxonomy): Bacteria > Pseudomonadota > Alphaproteobacteria > Sphingomonadales > Sphingomonadaceae > Aquisediminimonas. The sequence continues at coordinate 9,272 of JAYUAU010000132.1, read as the reverse complement.
AGTCGAAGCGTGCGGCAATGCAACGCGCTGTGTCGCTTTACTGATGGACGGCCAGGCGACGGTCGAAACAATGGCGGGAATACTCCACACTAATCCGGGAGACGCGCAAGCGACTGTGACGCTCGGCCAGCCTAGCTTTGACTGGGAGTTGATCCCGCTCGCTATGCCAATTGATACGATGGATATGCCCGTCAGTTGGGAAGAGCTTGACCATCCTGTGGCTGTCAATGTTGGCAACCCGCATGTAATTTTTTTTGTTGATGATTGCGATAGCGTTGCGCTTGAAAGCCTTGGGCCGCTGATTGAAAATGATCCGCTGTTTCCTGAACGGATCAACGTCAACGTCGCAACAGTAACGGGCGCCAACAGCCTTAAGTTGCGCGTGTGGGAACGCGGTGTCGGCTTAACCCGCGCGTGCGGCACGGGGGCTTGTGCTACCGCAGTGGCCGCCATTCGCAGTAGGCGTGTCGGATCTCCTGTCACCGTCAGTTTACCTGGCGGCGATTTGGTGATTGACTGGGCTGAGGATGAAACGATCAAGATGAGTGGCCCTGCTACGCATGTCTTCACCGGCAAAGCTGATTGGGATGCCTTCGGTTGAGCGTTGACGTGATTAACTTTGGGTGCCGTCTGAACATTGCTGAAGGCGAAGCGATCCGCAGTGCGCTCAGCGGCGCTGACGATATCATCGTCATCAACAGCTGCGCTGTGACGAGCGAAGCCACTCGCCAAGCCCGCCAAGCAATCCGCCGCGCGGCAAAAGCGCGGCCCACGGCAAGGATCATCGTCACGGGATGTGCGGCCCAAATTGACCCTACGCAGTTTTCAAAGATGCCCGAAGTCTCATCAGTCATCGGCAACCGAGAAAAGCGTGACGCTTCCGCGCTTTTGGGGGCGAGCTTGGTCGGCAATATCTTCGATGATTTTGCGCCGCTCGCCCCCGTCACCAGCGGGGCTGATCATGCGCGTGCATTCATTGAAGTGCAAAATGGCTGCGATCACCGCTGTACATTTTGCATCATCCCATATGGGCGCGGGAATAGCCGCTCAGTGCCCGCAGGCGCAGTGATTGAGGCGGTGAAGGCCGCCGTTGCGCGCGGGCAGCAGGAGGTTATCCTGACAGGCGTTGACCTCACGAGCTACGGCCCCGATTTACCCGGTGCGCCAACTCTAGGCCAGTTGGTTGAGCGGATTCTCACCCATGTCCCTGAACTCATGCGGCTTCGGCTCTCATCACTTGACTCAATTGAGATTGATGACCGGCTATTCGAACTGATCACAACCGAACCGCGGATGATGCCGCACGTTCACCTCTCACTCCAATCAGGCGACGATATGATCCTCAAACGGATGAAGCGCCGCCACAGCCGCGCACAAGCGATTGCGCTCGTTGATCGGCTCAAATGCAAACGCCCCGAGATTGCCATCGGCGCAGATATCATCGCTGGCTTCCCAACCGAAACCGACGCGATGTTCAGCGGAAGCCTCGCGATGATTGATGAATGTGACATCGTGTTTGGCCATATTTTCCCCTATTCACCGCGTGCTGGCACCCCCGCCGCGCTGATGCCTCAGGTCGACCGCGCAAGCGTGAAAGCACGCGCCGCGCAGTTGCGTGCGTCCACTGCCGCGAGACGGGCACGTTGGCTGGGCTCAATGATCGGCACCCAGCAAATAGCGCTTATCGAACTCGACGGCCAAAGCGGGCATGCTGAGAATTTTGCCAGCGTGCGGCTTGCAGAGCGGCTGCCAAGCGGCAATATGACAGGCCATATGATCAAAACGCGCATCACTGCCTCTGATGGCAACACATTATCGGCAACATCAATATGACCGACACAGCATGGCATAAGAAGCTGATCGGCGGGCTCAAGCGCACGTCCGAAAAACTGGGTGAGAACCTCACTGGCATCGTCACCAAGGCGAAGCTCGACGGCGCTGCGCTTGATGAAATTGAAGAGGCGCTAATCATATCAGATCTTGGGCCTGCCACCGCCGCCGCAGTGCGTTTACGTCTCGCCGACAGCCGCTACGAACGCGGCATTGACGGCGACGGGATCAGGCAAGTCGTTGCTGACGAAATCACGAAGGTACTCGCACCCGTTGCGCTGCCTTTGGAGATAACCGCTTTCCCGCGCCCGCATGTCATCCTCGTTATTGGGGTCAACGGATCGGGCAAAACGACCACAATCGCTAAGCTCGCTCATTTGTTTATCGAGCAGGATTACGGCGTGATGCTCGCTGCGGGTGATACGTTCCGCGCGGCTGCCATTGGTCAGCTTAAAGTGTGGGCAGACCGGTTAGGCATTCCGATCGTTAGTGGGCCTGAAGGCGGTGATGCTGCGGGGATTGTGTTCGACGCGGTGAAGAAAGCGACTGCGACGGGGATTGACGTATTGATCGTCGATACGGCAGGGCGACTGCAAAACAAGCGCGAATTGATGGATGAACTCGCTAAGATTAAACGTGTATTGGGCCGGATAAATCCCGCCTCACCGCATAATGTTGTGCTTGTGCTTGACGCAACCACGGGACAGAACGCTTTGTCACAAATAGAAATTTTCAAGGAAGTGGCAGGAGTAACAGGTTTGGTGATGACGAAACTCGATGGCACCGCGCGCGGTGGCGTGTTAGTGGCTGCGGCAGAAAAATTCGGGCTTCCCATTCATGCCATCGGCGTGGGCGAGACGTTGGGTGATCTCCGACCGTTTGATGCGGGCGATCTTGCACAAGCTATTGCAGGGGCGCAGGCATGACCGAGACGCCGATCAAGAAAGTTCCCGGCTGGTTGCCACTCGCATTAGACTATGGCCCACTGATCGCGTTTTTCGCTGCGTATAAAATCAGCGGCAGCATCATTTTGGGCACAGGCGTCTTCATGGCGGCGATTATCATCGCGGTGATCATATCGAAACTCAAAGTCGGGCGCGTATCACCCATGATGTGGCTTTCAGCGATATTGGTGATTGGCTTTGGCGGCCTCACTATCTATCTCGGTGATCCCAAATTCATTCAGATCAAGCCAACGATTGTTTACGTCCTGCTTGCTGGATTGCTGTTCGGTGGGATGTTTCGCGGCAAGGCTTTGCTCAAATATGTCCTTGAACATGGCTATAACGGGCTGACTGACAAAGGGTGGATGGTCTTATCGCGCAACTGGGCGTGGTTTTTTCTCGCCATGGCGGTCTTCAATGAAGTCATCCGTGCATACTATGATTTCGATACATGGCTGACGATCAAGGTGTGGGGCGTTTCAATCCTGTCAGGGCTGTTCGCGATTGCCAATATTCCGATGTTGATGAAACATGGCTTGGGTGAAAGCGCTGCGATAAAGGCTGCTGATTAGAGCGCTGTGCGCGCTGTTCTCCGGCGCAGGCCGGAGTCCAGACCTAAACACAGCAATGCCCGCTTCGCGGACGATATTTAGCCCGAACTGGACTCCTGCCTGCGCAGGAGAACGCCGATTTTTAACATCTATATCATGATGAGTTGGGGTTTGCCCGCTCTAGCGGAATATCGCTCAAATTGACTTGCTATCCCAGCAACCCATGGCGCTTTAGCGCATGGCGTAACTGATCATAGCTCAGGTTTAGCGCTTTGGCCGTGACGCGCTGATTGTGGCGGTGTTTTGAAAGCGCCGCTTCGAGCAAAGTTCGTTCATGCGCATCGACGGCTTTGCGAAGATCGCTGACATCATCGGCAACAGGGGATGTTGCGTTTTCGACTGCGGCTGGCTTAAGCACGGCTTGCGGCAAATGAGGTGAGGCAAAGGGATCGAATTCGATATCGTGCACGGGCTGATCAGGATAATCCCAACGGTAAACCGCGCGTTCAACCACATTGCGGAGTTCGCGCACATTACCCGGCCAGTGATACGCCGCCATCGTGGCAGCTGCGTCAGATGAAAAGCCCGGCCAGCTTTCCCAGCCAATTTCAGACGCCATCCGTCGTCCAAAATGTTCTGCGAGCACCGGCACATCGCCGTCACGCGCGCGAAGGGGCGGCAGTGTGAGCACTTCGAACGCCAGCCGATCAAGCAAATCAGCGCGAAACCGACCCGCTTCAACGAGCGCGGGCAAATGCTCGTTGGTCGCCGCCACGATACGCACATCAACACGGATTTGTCGGTTTGATCCGATCCGCGTTACTTCACCATATTCAATCGCACGCAGTAAACGTTCCTGCGCTGCGGCTGAGAGTGTTGCGAGTTCATCAAGGAATAAAGTCCCCCCATCGGCTTCCTCAAACCTTCCCTCCCGCGCTTTTGTCGCGCCAGTAAACGCGCCGGCTTCATGACCAAACAGTTCAGCCTCAATCAGCGTCTCGGGCAGCGCAGCGCAGTTCATGATGACGAGCGGCCCGCCCCAGCGCGGACTGAGCCGATGGAGCCGCTCAGCAACGAGTTCCTTCCCCGTCCCGCGCTCTCCAATCACCAGCACCGGCCGATTGAGCGCTGCCGCACGACTTGCACGCTCAACGCTGTCAAGAAAGACGCCTGATTGGCCGATGAAGTCAGTGACTCGTTCCATATACTAATTATTGGCATATTATACTAGATATTGGCAAGTTGAAATAAACCTAGGCTGCAAATCCCGTTCATGAAACCGCAAATTTCTGGGCTTTCGCAAAACTGGCACGCTCTATGCAAAGCATTAGACAAGCCGGTTGTTCCTCCCCCAACCCTCTCAACCGGCTGACAAATTTGAACCAAACAAAGGACCCAGACCATGAACAGCTACAATGGACATAACGCACGCAACAACATGCTGGCATTCGTTTTTTCAGTGATGATCAGCATCACATTGATCGCCGCAGCGGGCGTTCCCGACACAGCGATTGCAGCTCCGCTTTCCCCCGTCACTAAGTCAGCATGACGGGCGGACGTGGCCGGGGGCTCCTGCATCCCTTATTGCTCCCGGCCATTAACCCCAATATCATTCGGCTAACCCCATTTTCAGTCCCTACCAGTATCGGAGTTTCACATATGGGCATTTTTTCACGAACCCGCGATATCATCGCTGCCAATGTTACTGATCTGCTCGATAAAGCCGAAGATCCAGCCAAGATGATCCGGATGATCATTCTTGAAATGGAAGAAACGCTTGTCGAAGTCCGCGCCACCGCCGCGCGCACTATCGCTGATCAAAAGGAAATGCGTCGGCACATTGGCAAGCTTGAATCGCTTCAGGCAAGCTGGACAGAAAAGGCTGAATTGGCACTTTCAAAAGATCGCGAAGACCTCGCCAAAGGCGCACTGATCGAACGGCAAAAAGCAGCTGATCTTGCTGATCAACTGACCGGCGAAATCAGCACACTTGATGATGCACTGCGCGCCTCTGAAGCTGACATCACCAAGCTGCAAGCCAAGCTGCGTGAAGCCCGCGCGCGCCAGAATTCAATCGCCACGCGGATGGAAACTGCCCATAACCGGATCAAGGTTCGCGAAGCTTATGCGGGATCGAAAGCTGAAGAAGCCTTTGCGCGCTTTGATGTGCTTGAACGCCGCGTTGATTTTGCTGAAGGCCGCGCAGATGCGCTTTCAATGGGTGGCGAACCGCAGACACTTGAGGAAGAAATCAATGCGCTAAAATCATCTGAAAAGGTTGATGCTGATCTTGCCGCGCTCAAAGCCTCAATGACCAAGAAGGATTGATCAGATGGACGGCATCATAGCTATCATCATCGTCGCGTTACTATTCGTAGGTTTTCCGTGGGTGATCCTGCATTATGTGACGCAGTGGAAAAAGAATGCGTCACTCACGCGCGAGGATGAAAACTTGCTTGACGGCCTCCACGATAGCGCGCGCCGCCTTGATGATCGGCTTGGCAATATCGAACGGATCATCGCCGCTGATAATCCCAATTGGAAATCGGGCGATTGAAACGCGCCCTTTAGGAGACAGATTATGACGACATTCTACCTCAACAAACGCGATGCTAAAATTTCAGGTGTATGTGCCGGGATAGCGGATTCAACCGGATTTGATCTTACGCTCGTGCGCATCGGCACTGTGTTGTTCACCGTGTTGGTGTCGGGCCTGCCAATCATTGCTTACATCGTCACAGCCTGGATCGCGTCACCGCGCCCTTTTGGCAACTGACCCATTCGAAGGAGAGATAAAATGACAGCCAGCCGTACAAAATTCTACCTCGACAAACAAAACTCAAAATATTTGGGCGTCTGTTCAGGGATTGCGGATTATACGGGGTTCGACGTGACCGTGATTAGGATAATCACACTCGTTTCAACCTTGATAACATTTCCCACAGCCTTGATCATTTACTGGATCATCGCGTGGATGGCCCCCGTGAGACCGCTCGGCATGTATGATGATGCTGAGGAAGCCAAATTCTGGCAGGGTGTCCGCCAATCACCCGCGCGCACTACGCGTGACGTTCGTTCAAAATTCCGCGATATTGATCGCCGCTTGGCCGATGTCGAAACATATTATACGAGTCGGAACACAAGCCTTTCGAACGAAATCGAAGCGTTGCGCTAGTCGCGCTCTTCACCACAATCAGGAGACAGATCATGAGTTGGGGTGGCCCCGGATTTATCCTTGCGATCATAGCGATCAGCACAATCGGATGGATGTTTACCAGTTGGACAAGAGCCAAACACGGCTACCCAGTTGAAGGCGAATGGGGTGGCACCGTTACCAAGGCTGACGAAGAAGCCAATCGTAAGATCACGTTGCTGACTTCGGAAAATGATAGACTATATGATATGGTCGGGCGATTGGAAGAGCGGATATCGGTACTCGAACGCATTGTAACTGACCCCGCTGACCGCACGGCGCGCGCGATTGAAGCACTGAGATAAGGGAATTTGATATGGATAGTATCGCTAGCTGGATTTGGGTTCTCATTCCCCTCGCCGCCATCAGTATTGCTCCCTTCAAAAGCTGGATGCGGATGAAGGAACGGCAGATGGAAAATCAATCGACGCAAACCGCCGAAAAAGCCGCGCAATATGCCGCGCATACCGAACGGCTTGAACAGCGCGTGCGCGTGCTTGAACGAATCGCAACCGATAAGGGTGTTGACCTGAGCGATGAGATTGAAGCGCTCCGCGATACGTCACTAAACTAAAGGAAAAACTCATGGAACCGACCATGATCTATTTAATGTGTTTGGCCGCCGCCTTGTTTGCGACTGCGATGGTGGCGGTGATCGGATTGAAGGGCTTTACCGCGTGGATTGACCTCAAACGCGCCGAATTGCAGTTGATTGGCAAGGATGTAGCACCGAGCGCAACCAGTCGCATCGAACTAGCTGACCTCAAGGAACGTATGCGTAAACTTGAAGCCATCGCCGCAGGGGTAGACCTTTAGCGCGCACCCTTCTAGCGCCACTTCATGACCAATATTGATGAAATTTTTGACGAATATGAATGCCTTGACGGCGATGATCGTTACCGGTTGCTGATCGATTTGGGTCGCGGGCTTGAACCAATGCCTGATGCGCTCAAAACCGATGCGACATTAGTGCGCGGATGTTCGGCAAATGTCTGGGTGTATCCGATGCAAGGCAAAGGCGGTGCGCTCCATTTTCTGGCGGATAGCAATGCGGCGATTACCAAGGGGATTATCGCACTTGTTCTGAAAACGGTGCAGGATCAGAGTGCATCTGCAATTCTCGCGACAAGTATCGAAACCGCGCTGGCCCCGTTTGATTTGAAGAGCCAGCTCAGCTCAAACCGCACGCAAGGCATTCCCAATATGATTGCATTGATTCGAGAGACCGCAACGCGCTATAGGTAAATGAAGACTGCGGGGGCTTGAATGTTCAAAGTCATCTTGATTGCACCACTCGCCCTGCTCTTGATCGCAGCAGATGCTCCGCGTAAATTCACAATTGCGGGGCAAAAGTTTCTAGAGCGAGACATTATCGATGCGCGCCCGCTTCCCGATCTCAATGGCACGGCGGCGATTCTGCTGACATTTGAGGATAAAGCCGCCAAGCGCCTTGCTAAGCTCAGCCGCAAAAACCGTGAGAAAGCCGTCGCGATCAATCTTGACGGCAAAACACTTGTTCGCCCGATCTTTCACAACGCCATCGATGATGGGATTATCCAGATTATCGGCTTGTTCACGCTTGATCAGGCAACGCAGCTCGCGCGGCGGATATCGGGCAAAGATCCGCTCCCCGACTCGCTCGACGAAGGCCCATAGAGCGGCGTGCGCAAAATGCGAAACACGGCTGTTCACCGGCGCAGGCCGGTGTCCAGACCTAAACAAAGCAATGCCCGCTTCGCGGTCGTTTTTTAGACGAGGACTGGACTCCGGCCTTCGCCGGAGCACGGATGCGCATTTCATTTACCAGGTTCTAAAGCGCCAGCCGACGCTCCTCAGCACTCCGCAGCACTTCATACGCTGCTTGCACCGCTTGGAAGCGTTTCGCGGCGTCTACGTCACCCGGCTTCACGTCAGGGTGGCACGATTTAGCCTCACGCTTCCACGCCATCTTCACCGCATCAAAATCGGCATCATATTCAAGTTCGAACAGATCAAGCGCGCGGACTTCATCGCGTGACCGTGATCCATCGCCAGAGCCGCCCCAGCCGTAATGTTTGGCATCCTGAAATCCACCAGCATCACGTCGCTCATCGGCTTCGCGCTTGGCGGCGTCTTCAGCGCTTAAGCCCTCAAAATAATCCCACCGCGCATTATATTCAGCAACGTGATTAAGGCAAAAATACCAGCGCTCAGAGCTGTTGGGAGATTTAGGCGCGGGGCGGTCTCCTGGATTATTGCACCCATGACGATCACACATGCGCACATTGACAGCCTCACTGCCGGTGCCATAGCCACGCCAGCGAGGAAAACCCCAATCAAGATTACGTGTGTTACGTGCCATAGTTTGTGGGTCTTAGTGTGCGGTTTGCTTCGATGCTACCCCCAACCAAAGCGCTAGTGCAGGCAATTGAGGCAAAATCGGCAGTCCCAACAGTTGCGCGGTGTTGGTAACAATCGCCTACTTCATTCAAAAGCGGCACGACTCACGTCTAATACCAACTTGCATTGATGTGAACCCATTTCGTCTTTGCGAGCGCAAACGAAGCAATCCAGCTTTTGAGCCATTCTGGATTGCTTCGCTTGCGCTCGCAAAGACGGTAAGATGAGTCAGAATCAACGCACATTGGTATAAGGTCTCACTAAGCCTGTCTGAGCTTCGTTAGTTTGGTGTAATCTTGTTATGAATGCATAATCAAGGTGCCGGTATGGGGCGGCCGCCCCATACCGGCGTGATCGGTGCGCCCGTTGAGCTTG
>JAYUAU010000131.1:0-6766 GCA_043741135.1 Sphingomonadales bacterium | reverse complement strand
TCTTTGCGAGGAGCGCAGCGACGCGGCAATCCACTCGCGGCACCATAGTATGGATTGCCGCGCTTCGCTCGCAAAGACGAAGTGGATCAACTTAATGTTATCATGCTCTAGCTCAGGGTAGACGGAGGTTGGGATCAATCAAATGTCATTACGTTTTAGCGGGCTGTGCACTCAGTATCTCTGCAATCACCGTCCGCCGGATATGGTTTTTGAGCGCTACTAGCTGTGGATAGCGCCCAAAGAAGCGCTGCTTGGCACTCGCTATGCTCTTGCCTTTGCCTTCTGCAATGACCCAGTAAGAGAATGTTTCTGAAATATCTTCGTGCGGGCTTTTCGTCGCATATTCGGTCACGAACCGGCTCTTGTTCTTGTCATAAAAATCTTCGTTTTCGTGCTCGCGCAAATCACTTGCTGACCAGAATTTGCGGGTAAAATTGTTGAAGATCGTTCCCTCGGGATAACAGCCACCATCATCAACAACACCGCTGCACTGCGTCACTGCGGCATTGGCTACAGCCTCATCGTCAGGCGCTGCTTCTTGCTGTTCATTGCCAGCAAGGATGCCGAAAATAGACTGTAAAATTCCCGCGACTGAGGAGAGATCGCGCGCGCGCTCGGTTGGGTTTTCGTCATGAAAATCGCCCCCGACAAACTCCTTCAACACGATCATATGCATGAATTCGTGAACAACGGTCAGATATTGCTCGCGGAGATCGGTTGCCAGATGCGTGGTTTCGTTGATCGCCATCAGGAACTTGTCGCTATCGGTTTCCCCTTGGACAAAGGCGAGCGTATTATCGTTTTTCATCCGGAAAACACGAAAACTGCCCATCAGCCTGTCCGATTGGGCGCGCGGGATAACCTTCGTCACTTCAGACCAGAGCAGCGGATCATTGGGGCCCGGCTTGCTCTTGACCAGTTCAAGCAGCTGGCCCTCGTTCACACGGTATTCGGTTGTTTTGCCTAATTTACGTGAGCGCGAAGCGCCACTTTCTTTTCTCCGCTTTGTTGAATGTTCGCCATAGCCTTTCAATAGCGCCGCCATCTGATCGTTGACATAATCGAGCGTTGCCTGACACGCCGCCTTGTCAGCACAATTTTGCACATAGTTTGGATCATCAACCTGTGCGGCCTTTTGCTCGTCAACATTTTCAGGCGGATCGCTCCACTGAGCTTCGGTGGTGATGTCGGGAACCGTCTCAACTAGATCATCATTGGTGATGCCATCGTCGTGGTCATTATCGGCAACGTCATCATCATCATCGGCAGGGTTCGGATCATCGATTGATTGGGCATGCAGCCCGCTCGCGAAGGGAGTTTGCCCCGTGATCGGTGCAAAGCAAAGCCCCGCACAGCCAACCAAAAGCATCAATCTAAAACGCAGGTTCACGATAGCCCCTCCCCCTTCGGTATTTCACAGACCATTTGGCCTACTCCGGCCCAAGTGCGTTGCCAAGCTTTGGCGCACATATTAGTCTGATCAGCGAATTCAGCCATCCGAAAGCAACCCCAAGTGTCACATGAACGCTATCCGATGTGGGTAACGCGGCTTGATCCGAGCGACGACGCTTAAGCTTTGCGACATTTTGGCATAGCGTCATGCGAAAATGCCATTTTGCGCAGGCGGCAAGTCAGTCCATTCAGCTTCCCGTTGAGGAGTGAACAACGAAATGCTGGATATCAAATCGATTGATGCTTTATTCACAGCGCGGCGGAACGGCTATACGCTCCCCCAGGCGCTGTATACGCATGATGATGCGTTTGATTTCGATATGAAGGCAATCTTCGCGCAGAGCTGGCTATCAGTGGGCTTTGACTGTGAGCTTCCCAAATCAGGCAGCTATCTCTCGCTGATGATTGGCAAATGGCCAGTGATCATTGTCCGCGATAAAAGCGGCAATATTCGCGCATTTCACAATAGCTGTCGCCACCGCGGATCAATGATTTGTGCGCTGGGCAGCGGCACGTCGCCCAAGCTAGTGTGCCCTTATCACCGCTGGACTTATGATCTTAATGGTGCACTTTTTAACGCTAACCAGATGGCGGATGATTTTGATAAGAGCGATCACGGCCTCAAGCCAATCGCACTTGAAATCGTCGCGGGGGCGATGTTCATTTGTCTTTCAGATGATCCGCCACCCTTTGCTGAGTTTGGGGAAAAGCTAAGCCAATACGCCGCGCCGCATCATTACAAAGACGCCAAGGTCGCGTTTCAAAGCGTGCTCGTTGAACATGCCAATTGGAAACTTGTGATGGAAAATGCGCGCGAATGCTATCACTGCGGCACTGGCCATCCCGAACTTGCGAAGACTTTTCCCGTTGATATGTCAAACCACTTTGACCTTGCCGACGATGAAGCGGCGCAGCAATTTGCCGCTGCAATGAAGGCCAATGGCCTTGCGACTGATCCGCTCGAAGGCGATTGGTGGCAAGTCGCGCGTTTTGCGCTGAACAAGGATTGTGTCTCAATCACGATGGACGGCAAACATGCGTCCCAAAAACTGATGTGTGATGCCAATAGCGGCGATATCGGCTCAATGCGCTGGGCGATTGATCCGCACTGCTTTGTCCATTCAACCGCTGACCATGTGTTTTGGTTCAGCGCGATGCCGGTCAGCGCAACTGAGACGCATGTGACGGGCAAATGGCTTGTTCATAAAGACGCGGTTGAAGGCGTTGATTATGATGTGAACGCGCTTAGCGATTTGTGGACGCGCACCAATTGCCAAGACAAGGAACTCGCTGAAAACAATCACATGGGCGTCAATAGTCTTGGCTATGCGCCCGGCCCCTATTCGCCTGACAGTGAAATGCTATCGCGGCGGTTTACTGACTGGTATTGCGATCAATCGCGCGTCTATATTGATACATATGTCGATTGATCCCAAAGCGGGTTTCCGCCCTGAAACGCTTGCGGTCGCTTATGGTTATGATCCTGCGCTGGGAATGGGGGCAGTCAAGCCACCGATCTTTATGACGTCGACCTTCGTCTATCCGTCAGCGCAACATGCCAAGAACGTCCACCGCGCTTTCTTTGATAATGAAGGCCCGCTGGTCGGCGAAAGCAACCATATCTATGCGCGGCTTGGCCACCCCGGGCTTGATTTCCTTGAGGCGCGATTGGCGGCGATTGATGGGGCCGAGGCCGCGGCTGCCTTTTGCAGCGGGATGGCGGTTCACTCAAGCATCGCGCTTGGTTTTGTTCGTCCAGGTGATAGCGTGATCCACGGTCGTCCGATCTACGGCGGTGTTGATATGCTCTATAACAAGGTAATGCCGCAATTCGGCGCATTTGCTGCCGCCTATAATGACGGCACTGATGAAGTGAACGTGCGCGCGGCCGCCGCTGAGGCAATGGCGAAGGGGCCGCTCAAGCTGATCATTGCTGAAACGCCGGCAAACCCAACTGCTGCAATTGTTGACCTTGATCTGATGGTGCAGATTGCGGACGAAGTGGGGGCAAGCCAAGGGCACCGTCCGCTCGTTGTCGTTGATAACACCTTGCTTGGGCCCTTTGCGCAGCGCCCGATTGAACACGGCGTTGATCTGTGCATGACCGCGCTCACCAAATATTGCGGTGGACATAGTGATTTGCTCGCGGGCGGGGTTAGTGGCAGCAAGGCTCTGATCGATCAGCTGCGGAGCCTGCGCACAACATGGGGCAATCACCTTGATCCCTATACGTGCTGGCTCGTGATGCGTTCGCTTGAGTCAGTCGCTGTCCGGACTGAGCGCGCGATGGCGAATGCGCTGGTGGTGGCTGAATTTCTGCGCGATCACCCGAAAGTGGCAGGCGTCACTTATCTGGGCTTTTTGCAAGTGGGCACGCGCGGGCGCGCAGTGTATGATCGGCAGTGTAAGGCGGCAGGATCAACCTTTTCATTCCACCTCCACGGCGGAGAGGCTGAGGCATTTGCGATGCTCGACGCACTGAAGCTTATGAAACTCGCGGTTAGCCTTGGCGGCTCTGAAACTTTGATATGTCATTCAGCAAGCACAACACATTTTGCGCTAACGCCTGAACAAAGGCTCGCTGGCGGGATTACGGATGGCACCATTCGTCTTTCAGTTGGGCTTGAACATGTCGATGATCTGATCGCTGATCTCGCGCAAGCGTTGGAGGCAGTGTGATGGAATTGAACTTTACTGGAACCGATTTGTGCGCAGTGGGCGGGACGAGGAGCGCGCCCGAAACGCGCTATGATCTTGTTGTCGTAGGCGCAGGGCCAAGCGGAATTGCGGCGGCGATTGAGGCAGCGAATGCTGGATCAAAAGTGCTTCTGGTTGATGAAAATCCAGTGTCGGGCGCGCTGATGGGAAATGATATTCCGCTCTATTTCGGTGGACGGATGACTGCCGCCACGCAAAACAGCGAACGGATGCTCGAAGCCATTTTCATGAGCATGGCCGAACTTGAAACCGCGATTGAAGCAGGCGTTGAGCTATTGCTCGGCACGACGGCTTGGGGCGTTTACCGCAACGGTAACGGTGTCGCGAGCCTGCCTGAACAAGTCGTTGGTTTGGCTGATGCTGAGCGCTCGTGGCTCGTCGGCTTTGATCGGATCGTGCTCGCCACGGGGGCGCGCGATCTGGCGATGGCGTTTCCGGGATGGAACCAGCCGGGGGTAATGGGCGCTGCGGCGCTAGCGATGTTGCTCACGCGTTATGATGCCTTTGCCGGGCGGCGGGTGTTGGTGCTGGGGTCGCATGATTTGGCGCTTGAGACCGCGCTGATGGCGCACGCGCGCGGGATTGAAGTGGCTGGATTGATAGAAGTTCGCGAAGCTCCGCAAGGAAGCGCTGACCTCATCGCGAAGGTTCAAGCGGCGGGCATTGCGATCCTTTGCGGTCAAGTGATTGCGGCGGCGACGGGCGGAATACACGGCGTTGAGAGCGCAACCATCGCCCCGTTCCCCCGCGCAGGCGGGGGCCCAGTTCGCTCAAAAACAACGTCGCGCAGCGCCGCAACATCTGGCCCGACTGGGCCCCTGCCTGCGCAGGGGAACGCGCAGGGGAACGAGGTGTCCGAAATCACCTGCGATACGATTTGTGTTGCCATCGGCCTTATTCCGTCAATCGAGCTGGTCGATGCGATGCACGGTCCGCGCGCACTCAACGCACAGCGCGGCGGCTATATCCCGGACGGCGAAGCCACGGTGAGCGCGGTTGGTGATTGCGCAGGGCTTAGCGACACAGGCTTTGATCATATCGAATACCGCATGGAATGGATGCGTGCGCTGTCTGCGGCCTGTGCTGACGATACGATCATCTGCCAATGCGAGGAAGTCACTCGCGCTGACTTGATCGGCGTGCAGCCGCCCAATTATCTTGCCCGCCCTGCGCCAATGTGCGCGCGCTCGCTTGAGACATTGCTCGAAGATGGGCCCGCCAACCAAGACCAGATCAAACGCCTGACGCGTGCGGGGATGGGTGTCTGTCAGGGCCGGCGGTGCCGCGATCAAGTCGCGATGTTGCTTGCGATTGAATCGGACACGCCCTTTGGAACGATCCCGCTCGCCAACCACCGCGCGCCGGTTCGTCCGCTTTCGATGAAGATATTGGCCGATTGGAACGAACCTCCTGAGATGGATGCCGCCTGGGATGTGTGGTTCGGCATCCCAACGGCATGGGTGCCGCATGAAGATATCGGGACGCCGTATGAGGATGAGCATCAGCGTGTCTTCTATTCAGGGATGTACGAATGAGCGGGTCAGAGGTTGTCATCGTCGGCGGCGGTGTAACGGGCCTGAGCGCTGGCTGGTGGCTGGCGCGGTCGGGCCTCAAAGTAACCGTACTCGATAAATTCATCGTCGGTTGGGAAGCTTCGGGCCGTAACGGCGGCGGCGCTTCGCATTATGCCAGCCCGTTGTTCGACGAGGAACAACGCCTGTGGCCGCAGATGGACGAACTGCTCGGCTATCCGACCGAACATCAAAAAGACCGCATCATCATCGCGATGACCGAACTTCAATGGGAGCAATACCGTTTCGCGGCGAAGCGGCATCAGCGGCTGAAGCATCCGGTTGAATTGCTCGATAGCAAGCAAGTCCAAGATGCAGTGCCGCTTGCTGGCGACAATTGCTTTGGCGGGGTGCATTACAAATTCGGCGGCCACGCCAATCCGCAACGCCGCGTCCAGGCCTATGCCTGGGCCTTGCAGGATCTTGGCGGGACGATCATCCAGCATAGCCCGGTGACGGGTTTTGAAACGGCCGGCGGCAAAGTGACCGCGGTCAAGACCGCCAGCGCGACCTATGGCTGCGACGCGGTCGTGGTGGCGGCCGGGCCGCAGATCCCGCACTTGATGGCCCAGCTGGGCGTGACCATCCCGCTCGCCTCGGCGCGGGCTGAGATGATTGTCACCGAACCCGCACCGATGATGCCGCTGGGCGGGGTTGATGGCCACAAACTTTACGGCCGCCAGACATTGCGAGGAAATCTGGCCTATGGCGGCGGGCCGCACGAATGGATCGACGTCGACGAGACGGGTCCGGCTGCGCGCCCGTCAACGCCGCTGGCCCGCAATCTCGCGCGCCGGTTGGCCGAGCTGTTGCCCAAGGCCGCGCACCTCAATGTGATCCGCAGCTGGGCCGGAGTGATCGAAAATTCGCCCGATGGCCGCCCGATCATCGATCGGCTGACCAACCCCGACAATGTCGTGGTTGCATCGATGTCGAGCGTCGGCTTCGGGCTGTCGCCAGCCTCGGGCCATGCCATCCGCGATCTGGTGATCGACGGTAAGTGCTCCTTCGCCGATATCGACCTG
>JAYUAU010000130.1:0-36522 GCA_043741135.1 Sphingomonadales bacterium | reverse complement strand
GGCGTTGCAATGTTAATCAAGCCACCAATTGAGATCGTGGTTGACCGGAAGTCACGCAAGAAAATGCGGTCAGGCACGCCGTCTGACGAAGTAGCGACGTCAGAATCAACAACAAGGAAACCCTGCGGCAAAGACTGATCCGGGCGGCTTGACCCAAACACAGGGTTCTGCCGCGAATATTCAAGATTGACCGTAACGTTACCACGACCATCTGCGAAATTGAGACCACCTAGGGCGCTAAGCTCATATGAGCCAGCGTCACCAAAAGTGCTGACACCGCCGCGACCACGAAGTTCAAGCCCTTCGAAATCCTCCTTCAAAATGAAGTTCACAACACCAGCGATAGCATCTGAACCATAAACCGCCGAACTGCCACCCGTCACGATATCAACACGACTGATGAGGTCAGTTGGGAACGTGTTAATGTCAGGCGAAACACCGTTGTTAAGAATGTCAGAAGCAACATGTCGACGGCCGTTGACCAAAACTAACGTGCGCTGCGTACCAAGGCCGCGAAGGTCGAGCAAATTGAGGCCTGTCGTTCCTAATGTGCGTGTCGAGTTTGATTGTGAATATGTGCTGCGCAACGACGGCAAGTCATTGAGATAATCGCCAATCGAGATTTGCGCCGTCTTTCTTAGCGCTTCACCTGAGATCGATACCACAGGAATGGGAGAATCGAGATTGGGGCGCTTGATACGTGAACCGGTTACAATGATCAGTTCCGACGAAGCAGCTTCATCGTCAGCCGCTGGCGCCGCAGTATCCTGAGCAAAAGCAACCCCCGACATGCCAAGGCATAGAGTGGAAACGAGTGCGCTGGCACCTAGTAAATTTGAAATTTTCATGCTTGTCATCCCTAACAAGGAATCGCGGCGGGACTGCGCGCGATGCTAAGCTTTAATCAGAAGGCAATCGTGAAAGCGGGACAAGCATAAACTGCACTCTCATTCACTTTTCATTCATTTTTCGAACAGGCTGTGACATTGTTGCAACTATATTACACTAGCGTGTTCTTTTGCGAGGTCGCCCGCGCGCACCGCTCTGTATGTTGCAGTGCACTATCTTTGGGTGTAAGCCGTTGCTTTTCGCGCAAAGGGACACCGCGATGGCTAAGGCACCAAAGGGCATAGGGACGGTTGATTCGCCTGTCATCATCAAGAAATATGCCAACCGGCGGCTCTACAACACTGATACATCCGCCTATATCACGCTCGACAATCTAGCCGAAATGACGCGCGCGGGCCGTGAGTTCAAGGTTGTTGACGCCAAGACCGATGAAGACATCACGCACAATATCTTGACTCAGATCATTATGGACGAAGAATCGCGCGGGCAAACAATGCTGCCATCTGGATTTTTGCGACAGCTCATTTCGCTTTACGGCAATCAGGTGCAATCGATGGTGCCGGGCTATCTTGAAGCGTCGATGGAGTCGTTCCGACGCAACCATGATCAGTTCCGCTCTGCGCTAGAAGGCGCGCTCACTACGGGACCGCTCGCGCAGATTGCCAAACAAAATATCGCGATGATTGAGGCCGCAACAAGCGCGTTTCGTCCCGGCGGAAAACGCAATGCAAAGGATGATGAAATTGCGCTGCTCAAGGCGCAGATGGCCGAATTGCAAGCGCGTATGGATAAATTGAGCGGCTAGCCTTTGCAGGGCTTGATGCTCTTCGGCGCGGGTGCTGAACCGCGGGCTTCAAATATCGCGAGATATGAACCCGCTTGAAGCATTTTCTGCATTTCAATTTGAACATAGCCAACCGCTTTTAATTCGCATTCAAGAAGTGCTGGCGGGGTGCCATGCTCGTTCGTTTTGCGGTTTGCATCAACAATTACAACACGTCCCCCTTGCCGCAGCGAAGGCCGCAATCGCCACAGAAATTCGTAAGGGTCGGCGATTTCGTGATACATGTGAACGAGCAATATCCGATCAAAACTGTTCGCGGGAAGCTTTGGATCAGCGGGCAGGCCCAATTTTACACTGACATTATCAAGCCGCTCTCGCTCAACGCGCGCGGCGAGTGTGTTGCGAAATTCAGGGATGATATCTTGGGCGAGAACGCGGCCTTTTTCGCCAACGCGCGCGGCAAGGCGAACCGTGTAATAGCCTTCGCCTGCCCCAATATCAGCGACCGTCATCCCGCTTGTGATCTGCGCCCTATCCATAACATGGTCAGCTTCTTGCAAGCGGTCACGCTCTTCCTCGGTTGACCAGCGGCTTGAGACAATCGCTGCAACGGGCCGGTCTGCCTTGGGAAAATCGCTGCTATTTGCTGATGCCTGCGCGTTCGGGGGACGATGATCGCAGCCAGCAGCAACGAGCAAAAGCGCAATGGTCAGCCCCTGACGCATCTTAATCAACATCCTCGACATCGACTTTCTCTCCGGTCACACGTTGCGAGAGCGCGGCGGCCATGAACTTTTCCACATCGCCGTCTAACACATCGCCGGGTGCTGTCGAAACAAATCCCGTGCGCAAATCTTTGACCATTTGATAGGGTTGGAGAACATAGGATCTGATTTGATGGCCCCAGCCAATATCAGTTTTGCCCGCCGCAGTTGCGTTGGCTTCGGCCTCACGCCGCTGAAGTTCAGCCTCATACAGCCGCGCGCGTAGCTGGTTCATCGCTTCGGCTTTGTTCTTATGTTGAGACCGCTGATTTTGGCACTGGACGACGATATTGGTCGGCAAATGAGTGATCCGCACGGCTGAATCGGTCGTGTTAATATGTTGCCCGCCAGCGCCCGACGCGCGGTAAGTGTCAATCCGCAGTTCGCTTTCATTGATCTCAATATCGATATCATCATCAACAACAGGATAAACCCAGACGCTCGCAAAACTGGTGTGACGCCGCGCATTGCTATCATAGGGGCTTATCCGGACAAGCCGGTGGACGCCGCTTTCGGTTTTTGCATAACCATAAGCATTTTCGCCCTTGATCAAGTAAGTCACTGACTTGATCCCAGCAGTTTCGCCCGCGTGATAATCGATCAGTTCAACTTTCATCCCGCGTCGTTCGGCCCAGCGCGTGTACATCCGGCTGAGCATTTCGGCCCAATCCTGACTTTCGGTGCCGCCAGCACCCGCATTGACCTCAATATAAGTATCATTGGCGTCGGCTTCGCCTGCTAGCAGTGCTGAAATCTTATCGCGTTCAGCGCGTTCGGCAAGTGCAGCGATGGCGGCGGTGCCTTCATCAACCATCGCCACATCACCCTCTTCCTCGGCCATATCGATGAGTTCGATATTGTCCGAAAGTTCGCTTTCAATCGCGCGCGTGGCGGCAATCGCTTCATCAAGGCGACGGCGTTCGCGCATCACCTCTTGGGCGGCTTTGGCATTATTCCAAAGTGCTGGATCTTCAACCATCGCATTGAGTTCGTCGAGACGCCGCAGCGCGCGATCCCAATCTAGGAACCGACGTAACAACGATAAAGCAGCGTTGATCTGATCAACATTGGCTTGCGCTTCGGCGCGCATAAATAATCTCCAAGGGGTGCAATGAACGAGCGAGTGGCAGCGTTAGTAGATTCCGCCCTCGCGTTGCAAGAATTCGCTGTCTCGCGGTGCAGCGTTCCCATTTTTGACACCCTTCGTCGACGATGATGCAGCGGCGGCGGGCGCTTTCTTTTTAATCACGGGCAGTTCATCGCGGCGGATTGAGCGGCGCGGTTCGCTTTCGGGCTTAAAGGCCTCCCAAATCACCGCAGCCTTGGGATCATCACCGGGCCATGCGCCAAAGACACGCTTGCCCGAACTGCGATCAATACGGATCATACGAATACCCGCTGGCGCGCGGAAGGGTATCACCGGCATGCCCTCCATCGCTTTGGTCGCAAAGTCCTTAAAGATCGGCACCGCAAGCGTGCCACCTTGCGCATAGGCCCCCAACGCGCGTGGCTTATCAAAGCCTAGATAGACGCCCGCAATTAGATCGGCTGAACCGCCAACGAACCACACATTGGTTGGCCCCGTCGTCGTTCCGGTCTTACCGAAAATCGGGCGTTTGAGCGTCAGCAACGGAGTCGCTGTGCCGCGCTGAATAACGCCTTCAAGCATATGAACCGTTTGATACGCGCTCATCGCATCAATCAATTGCTTGGTGCGAAGCGCAGGGCGCGGCATTGGCTTGCCGTCATAATCAGGCAGGTTGCAGCGTTCACAGGCGCGCGTGTCCGAACGGAAGCGCACCTTGCCATTGCGGTCTTGCGCAAAGTCGATCAGCGTTGGTTTCACTTCGCGGCCATTCTCAGCCAAAATCGAATAAGCGTTGACCATATCAAGCACAGTCGTTTCGCCTGCCCCCAGCGCGATGGCGAGAACGGGTTGATAATTTTTGTTAGGCTTGCTGATTCCCGCCGCTGCGGCAAGTTTAACAACCTTGTCCATACCCGTGGTTGAGGCCGCGCGCACGGTCATCAAATTGCGTGATTGTTCAAGCCCCCACCGCATTGTATGCGCGCCAGACCCGCCACCGCCGCCAAAGTTCTTGAAACATTTGCGTCCCAGCTTTGCCGATTGATAAACGCAAAATGATCCGTCGATGATGATCGAAGCGGGAGTCATGCCGCCATCAAGCGCGGCCGCATAAACGAACGGCTTGAAACTTGACCCTGGCTGGCGCTCAGCCTGTGTCGCACGGTTATACGAGGCGATACGCGAATCAAACCCACCCTGCATCGCGACCACTTGGCCCGTATGCGGGTTTTGCACGACCATGCCGCCAGAAATTTCAGGGATGTTACGCAATACCCAAACACCACCTTCAGCCTTAACCACAATGACATCGCCCGGTTTGAGCACTGAAAAAGCGGTTTGCGCGGTGCCACGGCGCGGCTGCACGGCGCCCCACGCTGGCAGCACACCAGTTTTGCCATCAGCAAAGCCAATTTGGGCAGCGCCGTCATTCTTTGTGATCACCATCGCCACTTGCCAGTCTGGATAACCAACGCCTAGATTGGACGATGAAAGGGTTTGTGCCCAATTTCCTATCGCTGACAATGTCTTGATCGGGCCGTTCCACCCTTTGCCGCGGTCATAGCGCAACAGACCGTCACGCAGCGCATTTTCTGCGTAAGATTGCTGAACGGGATCAAGCGATGTGCGCACCCACAATCCGCCTTCATACACACTGAACGGGTTCCGCCCTGAGTCAGATGCTTCGCCGAATTTCTCGATTAACATACGGCGGACTTCTTCAACGAAATAGCCGCCGGGCACGTCTTTGGCAGGGGCAGCACGCGGCACAGTGCCAAGCGGGGCAGCGATAGCGGCAGCGTGATCAGCTTCACTGATGAAGCCATTATCGAGCATCTGGCCAAGCACCCAATTGCGACGCTTGATCGCTTTGTCATAAAAACGTTCAGGTCGATAATTGCTCGGGCCCTTTGGCAGAATCGCGAGATAAGCCATTTCTGGCAGTGAGAGTTCAGCCACATCTTTCGCGAAATAAGCGCGCGCGGCGGCCTGCACACCAAAAGCATTGCGGCCAAGCGCAATCTGATTGAGGTACAGTTCAATGATTTGCTGCTTGGTCAGCACATCCTCAATCCGGTAAGCGAGGATCGCCTCACGCACTTTGCGTCGGTAGCTAACTTCGCCGGTTAGAAGGAGATTTTTGGCCACTTGCTGCGTGATCGTTGAGGCACCCACCGGCCGACCGCTGCTACTGATATTGTTGATCAGCGCGGCGATAATGCCCGGGTAATCAACGCCGCCGTGCTGGAAAAAGGTCTTATCCTCAGCTGAGAGATAAGCGCGGACGAGCAATTGGGGATATTCATCATAACGTAATTGCACACGCCGTTCGCGCGCATAGCTATGAATGGGGGTGCCATCAACGCTGCGAACATTTGTTGGCAGCGGCGGTTGATATGTCCGCAATTGATCAACCGATGGCAAATCTCGCGCGAAAATCAGATAGATAAGCGCCCAGCCGACTAATAATAACCCTAGCGCATATACCCCAAGACGGAACCAGCGTTTAGCCCATGATCGTTCTAACGAACTCCAGAACCCTGTGCCTTCACGGCGCAAGCGAACAGTTTGCGAATTGATCTCTTCCTCTTCCATTGCGCAACCGTCTAGCAGTTTCGATTGCGTTTGCCAGTCCTACGAATGAGGAAAAATATCAGCGAGAGGCAAGTTGGCGCGCAAAATGGATTTCAACTGCCTTGGTAATGCCGGTTGCGATTCGCAATTGTCCGGCCTCAGATGTGATTCGCGCAACGTCAGTGCTATTCGTGACATAGCCGGCTTCAAACAGGATTGACGGCATATCGGGCGATTTCAGCACCGCCAAATCAGCCATGCGGTGATAATCACTGCGAAAGGGCACGAACCGCGATGCTTCACGTTTGAGCAAAGTTGCAAAGCCTGCGGCTGAATTCATCGTTTCGCGCTGTGCTAGATCAACGAGGATCGAGGCAATCTCTTGATTTTGGCCACCAAGATTGACGCCGTTGATAACGTCAGCCTTATTTTCACGCTGGGCGAGCAATAGGGCCTCTCGATCTGATGCGATTTCTGACAGCGTATAAACAGTCGCGCCGCTTGCACTGTCCGCAGGCGCGCTATCGGCGTGGATTGAAATGAACAAATTGGCTTTGAGATTGCGCGCGATAGCCGAACGTTCGCGCAGCACAAGGAAGTGGTCATCCTCTCGCGTCATCGCCACGCGCACGCGGCCTGATGCGAGCAATTGATCACGCACGCGCAGTGCCAAGCTAAGCGCAATATCTTTTTCGCGTTGCCCTGATACGGGCGAGATTGCGCCGGGATCATGCCCGCCGTGCCCCGCATCAATCACAACGAGTGGGCGCCCTGATGGCCCTAAAATGCGCGGGCGCGGAAGCCCCTTTGTTGGTGCGCCAAGCGGAATCGTTATATTATAGCGACTGCGCGGTGGCGAAGCTCGGTGTGCCTCAGGGGGTAAGTAAAACTTCCGGCCCGCTTTCGTGGCACCTGAAAAATCATCACTTTCGACAGGCGCAATACCGAGCGTGAGCGTTCGGCCATCGGCAGAAAATGATCCTTTCTGGACTATCGCAGGGCTGAGCAGATCAAAGACCACACGCGTTTTGGTGCCGTCAAACCGGCCCTGCCGAACGCGGTCGACAATGCCGCCGCCTTCAACCGGCTGTCCTGGATCAACGCCGCCCACATCAAGCGCGATCCGGCTTGGCCCCTCAAGTAAAAAAGTCGATGCATTTTCAACGACATCATCGAATTGCACGGTGATCGCCTGATCATCAACCGCAATGGCGCTGATCCCCGCAGCCTGAAGCGGCGTGATCGGCGATACGATCAGCGCAAATAGCGAAGCAAACGTCATTTCCGCACAATGCCGCGAATCTATAGTCTTCGTCCAGTTGAAAAGGCGTGCGCGCATGGTCAATTGGTTTCCCGGTTGTTTTCCATCATGAATGGCGGGGTAGCGGGCTGTCCCTCAAATCGCGGTGTATTGATGCAGTTAACGCGATATTTCCCATAATGACGTGGTCTTGGCCAAATCGGGCGTAGCAATCAGTTAATCGGGTGAAGGTGGGCGAGCCGTTCCCCTGCGAAGGCAGGGGAACGCAACACAGGCCTTCACTCGATTGCCCTAGCGTGGCAACGGCTTTATGTTGCCGGTTGATGACAAGGGTGCTAACACCCAATTGCTTTGCGACACGATTGGGCGCAAAGCTTCCACAGACTGTCGTATACCGCGCAGTTTTTCAGGTTGACGCTGCATGGTGCATTTACTCCCACTTATTCGCTCAGCGCCCGCACGGGTGATTGCGATAGGTTTGGGAATTGCAATGGCCCGATTGGCCAAGCGTGCGCTTGCAGCAGAGGCACTTTCTAACCAAACCCCGGAGGCTCGCCGGCGCAGGGCAAAAATCTTGCCGCCACCGCCTCCTTACATTCGCGTCGCCGCGGCCAGTTTCATCGGCCTTGCGCACGCACGGAGATATTTACATGACAATGCGGATGCTGATCGACGGCCGCCACCGGGAAGAAACCCGCGTGGCCGTCGTCAAAGGAAACCGGATCGAAGAATTTGATTTCGAATCGGCCGAACACAAACAGATTAAGGGCAATATTTATCTTGCCAAAGTAACCCGCGTTGAACCGTCGCTCCAAGCGGCGTTCATCGATTATGGCGGCAATCGCCACGGGTTTTTGGCGTTTAGTGAAATCCACCCCGATTATTATCAGATCCCCAAAGAGGATCGCGAAGCCTTGCTTGCTGAAGAAGCCGAGCATGCCGAGGAAGAAGAGCGTCTGCGTGCACGCGAAGATGAATTTGATGAAGACCGCGACGATGATGGCGAAATCGATGACTCTGATGAGCCTGTTGATAATGACGATGATGATGACGCGCCTGCGCCAACCGAAAAAGATTCAGGCGAAGATAATGCGGTAGAATCGCTGCGTAACAAACGCATGAACTTGCGCCGTCGCTATAAGATCCAAGACGTCATCCACCGCCGTCAGGTTCTGCTCGTTCAAGTCGTCAAGGAAGAACGCGGCAATAAGGGCGCGGCGCTCACGACTTATTTGAGCCTCGCGGGGCGCTACTGCGTGCTGATGCCCAACACGACACACGGTGGCGGGATCAGTCGCAAGATTTCAAACGTCGCTGATCGAAAGCGCCTCAAATCGATCATGGCCGAAATGGATTTGCCCAAGACGATGGGCTGCATCGTCCGGACAGCAGGCCTCCAGCGCACCAAGACAGAGATTCGCCGCGATTTCGATTATCTCGCGCGCGTCTGGGACGGCATTCGTGAAACGACGCTCAAATCAGCGGCACCCGCCGAAATTCACGGCGATAGCGATCTGATCAAACGCGCAATCCGCGATATCTATAACAAGGATATCGAGGAAGTGATCGTTGAGGGTGAAGAAGGCTACCGCGCCGCTCGTGAATATATGAAGATGCTGATGCCGAGCCATGCGCGGCGGGTGAAGCCTTATGCCGATTCGGTGCCGCTGTATCAGCGCTACGGCGTTGAGGATCAATTGAACGCCATGTATCAGCCTGTCGTCCAGCTTAAATCAGGCGGCTATTTGGTGATCAACCCGACCGAAGCTTTGGTATCAATCGATATCAACTCAGGCCGGTCAACGCGTGAACACGGAATTGAGCAGACCGCGATTGGCACCAACCTTGAAGCCGCGCAGGAGATTGCGCGCCAATTGCGGCTTCGCGATATGGCGGGGCTTGTCGTGATCGATTTTATCGACATGGAAAATAATTCCAACATTCGTAAAGTCGAAAAGGCGATGAAAACCGCGCTCGCCGATGATCGCGCGCGGATACAGGTCGGTCGGATTTCAAGCTTTGGCCTGATGGAAATGAGCCGTCAACGGCTGCGCACTGGTGTGCTCGAAGCCTCAACGCGCACGTGCCCGCACTGCGAAGGCTCTGGGCTTGTCCGCACTGCATCGTCAGCCGCGCTCTCGGCACTGCGCATGATTGAGGATGAAGCCGCGCGGGGCAGTGGCAGCCGGATCATGATGCGTGCGAGCCAGGAAGCCGCCATATATTTGCTCAATCGCAAACGTTTCGAGCTTGCTGAAATTGAAGAGCGCTACGGCGTCGGCATCGAAGTGCATCCCGACGGAGAAGCCGAAGGCGCGCGGATGACCGTTGAAGCGAGTGGCCCGCCGCCAGCCTACCGCCCCAAGATTGAGCCGATTGCTTTCATCGAAGAAGATGACAGCGATTTGCCCGAGGATATCGAGGACGAAGACGAAGACATTGATACCGAAATCGAAGCGCGTGAAGGCGGGCGCGACGGCGAAAGTGCCGACGCTAAACGCAAACGCTCACGCCGCCGCCGTGGCCGTCGCGGTCGTCGTGAAGATGGTCAGGATGAACCTCGCGCTGAGGGTGATGTTAAAGCCGAAGTTGAGACTGGTGAGCCAGTTGAAGAAGGCCAAACCGTTGATGCCGCCGAAGAGACTGAAACAGGCGCACGCCCCCGCAATCGTCGCGGTCGTCGTGGTGGGCGTGGCCGTCGCACTGAAGGCGGGGCAGAAGCTGTTCCCGCTAAAGCTGTGGCCGATATTGCCATGGAAACGCCAACCGATGTTGAACCAGTAGAAGCTGTCAAAAAGGCGCGTCGCCGTCCTGCGGCACGTAAGGCTGAGGCGGTGGCAGTTGAGGCTATCGCGCTTGCTGAGCCAGCACCGGTGGCAGATGAAGCGCCTGTGAAAGCAAAGCGCGTTCGCAAGCCCAAAGCTGCCCCCGAAACCGTTGCAGAGGTGGCCGTAGTCGCGCCCGAAGCCCCCGCTGAAACGCCAAAGCGGAAAAGCCGTGCTAAGCCCAAAGAGGCTGCGATTGCGGATGTGCTAGTGGCGGCTAAACCTGCGCGGGCAGCAGCTGCGATTCAAGCGGAAACAACAATCGCACCCGAAGCCTCAGCCCCCGAAGGCGAACCACGTCGCGGATGGTGGCAACGGACATTTGGCGCAGACGAATAAAGGATTGCTTTTTCCCCCGGGCCGCGGTTGTTGCCCGGGACTGAAGGCGTGCAACTAGGCAATCGTCTTTGCGAGGAGCCCTTCGACTGGCTGGCAAGCCAGCCGCTCTGGACAGGCTGGGGCTTTCGCCCCAGCGACGCGGCAATCCATTCGCGGCACCATAGTCTGGATTGCCGCGCTTCCGCAAAGCGGAAGTTCATCCTGAGCGCCTGCAAGGCAGTCGAAGGACTCGCAAAGACGCATTTTGCAGATTTAGCGCGAGAAGCTCTAAAGACGTATATATTTCCAAATGAGGACACTCCAAGCATCGCGCTCCAAATTGTTTCATTCCCCGTTCATCTAAAAATGGTGTAAGCTATCACAATGGATGCTTCCGCCAATTTTATGTTGCGCATAGTCAAGGCGATTTTTGCCGCGCTCGTCGCTCTCATTTTCGCGGCCCAGCCCGTCATGGCGCAGTCAATATTGCGCGACGCTGAAACCGAATCACTGTTTGATGAAATGTCCGCTCCCTTGATTGCCGCCGCAGGGCTTGATCCCAAAAATGTCAGAATTGTGCTGATCAATGATCAATCGATCAACGCCTTCGTTGCGGGCGGCCAAGTGGTGTATATTCATTCAGGCCTGATCTCAGCGGCCAAAAACGCGAACGAAGTGCAAGGTGTTATCGCACATGAGCTTGGTCATGTGGCGGGCGGACATGCGATCAGCACGGGTGGTGTTAAGGCCGCGACTGGGATTAGTATCTTGAGCCTTCTGCTCGGCGTCGCGGCAATTGCAGCGGGTGCGGGCGATGTTGGCGCGGGCATCCTAGCGGCAGGTCAACAGGCAGCTCTCGGCAAATATCTTGCCTTTTCGCGGACACAGGAATCAAGTGCTGACCTTGCCGGACAACGTTTCCTCTCGATTGCGGGGATTAGCGGTCGTGGCAGCCTCGCTTTCTTCAAACAATTACTTGGTCTCGAATTCCGGCTCGCGATTCCCCAAGAAGATAGCTACGCACGCACGCACCCGCTTTCGGGTGAACGCATTGCGATCTTGCAAGCGGGGTATGAAGCTGATCCCGCATGGAACAAGCCAACCCCGCCAGCGCTTGAAGCGCGGTTTCAGCGCGTGAAGGCAAAGCTCAAGGGCTTTGTGGCACAACCCACGATCACACTGCGCGATTATCCGCTCACTGATAACAGCGTGCCTGCTCATTATGCGCGCGCTTATGCATGGCACCGCTCAGCTTACCCTGAAAAGGCACTTGAGGAAGCCGATGCTTTGCTTAAAGCAGTGCCGGGCGACCCTTATTTTTATGAACTCAAAGGGCAGATATTACTCGAGTCAGGACGCGCTGCCGAGGCCTTACCGCTGTTGCGAGAGGCGGTTGCCAAAACCAATGCTCAGCCGCTAATTGCCTCGCTTTTTGGCCATGCGCTGATTGCGACTGAAGACCAAGGCAATTTCAAAGAGGCCGAACGCGTGCTCAAATCATCGGTCGCAAAGGACAATGACAATCCCTTTGCTTGGTATCAGCTTGGCGTCGTGTTTGACCGTAACGGCGATAGCCCGCGCGCCGCGATGGCGAGTGCAGAGCGCTATCACCTCGAAGGACGGCCAAAGTTAGCGCTCGCCAATGCCGAACTTGCCATGCAGAATTTACCTAAGGGCAGTGCCGATTGGATCCGCGCGCAAGATATTGTGCTTGTATCAGAGACCGCAGTCAGTGAAGAGAAGCGGGTACGTCGCCGTTGATCGGCGCTGATGGCAACGGGCGGATGTGTGATGAAGGGTCGGGACTATATGATTGGCGGAATTGCAGCCCTCGTTGGCGCAGGCGCAGCGGTTTGGGCAATGGCAGCGGCGACACCCGTGGTTGGGACGAACGACCGTGCCGCGATTGAAACAATCGTCCGCGAATATATCCTCACACATCCAGAAATCCTGCCTGAGGCGATGCGCAACCTTGAAGACCGTGAGGTGAGCAAGGCAGTATCGCAAAACCGATTAGCGCTTGAAAAGCCGTTTGCTGGCGCATGGGACGGAGCCGCTGACGGCGATGTGACGCTCGTTGAATTTTTCGATTATAATTGCTCCTATTGCCGCGCGAGCGTGCCGACGGTGACGCGGTTGCTTGCCGAGGATAAGAAGCTCAAAATCGTATACCGCGAATTACCGATCCTTGGTGAGGCAAGCCAAATCGCAGCACGCCATAGCTTGGCCGTCGCCCAACAGGGCAATTATGCAACCTTCCACCGCTTGCTGTTTGGCGCGGGGCGCACAAGCCCTGCGGTGATTGACGAAGCGCTCAGCAAAGCGGGCAGTGATAAGGCACGTGTCAAGGCAGCACTGGCATCACCTGCGATTGAGGCAGAAATCGCCCAAAACTTGTCACTGCAGCGTAGCCTCAATTTGAACGGCACACCCAGTTGGGTCATCGGCAACCGCGTTTTTGCAGGCGCGGTTGGATATGATGAACTCAAAAAAGCAATTGCTGAGGCGCGGGGGAAATAGGCGCAAAACGGAGCATTGCCCAGCCGAGAATTGCCGAAGCAATTGACCCCATCAGCACGCCGATTTTGACCGCGTCTGCCTTTGCTTCGTCCGCAAACGCAAGCCCGCCGATGAACAAGCTCATTGTAAAACCGATCCCGCACAGCACTGCCATACCGTAAACTTGAGTCCAGCTGGCATGTGCGGGGCGAGCAGCCCAGCCCAGCGCAACCATCACGCGAATCGCCGTGAAAATGCCAAACTGCTTGCCGATAAACAGCCCAAGCGCGATGCCGAGCGGAAGCGGTGCCAGAAAGCTTGCGAGCGTCACACCGCCAAGCGCAACGCCTGCATTGGCAAAACCAAACAGCGGCACGATGAAATAGGCGACCGGCGCGTGAAGGATATGTTCGAACCGGTGAAGCGTTGAATCCTCCGCATCGGGTGCAGCCAGCGTCCGTCGGAAAGGGATTGTCAGCGCGGCCATTACCCCCGCAATTGTCGCATGAACGCCCGAAATCAGCATAGCATACCAAAGCATGGCAAAGCCGAGCGTATACCAGCGCAGCGCTTTCACGCCCGCTCTATTCATGATCATCATCGTAGCGAAGATTGCCCCAGCAGCCGCCAGTGCGGTTAGATTAAGCGCATCCGTATAGGCCAGCGCGATGATTGCCACCGCGCCCATATCATCAACAATCGCTATCGTTGTCAGCAGCAGTTTGAGCGATGTTGGCGCGCGCGATCCGAGCAAAGCAAGCACGCCAATCGCAAAGGCAATGTCAGTTGCCGCAGGGATTGCCCAGCCGCGCGCGAGTGACGGCGAGCCTCCGGTGACAGCCATATAAATCAGCGCAGGCACCGCCATTCCCGCAATCGCGCCGACCACGGGCAAGCGCCGGTCTGCCCATGTTGAGAGATGCCCGTCAAGCAATTCACGTTTAATCTCAAGCCCAACAAGCAGGAAAAAGAACGCCATCAGGCCATCATTGATCCACAAATGCACAGTCATCGGGCCAATCGTGCGAGAGAGAGTGAAGCCGGTTTCAAGGTGGAGAAAGTGAAAATAACCATCGGCTAATGGGCTGTTGGCGGCAACCATTGCCAGAGCAGCAGCCGCGATGAGGAGCAACCCGCTTGCGGCTTCAGTGCGGAGAAATTCGCGTAAGGCAGAACGCGCGCGGTGGGCAGTGTTGGGAAGCTTCATACCCGATATTCCCTAGTGCATAGGGCACGATCACCCAAGCGTTAAAGCCCGAAAACGCCCGATTTCTCAAACATCAACGTAGCCATCGTCAGCACAAGCCCCACGAGGAAAACACGGTAAGCATAGCCAATGAAGCGGTACTTCTTATGCTGAAGAACTTGGCCATTTTGATAGACATCATGCAGCATCAGCCGGTAAACTTGCTCGCTCGTGACCAGTTCATTGACGATCGTATCGGCAAATGTTTTTTCCTCAACTTGGCTAAAATTGCCGAAAAAAAGCATATTTGATCCCGGGCCGCGCTTGGTGCTGATCGCAGGCAGAATTGCCCAAACCGCGAGCATCGCCGAAAGCAATGCTGAAATGCCCAGAACCGCAATCGTTAATGACAGTCCTTCGCTCTTGCTCGCTTGCCCGATTGAAATTGAGAAGACCACGAAACTCGCGCCGATCAGGATGCTCGCCTTTTGATCAGCCATTTGACTGAGCGTGAGGTTCATCATCTGAAACGTGCGCACCAAATGAATCGCGTCGGGTGAAAATATCCGTGGTGGCGCATTTTGTGGATCGCTCATCGTCATCCCCCTTTGTCTTGGCTTACGAACATGCCATGGGAAACCAGAAAATACTAATCATTGCCGTGATGCTGCCGCATTGATTTGGAATAAGCCTCAGATGACTAAGGATTTGAAATGACTGATCGCGCAGGACTTTACACTATCGTCGCTGAACAAATCGCGCCGTTCAACAAAAAGGATGTCGCGCTGACTGAAGCGACAACGTTTCAAGGTGATCTTGAATGGGATAGCCTGACGGTGATGGATTTTGTCGCGGCGATTGAGGATGAATTTGATATCATGATCACGATGAACATGCAGGCTGAGATTGAGAGCGTTGGCCAGCTAATTGATGCTGTGGCGAAGTTGAAAGCGTAAGATGACCGACCTATTTTCCAAGTTCGATCCGCTGATCGCCGAACGTGCAGCGCTGGCGGCAACGGGCGTCCGCGATCCCTTCTCAATCGTGATGGATGAGATCAAATCGCCAACGGTTGCGATGATCAGCGGCAAGGAGACGATCCTTGTCGGCACCTATAATTATATGGGGATGACTTTTGATCCCGATGTCATCCAAGCCGGCAAGGATGCACTTGATGCCTTCGGTTCAGGCACCAATGGCAGCCGCGTTCTCAACGGCACTTACAAGGATCATAAGGATGTTGAAGACGCGCTCCGCGAATTTTACGGCATGTCGGGCGCGATGGTATTTTCAACTGGTTATCAAGCCAATCTAGGCTTTGTTTCAGCGATTGCGGGCAAGGGCGATTACATCATCCTCGACGCTGACAGCCACGCCTCAATCTACGATGGCTGCGCGATGGGGAATGCCGAAGTCGTGCGGTTCCGCCATAATTCGGTTGAGGATTTGGACAGAAGGCTTGGCCGTATTCCAGCAGAGGCGCAAAAGCTTGTGATCCTTGAGGGCGTCTATTCAATGGTCGGCGATATTGCGCCACTTGTCGAAATGGTTGCGGTTGCCAAAAAGCACGGCGCGATGATCATGTCTGATGAAGCGCATAGCATGGGCTTTTTCGGGGCCAACGGGCGCGGCGTTTATGAAGAACTTGGGCTTGAAAATGATGTTGATTTCATCGTTGGCACTTTTTCAAAGAGTGTCGGCACCGTTGGCGGGTTCGTCGTGTCAAACCATCCCAAATTTGAAGTGCTGCGCTTTGTGTGCCGCCCTTATATTTTCACCGCCTCGCTCCCGCCAAGTGTGGTGGCGACCGCGGCGACATCAATCCGTAAGCTTATGCACGCGCATGAAAAACGCGCACATTTGTGGGAAAATGCCCGAAAAATGCACAGCAGTCTGATCGAAATGGGCTACACACTGGGCACTGATAGCTGCCAATCAGCGATCATAGCGGTGATGCTCCCCGATCAGCAGCAAGCGGTCGTCACATGGCAGGCTCTGCTTGAAATGGGTGTCTATGTCAACGTCGCGCGCCCTCCTGCAACCCCCAACGGCATGTTCCTGCTGCGCTGTTCACTGTGTGCTGAACATAGCGTGACGCAAATCGATACGATCCTTGCCGCGTTCAAAAGGGCGGGGCAATTGTCGGGCGCGCTGGCTGCGTGATCCTTGTCGTTGATGATGATCCGCGGATTTTGAAGGGCACGTCGCAAGCTTTGATTGCGGCGGGATACGAAGTGATAGCGGCTTTGAACGGGGTTGCCGCTCTCCGCATTTTGAACGCTGAAGCTTCAATTGATATGCTCGTCACCGATGTCATAATGCCCGAAATGAACGGCCCCACGCTTGCCCAAGCAGCGAAGGCGGCAAGGCCCGGTCTCAACATTCTATTCGTCAGCGGCGATACGGGCGATGTGGAGCACAGCGCATTTGGCGGGCATGAGTTGCTCGCTAAGCCGTTTACCAAAGCAGCGCTGATCGTCGCTGTCGAACGCGCCAAAAAATCAGCATGACCAAAGCAATTCACGGCGTTATAAGCGTCCAAATATATGCTTTCATCGACTGACCGCTATCTTGCCCGATTGATCGCGCTGCCGCTGTTTTCAACATTGTTGATTGCCGCACTTCTGCTCGTGCTTGATAAAATGCGGCGGCTGTTTGATTTTGTCGCGACTGAAGGTGGCCCGGTTAGCGTCGTATGGCGGTTGCTCGCTAATTTGCTTCCTGAATATCTATCGCTTGGGATCCCGATCGGATTGCTCTTGGGGATATTGCTCGCTTTTCGGAAAATGGCATTATCGTCCGAACTTGATGCACTGCGCGCGGTTGGCCAAGGCTATACGCGGTTGCTCCGCGCGCCTTATGTTTATGCGATTATTCTCGCGGCGCTCAATCTGGGGATCGT
This sequence comes from Sphingomonadales bacterium, assembly GCA_043741135.1. Classification (GTDB taxonomy): domain Bacteria; phylum Pseudomonadota; class Alphaproteobacteria; order Sphingomonadales; family Sphingomonadaceae; genus Aquisediminimonas. The sequence continues at coordinate 19,473 of JAYUAU010000130.1, read as the reverse complement.
CGGCTTCATACAGCCCTATGCGCGCTACGCTTATGAAGGGCTTGATTTTGAACTTCGGTCAGGTGCGCTTGGGGCCTCGATCAAAGTTGGCGAATTCACCAATCTGGGCAAGCGGATGACGCTGCGGATCGAACGCAGCGCGAATAAGGGGCGTGATCTGTTCGGCATCTTTGTCAAAGGAGAGGGCAAGGACGGAAAAACACTTGCGGTCACCGCAAAAACGGGCACCTTCATGGCCACTGACGATCCTGATGTTATCATCCTCCGTTTAGCGAACGGTGTGCTCGTTCATGATGCCCCTGAATATAAAACGCCGCGGATACTGACCTTTACCGGCCATGATCTGCCAATTGATCTACCGAAAATTGGTACATTTCGCGGGCGCGGCGGCAAAGACCGTGAATTGACGATTCCTGAACTTGTCCGCGTTGGCAATGATGCGCGCGTTCCGGCTAAGGAGCGTAATGAAACGCTCGCCAATTTCTATTTCCGCTTGGTCGAAGTCGCGATGATGCTGCTCATCCCCTTGCTCGCCGTCGCGCTCGCGGTGCCGGCAAAACGGTCGACCTCAGCGCTCGGCGTTTTCCTCTCAATCTTCATGGTGGTGACATACCACAAGGTCAACGAATATGCCGAAAGCATGGGCGCGCTGGGTAATATTGACCCCTTCTTTGCGCTGTGGGTGCCCTTTGGTTTGTTTGCCGCACTCATCCTGCGACTCTATTATGTCCTCGCTTATGTCCCCGGCGGTGAGCCCATTGGCGGGCTTGACCGTGCGTTTGTCAAGCTGGTGCGCTTGGTCACGAGACTGTTCAAAAGTGCTGACTCGAAAAAACCAATCGAGGTTGAGGCTTAGCGATGTTGATGAATTTTTTTCCGTCTCCCACGATTACGCGCTATATGGGCTGGATGTTCCTGACGCGCACGTTCGGCGTGTTGATTGCGCTCGTCGTGATTTTGCAATCGCTTGATATGCTTGGTCAAACGGGAAAAATATTGGCGTATCCCGGCAATGGCACGCCACAAATTCTAATGTACATCTCACTGCGATTGCCACAGATCATTCAGCAATTTCTGCCGTTTTCGGTTTTGCTTGGCACGCTGATCACCTTCATGTCGCTCAACGCCAATAGCGAGATTATTTCAATGAAGAGCGCGGGGCTTTCAGCGCATCAAGTGCTCGCGCCGTTCTTCGTTGCGGGGCTGCTGGTGGCGATCATTTCATTCACCTTCAACGAACGGGTTGCGGCGCGTTCCACGGCAACCTTGGATAAATGGCAACGCGTTGAATATCGACCGCTTCCCAAAGAAACTGGCGGTCAGAATAATGTGTGGGTGCGCGACGGTGATAATCTGATCCACGCAGCCGACGTGTTCGGTCGCGGACAGAATACACGGCTGAGCGACGTGACAATCTATAACCGCAAAGATGGTGAATTGAACGCGATTGTCCGCGCAACGTCTGCAAAACCGCAGGCAGGCGCATGGACACTGAGCGAAGCGCGGCGGTTTGATGTGGCGCGCGGCGTTGAAACCCCGCTTGGCACGATCAATGCGGGCACTGGCATTACGCCTGACCAATTCACGCTCGCAACCGTTGATGCAGACCGTCTGTCTTTCTGGGCGTTATGGAGCGCGATTGACGATCTCAAAGCCGCAGGCCGCCCCACCGGGTCGCTTGAGGCGGGGCTGTGGCACAAGATTTCGGGGCCGCTTTCCTCAATGCTGATGCCGCTGCTTGCCGCCGTTGCTGCGTTTGGGATAGCGCGGTCGGGCAAGTTATTCATTCGCGCGGTGATCGCCATGGCGCTCGGTGTTGCTTATTTCTTCGCCGATAATTTTGGGCTGGTGATGGGTGATTTGGGAGCTTATCCGCCGCTGCTTGCCGCGTGGGGGCCGTTTCTGCTTTTTCTTTTGCTCGGCGAAACGGTGTTGATGCAAACGGAGGAATGATCTCAGGCGCGTGGCTTTGCCGTGCTTGTGATCAGCCTCGTGACCAATCCACCCAACCCACCGTAATTTGCCCCGTGATAGGGAGAGTTCGCGGGCAAAGCGGCTTTTATCCGGCGGTGCGCCTCACCCAGTGCGTGATAGGGCAGCCCAGGCAAAAGGTGGTGGAGCGCGTGGTAGCGCAGGCCGACGGGCGCCCATAATTCAGGCAAAAGCCCTGGCGGCGGCACATTGACGCTATCGAGATATTGCCCTGTCACGGTGAGAACGCTGCCATCATTTTCCCACAAATGCGCAACGAGTGTGCGTATTTGGTTGAACACCAACGTTGCTGAAACAATCGCGAGCACAATTCCGAAGCCGCGCAACGAGAGATATCCTGTCCCAACACCTGCCAAAAGTGAAATTGCCCAAAGACTCGCAGCGGCCTCTTGGGCAGGCCAAATCCGCTGGACTTCACCCTCAGGCGCGCGGCGACGGAAAGCGGGATTTGTCGATAATGACGAATAGCGCGCCACCACGGCTGAGCGAAGCGACGGGAAGACCATCGATAGTGGTGATAGAATGGCGTATCGCATGAGCAATGCCACTGGCCCAAACGCCGCCGCCACAACAAACAAGGGCACAGTATAAGGCTTCATCAGCGCAAGCGGAAGATATTCGGGATCTTCAGCGGTACCGTAACGCGTGCGCGCGTGATGGAGGCTGTGAACGCCTTCATACATGAACGAAGGGATCAACAACGGCACACCAATGATTGCATTCCACCCAAGGCGAAATCCTGGCACAAGGCTGTGCTTGATATGCGTGAGTTCATGGATAAAACTGCCCGCACGGTAAAGCGCGAGCACCGCGACGATTGCGCCCAGAACCCCAATGATTGTCGTGTCGGCCATGACGGCCACTGCCATTCCGGCATAACCAATCAACGCCGAGCTCATAAAATCGCTCCAATACACCCAAGCCTTTGGTGCGTTCAAATCACGCGTCACTTCAGCCGCTGTGCGGATCATCGCCATATCATCAGGCGTGCGCACCCGCGCCGACTGATTGGCACCAGCAGCGGTAAAATCGGCGACGGGCTCGATAGAAAGGGGCAAAGTGTTCATGACATCCTTAAAAATTTTGATCTTCTTATTGCCACATTATCATGGCAACAACATGGCATTAAGCTTAACGCATTCAGACAATCGGTTGCGATGCCGGTAAGCAAAATGAGAAAGACCCCTTTGCTGTGGCCATTCACGACATCATCATCCGCGCCGTTGCCAATCCAACCGATGTGAAGGCGTTTGTTGATCTTCCTTACCGGCTTTACGCGAATGACCCCAATTGGGTACCACCGCTCAAATCAGATATGATTGAGCTGCTTAACCCAGCTAAAAACCCTTTCTTTGGCCATGCTGAGGTTGAGCTATTTCTAGCTGAACGCGGAGGCAAAGTCGTCGGGCGGATTTGCGCTCACCTTGATCACCTTGCGCTCGCTCAGCCGGTTGACCAAGGCATGGGGCCGGGCACGGGCAATTGGGGGCTGTTTGAAGCAGAGGATGCGGAAGTGGCCGCAGCGCTCATAGCGCGCGCGGATGATTCGCTGCGCGCGAAAGGGATGCACCGTTCGCTTGGGCCCATTAGCATGTCGATTTGGGAGGATCCTGGCCTCTTAACGATGGGGTTTGATCATCCACCAAGCGTGATGATGGGCCATAATAGTGTGGCCTATGCGCCGTGGGTGGCTGCCGCTGGCTATTTGCCTGTCAAACAGCTTTTCACTTATGAAATTCAAATCACCGAGAACTTTCCTCCCTTGGTTCAGCGGATTATCGCTTCGGGTGAACGCAATGCGCGTATCGTGATCCGTCATGTTGATAAATCGCGCTTCGAATCCGAAGCGGCTTTGATCATCGGCATTTTGAACGATGCTTGGTCAACCAATTGGGGGTTTGTGCCCTTTACCGATGCCGAGATTGCTTATGCGGGCAAGAAGCTAAAACCAATTGTCTACAATGATTTGATCCGCATCGCCGAAGTTGATGGGCGCGCGGTGGCGTTCATGATGACTTTGCCCGATATGAACGAGAAACTGATCAATTTTGGCGGATCACTCTGGCCGTTTAACTGGGCAAAATTGCTGTGGTGGCTGCGTGCCCCCAAAGTGCGGACAATGCGCGTGCCACTGATGGGGGTCTTGCAGGAGTTTCAGGGCAGCCGGTTGGCAAGCCAGCTTGCCTTCATGCTCATTGAGTTCATCCGCCGCGATGCCACGACAAAATACGGCGCGACGCGAGGTGAATTTGGCTGGGTACTTGATGATAATGGCCCAATGCGATCAGTGGGGGAAGCGATTAACGGCTATATCAACAAGACATATACGATTTATGAGAAGATGCTTTAGCAGGGCGTGCGAAATGCACATTCGTTCTCCGTCGTAGACCGGAGCCCAGTCCGTTCTAGAGCGTGATGACATATCGTTGAATCGTCTTTGCGAGGAGCGCAGCGACGCGGCAATCCACTCGCTGCACCAGAGTATGGATTGCCGCGCTTCGCTCGCAAAGACGAAGGGTGCAGATTTTTCGCACGATGCTCTAGGTCTGGACTCTGGCCTGCGCCGGAGAACAACTGTGTTTCACATTTTGTGTACACTGCGCTATCGCCGCGCGGCAAAAAAGCTTTGCAATTGGGCAGCCGCCTCAGCTTCGCTAATCCCTGAATAAACCTCAGGCACATGATGGCAAGTATCATGGCTAAACACCCGCGCGCCATGTTCAACGCCGCCACCCTTGGGGTCAGATGCAGCATAATAAAGCCGGTCAATCCGCGCGTTCGCGATGGCCCCAGCACACATCGCGCAAGGCTCAAGCGTCACCCACAAATCACAACCGCTCAGCCGCTGATTGCCAAGAATAAGCGCTGCCGCGCGTATCGCGACAATCTCGGCATGGGCGGTCGGATCATTATTGCCCCGCATGGCATTGAAAGCACTGGCAATCACCCGCCCGTGCCGCATGATAACCGCCCCCACCGGCACCTCCCCCGCTGCCGCTGCTTTCTCCCCCAGCGCAAGCGCTAAACGCATTGGTTCGGTGTTGATGTTGGTCACTGAGGCTGGCCTTTTGATTTGCGAGCCAGTGTTATGATCAGCGCGGGGGGGTTGTTCAAGTCATTGGCTTGCCCTTGGGCGTTAGGCAGAGACTAGCCCAGCGCAAATCGTTGCGAGCTAGAGAGGTTTATGACATAATAAGCTCATGGTAGACGCGAGCTCCAACACACCCAGCAAGCTAGCTATTGCGTTCTTGCTGCTTCTTTTGGCGACTGACACCGGGGCGTTAGCACTCACCGTTGCTGGCAAGACACCTGCCGACCTCGTAGCGCTATTTTTCGCGGAACCCGAAGATGGCAACTGGGTCGCCGTCGCGTTCGATGGGCAACGAATTGCGCCGAAAACATATTTGATTTCGATCAAACGTGGCCAGATCGTCAGTGGCTATGATGGCTGCAATAACTGGGCCTATCAGGAGGAAAAAGCGAGCCAAAACGCAGAGCGCTTTATTGTGACAGACCTCAAGGAATGCCCTGATAATGAGCTTACGCGCAGTTATTGGGAGCTGGTTGCGGAACCGCGATTTACCTTACTCAGCGCACGTCAACTGATTTTATCCGGAAAGCGAAGCCGCGGCGATTTTAGCCGGTGCAAAGAAGATGCCAACCGCACAGGGTGTATCCCAATATAATTCTCATATACCCCCTCACCGCCGATAAATCTCGCGCCGATTGCCAAGACGAATGACGGTGATCAGCATCACGCCGTCATCAAGATCAGCGATGATGCGCCAATCACCGACGCGGTATTTCCAGAAATCGCCAAGCTCCTTAGCGCGCAGCGCCTCGCCGATGCTGCGGGGATCATCGAGCGGGGCGACGCGTTCGGACAAGAAAGTCAGAATGCGCTTGGCAATTTGGGGATCGAGTTTGCGAAGCTGCTTTGCAGCGCTATCGGTTAGGTCAACTCGCCAGGCCATATTCGACCAATAGTTCGCTTAAGGGAATACGCTTTTCAGCTCCTGCCCGAACGCGCGTCCGGATGGCGGATGACAAATGCGCATCCTCCAGATCATCGATATGTTCGATAATGGCCTCGGTCGCATAAAAGGTTTTTGATCTTCCCGTCAGCGTCGACAATGCGGAAAGGCGATCTTCAACGGCGACAGGAAGGCGGAGTGACATTGGCATTATGCCTAATAGAATTGCAATACACGTATCGCAAGGACTATATCGCCCCCCCCCACTCATAAAAATTTTGAACCAATCCTGCCATAAAGCCCATTTGATTCCTTGCCGCTTCACGCCCTAGACTGCGCCCAACTTAGGAGCAGGCATTTCATGCAAACATCAGCGCGGGTTGTGATTATTGGGGGCGGGATTATGGGGGCTTCTCTGCTTTACCATCTCGCCGAACTTGGCTGGACGGATTGCCTGTTGATTGAAAAGGATGAACTGACATCTGGATCGACATGGCACGCGGCGGGGCAGTGCCCGAGCATTACGGGCAGCTATAACCTCGCCAAGATGCACGCTTATTCGAATGATCTTTATCCCCGGCTTGAGGGTCTTACCGGCCAATATGTCAGCTGGCATGCGTCGGGCGGGATAAGGCTAGCGACGAATGAGCGCGAATTGGCGTGGTTCAAATATATCCTTGGGCTGTCAAAGATCATTGGCTTTGATATGGAAATCATTCCACCAGAAGAAATTCTGAGGCACAATCCCTTCATGACGCTTGACGGCGTGATTGCGGGCGCGCGGACAACGAGCGATGGCCATGCTGACCCATCGGGCATCTGCAACGCACTTGCGATTGGCGCGAAAAATTTGAGGGCAAAGATTGCGCGCCAAACATTGGTGACGGGGCTCACCCAGCTTCCCAGCGGCGAATGGGATGTGATGACTGACAAAGGGACTGTGCGCGCGGAGATCGTGGTGAATGCCGCTGGATGTTATGCGCGCCAAATTGCGCAGATGGCGGGGATCGACATTCCGGTGACCAATATGGAGCACCATTATGTTGTCACTGATCCGATCCCTGCATTCATTGAGCGCGACGAAGAAATACCCGTCATGCGCTGCCCTCATGTCTCAGGCTATTTCAGGCAAGAGCAGAAAAGCGGGCTGATTGGCGTTTATGAAAATAGGGGACTGGCCGAGGCGTGGGCACCACGCGGTGGGCATCCTGAATGGGCATCAACGAGCGAGCTTTTCCCCGAAGATTTGGAGCGGATTGCGCCGTGGCTTGAACGCGCGATTGAACGGATGCCGGTGTTTGGTGAGGTCGGCCTGCGCCGCTTCGTAAACGGTGCGATCCCGCATACACCCGACGGCGGCCCGTTGCTTGGGCCAGCGGTAGGCCTTACGAATTTCTGGCATTGCTGCGGCACATCATTTGGCATTGCGCAAGGCGGTGGCGCTGGCAAATATCTCTCGCAGTGGATGGTGTTCGGCGACGCTGACATCAACATGACCGAATTCGATCCACGCCGTTACGGGCCATTTGCTGACGAAACTTACAGCCGCGATAAAGTGTTCCTTGATTACCGGATGACCTTCACGACAAGGCTTCCGGGCGAGGAAGAACCCGACGGACGTCCGCAGAAAATTAGTGCGCTTTATGGCCGGCTGTTGTCCGCAGGCGCGGTTTACGCTGAGACTTATGGATGGGAGCGGCCCAAATACTTTGCTCTCGATGGCGCAGCGGAAGAAGGCGGTTATCAGCGCACCAACAGTTTTGATGCGGTTGCTGCTGAAGTGACGGCGGTGGCCGAGCGCGTGGGCGTGCTCGATCTATCGGGCTTTGCCAAATATGATGTGAAGGGGTCAGATGCAGAAGCCTTCCTCAACCGCATCTGCGCGAACCGGATGCCCAAGAAATTGGGCGGGATTGGGCTTGTCCACCCGCTGTCAATGCAGGGCCGGATTTACGGCGAAATGACGGTAACGCGTTTTGCCGATGATCATTTTTATTGCCTCTCCGCCGCCGCTGCCGAACAGCGCGACTGGGATTTGCTGATCCAGAGCAAATTGCCGGATGAGGATGTCACGTTCCGCAACCTAACGATGGATTTAGGCGTGCTCGTTATGAACGGCCCGCGCTCTCGCGATGTGCTCGCCAAGCTCACCAATGCTGACCTGAGCAATGAAGGCTTTCGCTGGTTGAGCGGTCAGGAGATTACGCTGGCAGGCATCAAAATGCGCGCGCTGCGCGTTTCATATGCGGGCGAATTGGGATGGGAATTGCATCCCGCGATGAATGATCTTGCCGCGCTCTATGATGCCGTTTGGGTGGCGGGCCAAGAATTCGGAATCGTCAATTACGGACTTTACGCCGCCAACGCGATGCGCGTTGAAAAGGGATATAAAGCGTGGGGGTCTGAACTCACCAACGAACTCACGATGATTGAGGCGGATATGCCGCGCTTCATCAATTTCAAAAAGGAAGACTTTGTCGGCAAAGCGGCGACGCTTAATGCGCCCGACCGCTTCCGCATTGTTTACGGTGAAGTTGACGCAAGCAACATCGATGTGCGCGGTGCGGAGCCATGTCTGATTGGCGACACTTGTATCGGCCTCACCACGTCGGGCGGATACGGCCACCGTGTGGGCAAAAGCTTGTTCTTCGCCTGCGTGCCGATTGAGAATGCCGCGCCGGGTTCGACGTTTGATATCATGCTTCAGGGGGAGCGGCGAAGGGGAACAGTACTTGAGCATCCCGCTTATGATCCTGATAATGCCAAGATGAAGGTTTGATAATGGTTTGGTTTTCCGCACACTCTTCGTCTTTGCGAGCGAAGCGCGGCAATCCATACTATGGTGCAGCGAGTGGATTGCCGCGTCGCTGGGGCATCAGCCCCAGCCTGTCCAGAGCGGCTGGCTTGCCAGCCAGTCGAAGGGTTCCTCGCAAAGACGGCGGCGTGTTTCATAATGTACTTGGGAGCGAAAAATGACTGACCTCCCCAAAAAAGCAAAAGTTGTCATCGTCGGCGGCGGCGTCATCGGATGCTCGATTGCCTATCACCTGACCAAAATCGGCTGGGATGATGTTGTGTTGCTTGAGCGCAAACAGCTGACTAGCGGCACGACGTGGCACGCGGCAGGCCTCGTTGGCCAACTCCGCCCGAGCATCAACATGACCAAGCTCGCGCAATATACGGGTGAACTTTACCGTGGGCTGGAGGCTGAAACCGGCCAAGCGACGGGATATCGCCAGTGTGGATCAATCTCGATGGCGACCAATAGGGAGCGATTCGAGGAACTGAAACGCAGCGCGTCGATGGCCAAGGTTTTCGATCTCCCCGTGCACGTCGTCACGCCCGAGGAAATCAAAGCACTGGCGGGCATCGTTAATGTCGATGACGTCGTCGGCGGCATCCATATCCCGAGCGACGGCTATGCCAATGCGGTCGATATCACACAGGCATTGGCCAAAGGTGCCCGCACAGGCGGTGCGAAGATATTCGAGAACACCAAGGTCACCAAAATTCGCCACAACGGCGAACGCGTTACCGGCGTAGACACGGCAGAAGGCAGCATTGACGCCGATTATGTCATGATTTGCGGCGGCATGTGGACCCGCGATCTCGCCGCCAGCATTGGTGTTGCCGCACCGCTTCATGCGTGCGAACATTATTATGTGCTGTTTGAAGGGGTAGAGGGTATTGACTCCACCCTGCCCGTGCTGCGCGATTATGATTATTGCGGCTATTACAAATATGATGCGGGCAAATTGCTCGTTGGTGCCTTCGAACCCAATGCGCGACCTTGGGGGATGGACGGGATATCTGAAGATTTTTGCTTTGATGAAATCGCAGGCAGCTTTGAACATTTTGAACCACTGCTGATCGATGCAATGCGCCGTGTGCCTGCACTTGAAAAAGCGGGTATCCAGAAATTCTTCTGCGGGCCGGAGAGCTTCACCCCTGACGTGCGCTATCACTTGGGTGAAAGTGCCGAACTGGCGGGCTGTTTCGTTGCGGCGGGGCTGAACTCGATTGGGCTGCAATCAGCGGGCGGCGTTGGCAAGGTGATGGCCGACTGGATCCGCGATGGCATTCCGCCTGCCGACCTGTGGAGCGTTGATATCCGCCGCAACATGCCTTTCCAGATCAACCGCAAATATCTGCGCGAACGTGTGACCGAAAGCCTCGGCCTGCTCTACGCAACGCACTACCCGTTCAAACAATATGAAACTGCACGCGGTGTTCGTAAATCGGCGTTGCATGACCGATTGGTGGCGGCAGGCGCTTGCTTTGGTGAGGCGTTCGGCTGGGAACGCGCAAACTGGTACGGTGAACCCGGCAGCACGCCAAAGTATGAATATAGCTATGGCCGCCAGAATTGGTTCGAAGCCAATGCGGCGGAATGCAAGGCCGTGCGTCAAGGCGTCGGCCTGTTCGACCAATCGAGCTTCGCCAAATTCCGCTTGGAAGGCCGCGATGCGTGCGCGGTGCTGAACAATGTGTGCGCCAATGACGTCGATGTCGCGCCGGGCAAACTGGTCTACACCCAGTGGCTCAATGACAAGGGCGGGATCGAAGCTGATCTGACTGTAACGCGGCTTAGTGAAACCGCTTATCTGATCGTCACAGGGGCGGAGACTGAGACCAAGGATTTCAATTGGCTCAAACGCCACATGCCCGAGGGTGCGCACGCTGTGCTCACCAATGTCTCGTCGGGGATGGGCGTTATCTCGATCATGGGGCCGAATGCGCGCGATTTGCTCCAGTCGCTCAGCCCCAATGATCTGTCGCATGAGGCCTTTCCCTTCGCGACGAGCCAAGAGATTGAACTTGGTTATGCCATCGTGCGTGCCTCACGGATTACCTATGTGGGCGAACTCGGCTGGGAGCTTTATATCCCCACCGAGTTCATGGCGGGTGTCTATGATGAGATTGTCGCGGCGGGGGCGGCGTTTGGCCTCAAGCATTGCGGCTATCACGCGCTCAATTCGCTCAGGATGGAGAAGGGTTATCGCCACTGGGGCCATGATATCACCGACGAGGACACGCCGCTTGAGGCAGGTCTCGGTTTTGCGGTGAAGATGGAAAAGCCCGGCGGCTTCATCGGGCGTGACGCGTTAGTCACGCAAAAGGCAACAGGCCTCAAACAACGCCTCGTCCAGTTCCTGCTCACATCGCCCGAGCCAATGCTCTATCACAACGAACCCATCTGGCAGGGCGACCGGATCGCCGGCTATATCCGGTCGGGCATGTACGCCCATATGCTCGGCGGTGCCTGTGCGCTGGGCTATGTCACGGCGGCGGACGGTGGCATTGTCGGCCCTGTCGGCACGGATGATTATGAAATCGAGATTGCGGGGGTCCGCTATCCTGCGGTTGCCTCGATCAAACCTATGTTTGACCCCGCGAACACACGGATAAAGATCTAATGACCCATAATGATATAGCCCAGTTCGTCATTGCGAGCGAAGCGCGGCAATCCAGCGCCTGTGTCGATGAAGATGGATTGCCGCGTCGCTCTGCTCCTCGCAAAGACGAAGGGGGGACGGCTCTTATGCAGCACCTCGCGGAACAGACGCGGCTCGGATATAGCTTGCCCCAAGACTATTACACGAGCGAGGCGGTGTTCAAGGCCGATTTTGACACCGTGATCAGCCAGAAATGGATCGTCGCGGGGCATGTCTCGCGCATCCCCAACAAGGGCGATTATTTCCTGTTCAAAATCGGCGGCGAACAGATCATCATCATCCGCGAAAATGCAGACAGCATCCGCGCCTTCTTCAACGTCTGCCGCCACCGTGGCTCGACGATCTGCCAAGCAACAAGCGGCAACGCGCCGCGTCTCGTTTGCCCTTATCACGCGTGGACATTTGGCCTCGACGGGCGGCTGATCTCTGCGCGGCTGATGCCCGAGGATTTTGATAAGAGCAAAAATGGCTTGCTCGCGTGCCATATCCGCGTCTTCCACGGGCTAATCTTCATCAACATGAGCGGGGATGAGCCAGCCGATTTCGACACGACTTTCGACGATATGGGGCCAATCCTTGAGTATCACGGAATCGCCGACGCTCGCATCGCTCATTCAGGGAGCTACCCGACGACAGCGAATTGGAAACTGGTCGTTGAGAATTTCTTCGAATGCTATCACTGCGTGCCCTCACATCCTGAATTTTGTTCGATGCACCCTGCGGAAACGCTGATCGCGGTTGGCGCTGGCCCAAGCTCTGGGCCTACCGATGCCATGGCTGCTTTTGCGCCAAAGCAAGCCGCTTGGGAGGCCAGTGCAAGCGCGCTTGGCCGCCCAGTTGGCACGATCGATGATGAAACCGATAGCAGCCATTTGCGCCTGTTAATGCAACGCGGCGCCAAGGACGGTTGGGCTGCGGAGACACAGGACGGCACCGCGCCCTCGCCCTTGATGGGCAAACGCACCGCGCCGGACCGCGGACGTATGCACCTGAGTTTCAGCCCGTTCAGCCAGATTGTTGCAGACGATCATTTCGTCATCCTGTTCCAATTCACCCCGCGCTCGGCGCTGGAGTCTGACGTCGAAATGATCTGGCTCGTCGATGGCCGCGCGAGTGAGGCGGAGGTCGATATCGAAAAAATGATCTGGGGATATCACGCGACAACCACTCAGGACAAAATCATCACTGAGAATAATCAGAACGGTATCATGTCAAGCCGCTACCAACCGGGTCGTTATTCGGAGCAAGAGGGGAGCGTCGTGAAGTTTCAAGAGTGGTATCTGGGGCATTTTGGGGCGGCCAAGGCGAGGCGAATTTGATTCTTTACAAATATGTCAGCACTGATATATTTATCCGATGCTGAAACCACTCGGTTGGATAGGCCGCGCCAAGGCGGATTTGGAGGCCTTCCCGCTCGATGTCGTCCGCGAGGTTGGCCATGCGCTTTATCTCGCGCAGACGGGTGATAAGCATATACATGCCAAGCCTCTGAAGGGTTTTGGCGGGGCTTCGGTGCTTGAAGTAGTGGAGGATCATGACGGTGACACTTATCGCGCCGTCTATACGGTGCGCTTTGCGGAATTGGTCTATGTGCTCCACGCCTTCCAGAAAAAGTCGAAGAAAGGCATCGCAACACCGCCACAGGAATTAGAAAAGATCAAATCGCGATTGAGGCGCGCCGAGCAGGAGTATGAGATATGGAAACGCCGGAAACAGTGAGCTATTCAACCGATAGCGCCTTTCACGCACTCGGTCTGCCTGATGCTGATGATTTGCTTTTGCGGGCCGATTTGATGTGCCAGATTGTGCGGATCATTGCCGAACAAAAGTTAACCCAAGTGCGCGCGGGCAAGCTAATGGCAATGGATCAACCCCGCGTCTCCGCCCTGATGAACGGCAAGATCACCCTTTTCTCTACCGATCGCCTGCTCCGCGCGTTGAGCGATCTGGGGCAGGATGTGGAAGTGCGGATCAGCCCGTCGAGCGGGGCGAAGGGAACGTTACGGCTGGCGGCTTAAGCGAGGCAAATTAGTCTTATGCACTCAGAGTTCCCTCGAATTTGCTCCCTTGAGTTCTCGAAGTGAACTACCAAGATTGCTCGGTTAACGCATTCTCTTGAATGAGCGCGTCTACCGAGACTGCGTAGCCAATACCTACATTCGCAGATCGCTTAATTTGTTCGGACACATGCTTCATTTGCCTTTGTGTTTGAGCCAACATTGCGTTCGGGTTGATACCGGCAATAAACACACCTCCTGAACGACTCTCCAAAAGTTGAGCATTTGCCTCAAATGATTTGATCAAATCATCAAATGCGGCGGTGAGTCCCGTCGCTTTTCTCGCAACCACACCAACAACTTTCCCATCAAGCATACTTATCAGAGGCCCGCCCGAATTACTGGCGTTAACGCTCATGTCCAATTTCAACATAGTCGCAACACCACTCTTATATACTGCGGAAATAATTCCTTGATGTATGGTCAATTGAGTGTCTTCGAACGGATAGCCAAGTGCACAGACAGGTTCTCCGGGCACGGGAATGCGGTCAGTTAGCTCAAGCGAAGGCCCCAGATTTACTAGATGCGTAACCTTTAGGATCGCATAGTCATACGAATGTTCAGAGGAGTGGCTTAAACATTGTATATCGCCCTCACCATTTCCACTAGGATTTTGAAATTCAACGAAAAGTCTGACGCCAGCAGGAATCGCTACAACGTGTCCGCATGTTACCAATTTGCCATTTACTAAGAAACCACTGCCAGAGCCAACCCTAACACCATTTTTAACGGCGATTAAATTGGCTATTGAGCCTGACCATTTAGTATAAATTTCTGACGCTGAGTATTCCATTTAACGCAAGTAGCATCAATTCTGTATAGAAGCCACTCACCCCCCAGTCGCCACATACCAGCGCCCTTCCCCCTCAATACCAATCGCGGTTAGCACGCCGCTTTGGAACGCGCCGGTGTCGATGCCGATGCGGTTGGGGCGTTCGTCGACGCTTTGGGTGATGCTGTGGCCGTGGATGATCATCATGTCGTGAATGTCGTCATTCTCAGTGAATTCAGTGCGAATCCAGCGCAGGTCGCTTGGTGATTGTTCTTCGATTGAAAGGCCAGGGCGGATGCCTGCGTGGACAAACAGATAATCGCCCGCGATAATCCAATCATCAAAGCCGCGCAGAAACGCGATATGGTCAACGGGAACATGGCCCGCAATCATTGTGGCGAGTTCTGCTAATTCTGCATCGTCATAATGATCAGGGTCCATGCCGTAGCTCAGCATTGTTGCGCGCCCGCCGACGCGGTGGAACATACCGATTGCGCGCGCATCGCCCTCCCACACACGGATCAGCAATTCTTCATGATTGCCTTTGAGAAAGCGGACATTATCACTCACCGCGGAAAGCCGCATAAGCCGCTCAACCACCCCGCGCGAATCCGCGCCGCGATCAACCAAGTCCCCCAAGAAAATCAACTGGGCTTGCGCAGGCCCGCGTGTGGCATCATCAGCATCGATCATCGCAAGCAATTGATCAAGCAGATCAAGCCGGCCGTGGATATCGCCAATCGCATATATGCGCTGCCCAGCAGGGGCCGACCATGAACGCGGCGCTGCCGGCTTACGGCTTCCAAAAAGACGTTTCAATACCATTTGATCTCGCTTAAGCCCTTCACGACGCCGTCGCGATACATAAAGCGAATATGGCCTCGTTGCTAGGCGGGTTCGTGTGCGACGAGATCGTGCACATCAATCCCAAGCCGCTCGATATGTGCGCGCATCCGCGGCCAGACTTTTTCAAGAAACAGCGCGCGCTCATTGACGCGTAACCGTTCAATGGCGTTGGGCGCTACAAACATGCCAACCCCGCGCTTCACCGCAACATAGCCATCGTCTTGGAGTGCCTGATAGGCTTTGGCCACGGTCAACGGATTGGCCCCATGTTCTTGCGCAAACGAACGCACCGAAGGAAGCTGATCGCCCTCTATGTAATTTCCTTCCAAAATCGACGCCGCTAATACCGCGCGAAGCCTCAAATAGACGGGTACATCGGAAGATTCATTCGCTGTCATACTGGCGTAATACAGCATATCAGTCGCTTTGTCACCCCTAAGGTCGTGACCACTTCGAAACGACGCTGCCGTATTCTGGGCGGGGTCGTTCATCGAGGTCTCGCGCGGGTGTGCCGATGAAAAAGAAACCAGCAATCTGTTCACCATCATTACCGAAGGCTGCGCGGACATCATCATTATACGCTGGCCATCCGGTGAGCCAATTACCGGCAAAACCCTGCGCGTGCGCCGCTATCAGCAAATTCATGCACGCCGCGCCGACAGACAATTGCTGTTCCCACAGCGGGATTTTTGATTGAGCGACGGGTGATGATATAGCGACGATCAACGTTGGCGCTTGATGCGCAAACTGTTTCATTGCTTCGATTTCAAGGCGACCCGCTTCAGGTTTTTCGGCCAAATATGCCGTCGTTAGTAATGTGGAGAGCGCCTCGCGTTGATCATCACAAACAATGATGAATCGCCACGGCGCAAGCTTTCCGTGATCAGGAACGCGGACAGCCGCTTCCAATATCGTTCTCAGTTCCGTTGCGTTTGGGCCAGGTGCGATCATATCACGCGCTTTGCCTGAGCGGCGGGTAGCGAGGAGTGAAGCAGTGCTTGTGCGATCATTGAACATGTTGGCGCAGGTAGCGGCGACAAGAGCGCTTGGCAATTGAACGCGGTGACGGCTAAACCTTCACTATGCTCTTTCTTCTTCCTCTCTTCGCGGCCGCCGTCTCCCCACTTTTAAGTGCGCAAGCACAGGATAGTGCGATTGCAGCGATTGCTTACCGCCTCCAAACGCTCGGCGCGCCAATTTGCCCGAACACGCAGCCACAAACGGGAATGCTGCTTCATGACATCAGCCAATATCCCGTTAAGCAGCGCCAAGAGGCGCAGCGTGACTTTGGGCTAACCAATCAACCTTCTGTGCTCGCGATTGTGGCGGGCGGCGCTGCTGATCGCGCTGGCCTCCGCGTCAATGATAGGATCGTCGCGATTGACGGTAAGCCAGTGTCTGGCAATATCGATGAGGCGTTTGCCCAAGCGCTGGCATCATCGCCCGTAAGGATCAGCGTTGATCATGGCGGCGTCGCTCATACTGTCAACCTCATCGGGATCGCTGGGTGCCCCTCGATTGTTCAGGTGATTCCGGGCGGCGCACTCACCGCACACGCTGATGGCAAATATGTTCAACTCACTGACGCGATCATTGACTATGCGCAAAATGACGAAGAACTGGCGAGCATTATCGCGCATGAAATGGCGCATAACATTTTGCAGCATCACAAGGTGCTTGACGCCAAAGGCCGCCGCGCGCGGGTGATCCGCCAAACCGAAGTAGAGGCTGATGCCTTCAGCGTCTATTTGATGGCGCGCGCGGGCTATGATCCACTCGCCCCCGCCCGCTTCTGGGCGCGCTTTGGCAAGGAAACCGGACACGGCATTTTTTCTGATGGCACGCATCCGCGCACCAAACCGCGCGTGGCAGCGTTGAGGGCGGTTGCCGTTGAAATCGCAGAAAAGCAGCACGCAGGCGCTCCGATCACACCAAATTTCGCGGACACGCAATAATATTACTTCACACCTGAGATTATGGCGTTAGTCTCCCACGCAACCGTGCCGAACAATTGGCACATTGTTTTTGAAGGGGAGCGCCGCGCACCATGACCACATCCGCAATGCCAATCGGCGAGAAGACATTTCTGGGCCATCCCCACGGGCTTTACCTGCTGTTTTTTACCGAAATGTGGGAACGTTTTTCCTACTATGGTATGCGCGCGCTGCTGATTTTTTATCTCACCAAACATTGGCTTTATTCGGATCAAAAGGCGTCGGTGATTTACGGCGCTTATACAGCCCTCGTTTACATTACGCCCGTAATCGGCGGCTATCTCGCTGATCGCTATCTGGGCCAGCGCAAGGCGGTTGTGTTCGGCGGCGTTTTGCTTGCGGCGGGGCATTTGCTGATGGGGGTTGAAGGAGACGGCGGGCAAGGTGATGCTGCGCTCAATATCTTCTGGCTTGCACTGTCGTTCATCATCGTTGGCTCGGGCTTCCTCAAGGCTAATATTTCAGTGCTCGTCGGTCAGCTTTATCCGCGCACTGATGCGCGGCGTGATCCGGCATACACAATTTTCTACATGGGAATTAACTTAGGCGCAGCGCTTGGCGCTTTGGTGTGCGGCTATCTTGGTGAAACCTACGGCTGGTCATACGGATTTGGCGCAGCGGGCGTCGGCATGGTCGTTGGACTGTTCGTTTTCATCTGGGGCAAGCCACTTTTGATGGGGAACGGCGAATCGCCAGACGCAGCGCAGCTCGCAAAGCCCGTTGCAGGGCTGAAATTTGAATGGCTGATTTACGTGCTTAGCATTGCGGGCGTTGGTCTCGTATGGTTGCTGATTCAATATCAAAGCGTTGTTGGCTCACTGCTCGGTGTCGCAGGCGCGATACTGGTGGCTTATGTGCTTTACACCGCCGTCATAAAGCTTCCTGCGCAAGACCGTGACCGGATTTTTGCCGCGATGTTCTTGATCATTGGCTCAATCCTGTTCTGGGCCTTGTTTGAACAAGCCGGATCGTCGCTCAACCTTTATACTGACCGTTATGTTGACCGATTGGGCGTTCCCGCTTCGGTGTTTCAATCGATCAACTCGATTTATATCGTGACGCTGGGGCCGCTGTTTGCGGGCCTTTGGATGTGGCTAGCGAAGCGTGGGCTTGAACCATCTGCTCCTGCCAAATTCGGGCTTGCTATGTTGCAATTAGGGGCCGGGTTCCTCGTTCTCGTCGCAGGAGCGCTCGCGAGCGGAAACGGCGTTCCCACGCCCGTGCTATTCATCTTTCTCATCTATTTGTTGCACACCACGGGCGAGCTTTGCCTTTCACCCGTTGGCCTCTCGGCGATGAACCGATTAGCGCCAGCGCATATGGCCAGCCTGATCATGGGATCATGGTTTTTTGCCTCGGCAACGGGGAACTTCGCGGCGGGACTGATCGCATCGGCCACTGGCGCTGAAAGTGCGAGCGGTGAAAGTGCGGGGCAACAGACGGTACTCGACGTTTACACAACAGTGGGATGGGTTGCAATTGGCGCAGGCGTCGCTGTTATTCTAATCTCACCGCTAATCAAGAAATTGATGCATCTTGATACGATGACCGATGAGAAAGGTGTGGCCGCCCATGCATAAGGCATTTGCGCTCGTTGCGGTGGCAGGATCGGAAATGCCTTTATCGAATTTGCTCAAGGCGGTTGAGGCCTAATGGTGTCAATTTTTCTTGACAAATATGGCCATTGGTTACATTTATAGTGGTAGAGCATCGAAGCTCGCTAACCGAGAGGACAGAGATGACCGAGATAGCCTTAGAAAAAGCCCTCGCTGAAATTCATAATTTGAACGCGGAAACGCGCAAGATGTTTGCTGAAACGCGTAAGCTTAAAATTGAGGCAAGCTGGTATCCGGTCGTCTTATCGACGGCGTTCGTCGGTGTCGTTATTGGTATCGTCAAGCTATTCTTATGAATAGCGGTGAGTTTCGGGACGCTCGGCAATCTCTGGGCCTCACGATCAACCAGCTTTCGGAAATTCTTAACACCAATCCGGTGACAGTGCGGCGTTGGGAAATGGCTGAAGACAAAAACACTGCGCGTGATCCAAATCCGATCGCGTGCCAAGTTTTGCGTTGGCTAGGTGATGGCCGGTTGAGGCTTTGACCAGCTTTGAAGCGCACATCTCCATACAAAGCAGCAGATAGGGCCACACAGATGATCAACCAAGCAATATCACCAAAGTTGGGATTAAGTGCTCCGATACTAGGTTTGGCTTCAATCGCTTTTGCGCTCACCGCCTGCACGCAACCCGCAGCAAAACCCAGCACAGTCGCATCGAAGCCAGTGGCTGCGAAGACCAACCTCGATCCCTACCCCTCAACTTACAAAGCCTATGCGGGCACGCCCACGTTCATCCGCAATGTCACTATTTATGACGGCGAA